>NZ_SRRY01000001.1:0-225000 GCF_004792295.1 Pseudoalteromonas sp. MEBiC 03607
ATTCGCGACCAAAAAGGCCTAAACGTTTGGCACAACAAAGACGCTGAAATAAAACCACGCGAAGAGCAGCAATGGAACAAAGCCAATAAGCTGCGCCACTACCAAGCGGTATATCATGTAAATGGTCAGCAAGTTGTGCAGTTAAGCACGCCAAACATGCCAGAGGTTTCGCTTAATACTCATCGCGAAGCTCTATTAGGTTACTCAGACCTACCTTACCTAGAACGTGTTATGTATGGCGGTTTTTACGCAGATTACTTCAGCGTGGATGTTAAAACTGGTAAACAAACCGCTATCATCAGCGACTATCCGTTTAGACCAAGCCTTGCGCCAAATGGCCAATTTGCAGCATTTTTCCAAGACAGCCAAGTTCAGCTAAAAGATTTAGGTAACAACAAGGTTTCAACGTTATCTAAAGCAATTAATGCTATTTTTACCGATGATAAGCATGACTACCCATCACCTCAACCGGGCTATGGTTTTGCGGGCTGGTTAAACGACAGCAGCCAAGTACTGGTTTACAGCAAATTTGATATTTGGGCTTTTGATGTCGAAACACAAAAGGCAACGCGCCTAACCCAAGGTAAAGAAACCAATACCCAATATCGTGTTATTAAACTTGATAAAGACCAAGTGGGCTTTGCCAAAGACGAAACATTATTGCTAAGCGCAACCAACCTGCAAGATAAGCAAACTGAAATTGCCAAGCTTGACTTAGCAAGCAATAAAGTAAGCAAAGTACTATCGGGTAAAAAGCGCTATGATGTGGTGAAAAAGGCAAAAAATGCCGACAAATACCTATTTACTGCGCAAACATATCAGCAATTCCCTGATTACTACCAAACTGACTTTAGCTTTAAAAAGCCACAGCGTGTTACCAACCTAAACCCACAAATTAGCAACTTTGCATGGGGTGAAAAACCTGAGCTTATTAGTTACAAAGGGTTTGATGGTGAAGATTTACAAGGCGTATTAATCAAGCCAGCGGGCTACAAAAAAGGCGATAAGGTTCCGGTGGTTGTGTACTTCTACCGCTATATGAGCCAACGCATGTATGACTTCCCGAAAATGGAATTAAATCATCGTCCTAACTTCCCGATGTTTACCTCAAATGGCTATGCGATTTTCTTACCTGATATCCGTTTTGAAATTGGTCATCCGGGCAAATCGTCAACCCAAACGATGATCAATGCCACTCAAAAGTTAATTGATTTAGGCATTGCTGATCCAGACAAAATTGGTTTACAAGGTCACTCATGGGCAGGCTATCAAAGTGCCTTTATGATCACGCAAACAGATATGTTTAAGGCGGTTGTATCGGGTGCGCCTGTATCTAACATGACCAGTGCGTATAGCGGTATTCGCTTAAAATCAGGCCTTGCGCGTCAATTCCAATACGAAACAGGGCAAAGCCGCATTGGTAAAACCTTATTCGAAGCGCCAGAGCTGTACATCGAAAACTCACCGGTGTTCTTCGCCGATAAAGTGAATACCCCTATTCTGATTATGTTTGGTGACAAAGATGACGCTGTGCCTTGGCACGAAGGGGTTCAGTACTATCTAGCGCTTCGTCGCGCAGGTAAAGATGCCACCTTCTTACAATACGAAGGTGAACCACATCACTTGAAGAAGTTCCCTAATCAAGTGGATTTCTCGGTGCGCATGATGGAATACTTTGATCATTACTTAAAAGGCAAGCCAGCTGCTGATTGGATCAAAAACGGCATCCCTTTTATTGAAGAATAAGCAACAAGCTGATTTTCAGCTTAAAGCACACCTCCCCCAGAGCCAGCATTTTTGCTGGCTTTGTTCTATAAAATCAATCAAACAATCTGTTTTTTCGATTTTATCAATCGATTTAAACCCCAGTTTGTAAGTGGAAAGTTAATCAGAACAACTCTATATTTCATCCAACTTCTAACTGGAGACTACACAATGTTTAAAAAATCAACGTCAGCGTTGTCTAAAGTCGCTGTTGCAGTATCTTTACTCGTAGCAACAGGCGTACAAGCAACTAACGACATCAAATCAAACCAATTCTGGTGGCCAGAACAATTAGATCTTAGCCAACTTCGTGCCCATGGCGCAGAATCAAACCCAATGGGTCCTTACTTTGATTACAAAAAAGAATTTTTAAAGTTAGACCTAAACGCAGTGAAAGCCGATATTGAGAAAGTATTGACTGATTCTCAAGATTGGTGGCCTGCTGACTACGGTCACTATGGTCCATTCTTCATCCGTATGGCGTGGCACGCATCAGGTACGTACCGTACTTTTGATGGTCGTGGTGGCGCAGGCGGTGGTCAACAACGTTTCGACCCACTAAACAGCTGGCCTGATAACGCGAACCTTGATAAGGCGCGTCGCTTACTTTGGCCTGTAAAACAAAAATACGGTCGCAGCATTTCTTGGGCTGACTTAATGGCGTTAACAGGTAACGTTGCGCTTGAATCAATGGGCTTCAAAACCTTCGGTTATGCCGGTGGTCGTGAAGACGATTGGGAGCCAGATTACGTATACTGGGGCCCTGAAGGCAAAATGCTAACTGACGAACGTCGTGACAAAAAAGGCAAACTTAAAGGCCCATTAGCGGCAGTTGAGATGGGCTTAATTTATGTAAACCCAGAAGGCCCTCACGGTAACCCTGATCCACTGCTAGCAGCAGAAGACATTCGTTTATCATTCGGCCGCATGGCAATGAACGATGAAGAAATCGTTGCACTTATCGCCGGTGGTCACAGCTTTGGTAAAGCACACGGTGCGAAAAAAGCGACCTGCTTAGACAAAGAGCCAGCAGCTGCGGCTATCGAAGAGCAAGGTTTAGGTTGGAAAAACAAATGTGGTAAAGGTCACTCAGAAGATACTGTTACTTCAGGTCTTGAAGGCGCATGGACAGTGACACCAACACGTTGGTCAATCAACTACCTACAAAACTTGTTCAGCTTTGAGTGGGTTAAAACGAAGAGCCCAGCAGGCGCAACTCAGTGGATCCCTGAAAATGGTCAAGCATCTAACCTAGTGCCAGATGCACACATTAAAGGTAAGCGTCATGCGCCTATCATGTTCACAACTGATATCGCGTTAAAAGCAGACCCTGAGTTCCGTAAGATTTCAGAGCGTTTCTTAAACGACCCGAAAGAGTTCGAACTGGCATTTGCTAAAGCATGGTTCAAACTAAACCACCGTGACATGGGCCCACGTGCTCGTTACCTAGGTGACTTAGTGCCAGAAGAAGTATTAATTTGGCAAGATTACATCCCTGCGGTTGACCACAAACTAGTAGACAGCAAAGATATCTCGTCACTTAAAGCAAGCATCTTAGATTCTGGTTTATCTGTATCTGAACTCGTGCGTGTTGCTTGGGCGTCAGCAGCAAGCTACCGCGACACAGATATGCGTGGTGGTGCAAACGGTGCACGTATTCGTTTTGCTCCGCAAAAAGATTGGCCGGTAAATAATCCGAAAGAAGTAGCTAAAGTACTGAACAAACTTGAGAAAATCCAAACTAAGTTCAACAAAAAAGCATCTGGCGGTAAAGAAATTACACTAGCAGATATGATTGTTCTTGGTGGTGCGGCTGCAATCGAAAAAGCAGCAAGCGACGCTGGTTTCTCTATCACAGTACCATTCAAGCCAGGTCGTATGGACGCGTCATTAGAAATGACTGACGTTGAATCATTCGAAGTACTTGAGCCAACGGCAGATGCATTCCGTAACTACTACAGCTCAGCATGGAAATCACCTGCTGAAATGTTAGTTGAGCGCGCTGACTTACTAAGCTTATCAGTACCAGAAATGACTGCACTACTAGGTGGTATGCGCGCCCTTAACGCGAATACTGACCAAACTAAACACGGTGTATTCACGAAAAAACCAGGCACATTAAGCAATGATTTCTTCGTTAACCTACTAGATATGTCAACGAAGTGGTCTAAGTCTTCTGAAGAAGGTGTTTACGAAGGCCGTGACCGTAAGTCAGGCAAACTTAAGTGGACAGCAACACCTGTAGATTTAATCTTCGGTTCAAATTCAGAGCTACGTTCAATTGCTGAAGTGTACGCATCTGACGATGCTAAACAGAAGTTTGTTGATGACTTCGTAGCAGCGTGGACTAAAGTAATGACGCTAGATCGTTTCGACCTACGTTAATATTTTCGCAACCAACAAAGCCGCTATACTTAGCGGCTTTTTTATTTTGGATAAAATTCGCTCGACAATCCTGTGTTTTAAGTTAAAAATAACACTTTATTATTAATATCAAGATGTAGGCATTAAGGATGATTGCACGCTTATCACAGCTCATTGTTTTCTATTTACTATGCTTAATTGTGACAGAAAACAGCTATGCGGATCAGGCTAACTCTGTAATCTTTATTAACGAGCGCAGCGTTAATCTTACGCAATTCAACATGAGCTATTTCATCGATAAGCAAGGCAATACTCCATTCACTGAGATACAAAGTGAAAATTTTATCAACAGTAAAAATGAGCTCACTTTAGGTACTAACGCAAAAACGACCTGGTCAAAAATAATCATCAAAAATAACTATAGCGATAGCTTACGTTTATTTGTTCACAACCCCGATGCTTACCATCTAGAAGAGGTGGGATTTTACGAAACCCACAATGGGCAACTCATTAATCAAACAGATGTTTATTTAGATAAATCTGGGGTAAAAGCCAATATGTTTGGCGGGAGTGCCGTTTTTTCGTTTGCTTTAGCACCAGCTCAGCAAAAAATCCTTTATGTGAAATCTGTAACTTACTCACACCAGTGGTTTACTCTTAATATATATGACGAAGAGCACTCTAAACGTGCATTAGTCGGTAACGGTAATTACATTGCGCTACTCGTTGGAATGATGCTTGCGCTAATGATATATAACTTTTTCTTGTATTTATCGGCCCGAAAAATCGAGAACATCGTATACGCCCTATACTTGATTTCAGGCACCGTATGGGTGGCGTTATCTTACGGTGTAGCGGCAAATTTTTTTGGTGTATTTAGTGCAGAGCTTTTCCAACTAAACTCAAACTTACTCAGTATGCCAAGCTTTTTGGTGATCTTTGTAATGCTCATTTTCGAGACCAAGAAACATTACCCTAAAGAGCATATTGCCCTTTCAATTATATTATTGTTGCTTGTTGGCGACTTTATCTACAGCTTATTCGATATCGTTGGCGCATTAAAGCCAGCTAGTAGCTTAGCCGCACTTATGATGACGGTGACATTCGGGGTATCTATTTCGCTATGGCGCAAAGGAAACCCACTAGCAAAATACTTTTTACTTGGTCACTCTATGTTTGTCATTTTCAATATGTTGGCAGTGCTTTATTACAAAGGGATCAGTGATGCTAACGTGATCAATAGTCATGGCGTGGGAATAGGCATTTTACTCGAAGCTTTAATGATGGCGTTTATTCTCTCATACCGAATTAAAACACTTGAAAAAGTAAAAGCGCAGCAAAAAGAGCTCACTCGCTTAGTCGACACAGATCCAATGACAGGCCTGTTTAATCGTCGCTACTTCGATAGAAAAAGTGAAGAGTTAATTGCAGCAACAGCCACAAATAATCAGCCATTATCTTTACTGATTGCCGATCTCGATCATTTCAAAAATATAAACGATACCTATGGGCACGATATTGGTGACAAAGTTATTATTGAGTTTGCCAATATACTTACAGCAAAGCAGCGCAAAGGGGATATAGCCTGTCGCTACGGCGGTGAAGAGTTCGTATTACTGCTTAATTGTAACCTTGAAGATGCCAAGCAGGTTGCCGAACGAATTCGCAAACAAGCACAAGAAACCATTATTAATGTTGATGATACACAAACAGTTAAATTTACAGTAAGCATTGGTGTTCACAGCGTAGCCCATGCCGCAACTACTATAAAAGAAACACTCACCATTGCTGACAAAGCACTGTACAAAGCGAAGAGTAATGGCCGTAATTGTGTTGAAGTAGCGGCTTAGAGAAAAAATCGGTAAGCGGTATTATGTAGGTCGCCATTTATGGCGACAATTTTTAGCGAGACAGTCCTTATAACTATTTTCATTATGCAGCCCCCTTTATTCTGCCATTAGATATTACTCTAACTTTAAATAAATATGACATAAGACATCCTACATTTTAGCTCCATAAAGGGTTCTAAGTGCCATCAAATCGAGTTTTGATGGGACCTTTAACAGGAGAGTCTTATGATTAAAAACAAAGTGGGAATATTTTGGTATGTTGAAAATACGCTAATTTATAAAGCTATTAATACAGCTAATTTAGAAGTAGACACCTTGGGCCTAATTGACAGTCCCTTTTTACACCATGAAGAATGGGAAGAAAACTTAATCTTTGAACAATTTGATATCTATCTGAGCGAGAGCGATTACTACAACTTCCCAAGAGGCAGGGTCATATATAATTTCAACGAATTAGTTACGTATATATACTTAGATAGAAAGCTATTTAAAAAGCACATAGTAAAAAAAATTAAGCATGCATTTTCTTTGTTTGAGGTTAAAACAATATTTTTAACCGACCCTCACTATAAATGCTTTAAGAATATTTAAAGGGAATTAGTTTTATGTCTACTTACACACCTGCTGACTTCAAAAGATTACTCAGCGAGTTTGAGGAACTGCCAAAAAGTCAGCTAGAAATGAGTATTTTCGATATATCTGGCTACCCTCACTATGAAAATGTGGCAAGTAATGTACTCGCATTTTATCTTAATCCTCACAATGAACATGGTTTACAAGATTTACTTCTAAGTTCCATTCTTAACAAAGTTGCCATTGAGGATAGGAATCTAAAAAATGTTCTAGTTAGTCGCGAAGAATCTACATTCAATCAAAAGCGGTTAGACTTATTAATTGAAACTGACAACTTACTAATAGGTATAGAAAATAAAATTTTCCATCATCTTAATAATGATTTAAATGACTACAGTTATGCGCTCAAAAAATGGGCTCAACCGAATAATCTAGAGATAGTGAAAATAGTATTAAGTATAAAAAAAGAGCAACCAAGTGATGGTTTTGTAAACGTCACTTATGAAGAACTATTTACTGAGATAAGAAGACGCATGTCTCATTATCAAATCACAAAAAACAAGTGGTACTTTTACTTACTAGATTTTATGAATAGCATTGAAGGACTAGCTGGAAGCAAAATGAAAATTGACGAAAATGATCAGTTTTTTCTAGATAACTTTGAAAAAATAGAAGCACTACTTGGAGAAAGAAATAAATTCTTAGCCAAACTCAATAATAAAGTCGTTGAGCTACAACAAAAAATTGAAAAACCGCCTCAATGCAAAAGGCAATGGATATACTCTAAATCCTGTCTTGTTCATGACTTTGAGTTTTTCTCCTACAAAATAGCCTTTGATTTGTTTATAGCTCCTAGCGGCTGGCAATTACAACTATTCGGTAGAGATGCTGAATCAAAGAAATATTTAACGTTCCTTTTTAATACCATACCATTAAAAGGAACTCAGCAGGGCTATAAAGATTCTAGATACATACTTGAAGAGTTTTGCCTTCATCAAGATTTATCTACGATAGCTGCCAGCTTATTAAAAAGGTTCAGCATGTTATTAGAGTCGCAAGAAAGAGCTGAGATGAAAACATAAATAGAGACTATATTGTGATTATGCTTTGATTATTTATTAGCCAAAACTTAGATTTCAGTAATGTAGGTAGTCATTCATGGCGTCATAAAAAAACGCGCTAAAGCACGACCTACAACCACCTGCTAAGCTAATTCCTAGCTCCTAACAACTAGCAACCTTCAATCAACAATACTGCCCTGCTGCAAAGCCGCAGCTCCAGGCGTATTGGAAGTTGTAGCCGCCTAGCCAGCCGGTTACGTCGGTGACTTCGCCGATGAAATAGAGGCCCGGTGACTTTTTCGCTTCGAAGGTTTTTGAGCTTAACTCGTCGGTGTCTACACCGCCAAGCGTGACTTCGGCGGTTCTGTAACCCTCGGTGCCGTTTGGTTTAATTTGCCAATTGTGAATGTAATCATGTAGCGCGTCGATTTGAGCATGGCTTAGCTGGTTTACATTGCAATCAGGAATTGCTTTGCTGTCGTGCAGCATTTCAACAAAGCGTTTTGGTAAAATTGTCGCAAGGGTATTTTTTAATGACTTTTGACCTTGGCTTTGACGCCAATCTTCGAACTGCTGTTTTAAATCAAGCTCTGGTAACAAGTTAATATACACCGTTTGCCCTGCACGCCAGAATGAGCTGATTTGCAAAATCGCTGGGCCCGAAAGGCCGCGGTGAGTAAACAAGATGTTTTCTTTGAATTGGGTGCCATCTTCACTGGTAACCAGACAAGGAATGCTGATCCCCGATAACCCGTCAAAGCGATCTTTATCATGCTGATGCAAAGTAAATGGCACTAATGCCGCCATGGTTGGCAGCACTGTTAAACCAAATTGCTCAGCAATTTTATAACCAATTGGCGATGCACCAAGCTTAGGCATGGTTAATCCGCCCGATGCGACAACTAACGACTCACATTGATAGCTGTCTTGTTCGGTAATAACTTCATAACCCGCATCGGTTTTAGTCACGCTGAGTACTTCGTTACGCAGAGTAATGTTAACCCCCGCCCACTCGCACTCAGTTAGAAGAATATCGACGATATCTTGCGCGCTGTTATCACAAAATAACTGACCCAGTGTTTTATGATGATAAGCCAAGCCGTGACGGTCCACCAGCTCAATAAAGTCATGCTGGGTGTATCGGCTTAAACACGATTTTACAAAGTGAGGATTACCACACAAGTAGTTGTCTGGGCTTGCATTTTCATTGGTGAAGTTACAACGTCCGCCGCCGCTAATTAATATTTTACGGCCCGGCTTTTTGCCCATATCAAGCACAGTAACATTGCGACCACGGTAGCCTGCTTGTGCAGCACACATCAAACCTGCAGCGCCAGCGCCTATCACAATTACATCTACTTGGGTCATTACTCATACTCACTAAAAAAATTTAGCTGATTATAACAAGTTATTTTACGTGAGGTGTTAACTGTGAGGTGTTTTTACAAAAAAGATAAAACCAAAAAACGAAATAAAGTAAAAACTCAAAATCTAAAAATTAAAACTTTTTAATTAGAAAAGAACGAAAAACACACGAAAAAAGCACCATTTAGCCATCTATACATTTAGTTATAACCAAAATAGAGACAAACATAATAAAACGATATTTTAACTTAATTTACATTTATTTTACCTTTGTCCCCCTTCGCGAAAAATATCGTGGAGATTAACATAACAATCTAGGGATCATTATGACAACTAACAACAACTTGAAAAAGTGCGCAATTGCACTGAGCTTGACTGCGTTGTTTGGGACGACGGCAGCAATGGCGACTCCAAACCAACTTATGACACCATCGATGCAGGAAACGGCAGCAAAACTACAAGGTCAAGACGGCTTTGGTACGCAGTTCATCATTAAGTATAAAAACAACAGTGATGAAATGATGACGATGTCGGCAGCAGAACAATCGCCAACTATGATGAACAAAAAGGCTCAAGGCTTTGTTAAAAACTTCACCAGTAAAAAAGGCAAAGTAAAAGCCCAATATGTTCGTGCAATGGCGATGAGTAATCACCACGTAATGCGTGCTGATAAAAAACTTTCTGCTGAAGAAGCGCAAGAGTTCATGCAAGAGATGGTTGCAACAGGTAATGTTGAATACATCGAAATCGACCAAATGTTAAAGCCATTCGCAACACCTAACGACCCTCGTTATAACGACCAATGGCACTACTACGAGCAAGCGGGTGGTTTAAACCTACCTACCGCTTGGGACACAGCAACAGGTAGTGGTGTGGTTGTAGCGGTACTCGATACAGGTTACCGTCCGCATGTTGACCTTAATGCCAATATTTTACCGGGTTACGACATGATCTCTAATCTGTCTGTAGCAAATGACGGCGGTGGTCGTGATAGCGATGCACGCGATCCGGGTGATGCAATCAGCGCTAACGAATGTGGTTACACGCACAGTGCACAAAGCTCTAGTTGGCACGGTACTCACGTTGCAGGTACGGTTGCAGCAGTGACTAACAATGGAGAAGGTGTTGCCGGTGTCGCATACGATGCAAAAGTAGTTCCTGTTCGTGTACTTGGTAAATGTGGTGGTTTAACGTCTGATATTGCTGACGGTATTATCTGGGCTTCAGGTGGTTCTGTATCAGGCGTACCAGCGAATGCTAATCCTGCTGATGTTATCAACATGAGCTTAGGTGGTAGCGGTTCATGTAGCTCAACCACGCAAAGTGCCATTAACCAAGCTCGTAACAACGGTTCTGTGATCGTAATTGCAGCAGGTAACGATAACGATAACTCTGCGAACTACAATCCAGGTAACTGTAATGGCGTTGTAAACGTTGCATCTGTAGGTCGTGACGGTGGACGTGCTTACTACTCAAACTATGGTAGCAACATCGATGTTGCAGCACCAGGTGGCGCACAAAGCTTTGCTAATGACTCTGAAGGTGTTCTATCAACACACAACTCAGGATCTACTGGCCCAAGCAGCGATTCATATCACTACTCGCAAGGTACGTCGATGGCGGCACCTCATGTTGCGGGTGTAGCGGCGCTAATTAAACAAGCGAAACCATCAGCAACACCAGATGAAATCGAAAACATCTTAAAATCAACAACGCGTTCATTCCCAGCAACATGTACTAGCTGTGGTACAGGTATTGTTGATGCGGCAGCCGCTGTTGCAGCAGCATCAGGCACAACACCGCCACCACCAACAGGTAACGTGTTAGAAGATGGCCAAGCACTCACTGGTTTAAGTGGTTCAGCTAGCAGCCAAACATTCTACACAATGGAAGTACCAGCAGGCGCAACGAATGTAACTTTCACTATGAGTGGTGGAACAGGTGATGCTGACCTTTACGTTCGTGCCGGTAGCGCTCCAACAACATCAACCTATGATTGTCGTCCGTATGAAGGCGGTAATAACGAAGTATGTTCTATCGATAACCCAACTGCGGGTACTTATCATGTCATGCTTAACGGCTACTCTGCTTATTCAGGTGTTAGCCTAGTGGGCGATTTAACAACTTCAGGTACTGGCACAGGTGCACCGCAAGCTGGTGGTGGTACAGTGACTGATATTTCTGCAAGTGCAGGTCAATGGAAACACTACACGATTGACGTGCCAGCAGGTATGGCAAGCTTCACAGTAACAACGTCTGGTGGTTCTGGCGATGCTGATTTATTTGTTAAGTTTGGTAGCCAACCAACTACTTCAAGCTATGACTGTCGTCCGTACAAAAACGGTAACGCAGAAACATGTACATTCAGTAACCCACAAGCAGGTACTTGGCATTTAAGCTTAAATGCATACAAAACCTTCTCAGGTCTGACATTGGATGCACAGTATCAACCTTAATAGTTGATCTCCCCTTACCCCCAGGGACTTTTAGCCGGACTCACGTCCGGCTTTTTTGTATTTATATTAAAGCTTTTCGAGCACAGCTTCAGCGCGGCTTACTACAAACTCTTTGTCCTGTTCAACAAACAGACCTGTTACCGTTAGGTTTTCAACAATCATCGCATAACGCTTTGAACGTACACCACCAAAACCAGCTGTGTCTTTATCTAAACCAAGTGCTTTGGTAAAACTTGCATCACCATCAGCAAGCATACGAATATGCTCAGCATTATGAGCTTCACCCCATGCTTTCATTACAAATGCATCGTTTACTGATACACAGTAAATTGCATCAACGCCTTTTGCGGTAATTTTATCAGCTAAAGTAATAAACTCTGGTAAGTGAGCATTTGAGCAGGTTGGTGTAAATGCACCTGGCACAGCAAATAGCACCACTTTTTTATCAGCAAATAATGCCTCTGTTGATAAAGTTTGCATGCCTTCACTGGTTAATTCGCTAAGGGTTGCCGCAGGTAAAGTTTGGCCTTGTTCGATCATCGTGATTCCTTGAAATAAAATAAGAATACAGAGTATATACCCAAAAAATTGAATACCGCATGATTTAAAGGCAAACAATGCACTACATTGCTCGCCCTTTGAAGAGTTATAAACCTAAGCTGGTTTTAATGGTATGCATTTGCTCTTGTAGGCGATGCTGAATATCACTAACTAATGAGTTTGACTCACCTACCTGCCCTTTCATGCTTTGCATTGATTGGCTAAAGTTTTCGAGTAAGGCATTTTGCTGTTTAGCCAGCTCCATGGCATCAAACGCTACTTTATTGGCATCTTGCGCGTTGCCGGCTACGCCTTCTGAGTTACGTTTAAGTTCTTGAGCATTTTGAGTTTGCAGCTCAGCATCATTAGCCAGTGCGCTAATTTGCTCTGATACCATCGTTGAGTTTTCACTCAAGCGGTTAAGTTGGTTGTTAATATCATCAAGCGAGCCTTGTGTTTGTCTTGCCAGCTTTCGTACTTCGTCGGCGACTACCGCAAAACCCCGACCATGCTCACCAGCACGCGCCGATTCAATCGCCGCATTTAACGCCAATAAGTTGGTTTGTTCAGCAATGTTTTTAATTACTTCAATGACTTGACCAACATCATCTACCCCTTTTAATAACTCTTTTAAACTCTCAAGGCCTTGTTCAACTCGCTGCTCTGTGTGAGAGCTCGCCGTTAACATACTGTCGGCAAAACCAAGGCTCTGCTCCATCGCATTAAAAGTCTGTTTAGCATTATCAGCGACTTGGCTATTAATGTTATTTACTTGCTCACCTATATGTTGAATATCGCTCAGTAAATCTTGGTTTTGCTCTACCTGAGAATGGCTGGCATCGGTTTGCTGGGCTATGGTATGTAAGTGCTCGCTCATTTCTAGCATAAAGTCATTAATAACCTTAAGCATTTGTGCTCGCTCTTCTGCCTCACCACGTTGACGCTCTATTAATTGATTAAAGTAACTGGCAATTTCGCCTACCTCGGTTTTCGGGTTTTTACTCTCAATATTTTTAAGTTCATTACTTTCAATCAAGAAGGCAAAACCATCACGCAATTGACGCAGTGGATTAAGCACTTGGTTACGCTGCACAAAATACACACCACCCGCCAACACTACAAGCATGCCAATAGCGACACAAAACACGATAAATACTTGCTGTTTAAGATTGCTTTGTTCGTCTTTTAGCTTTTGCTCAGCACCGAGCACGGTTACAGATAACGCACCGATTTGTTCGCGTAATGCTTGCATACCCGTTTGACGTTGCTCAGCTTGTTCAAGAGTAGATGCCAAGTCACGGGGAAAACGTTTAGGCCAGCTACTTAGCTCTGCTTTAATATCACCCGCTAAGTCTTCGGCTTCTTCACCAAAAAACAAAGCATCTTCTTCAACTTCACTCATAACACCTAGGTTATCAAGGCTGTCGATTTTATCTGCGAGTGTGTTTAGTGTTGTAACTGTTTGCGTAAGGCTGCTTTTAGTATCTTGATCATAGTTAAGAACCAACTTATAAGTATACAAAGCAAGTGATGTGACTTCGCTGTAATAGTCAGCGGCAAGTTGGTAATACTCAAGTGCAAGCGCTGTTTGCGGCTCTGCTTTCTTAGCATAACCAATTAACGATGAGGCAGATCCGGCCATTTGTCTTATCGAGTTATCAAGTAAAGCCATTTCGTTACCAGACAACTTGCCCAAAGCGCGATACTTACCATTAATGTCTTTATCTAATTCAGTGAGTTGCGTATTCAGTGTTGCTGCTAACTCATTGGGAAGTCCAGCTAATTGCTGTGCTTTAATCTCACTAATCAGTGCTGAGGCTTTAGTTAAGTACTGGCTGTCACCTTGCTCTAAATAGTCATCTAGGTAACTTTTTAAATCAATTATGATGGTGTTTTTAAGCTTGTTATAAGCGTTATCTTGCTGCTCTATTCCTATTAATGTTTGGCTTGACCAGAACAGAGTGGCTGCCAGTAAGATACTGGCGAGTGTGAGTAAAACGGCCAATAGCCGAGTAAATGATGACACGCGCATAAACGATATTCCCAAGTAACGTTACGCGCGTAGAATATTAACCTTTTATGACAGTTTGATGTAAACCGTAAAAAATAACAGGTAAAAGCGATAACAACTAACCCAAAAGGGTTAAATAAATACCAATTCGCTTAATATTGCGGATGGTATCAGACCATTGCAGCTTTTACGTATACATCAAAGCGGTTCTTCTTGGTTTTGATTTGCATACTCGGGGTTTTGTCATTTAGAAATGGGGCGTAATCAGGGCGCTTCACAACTACTCGCTTACTAGCAAGCGGATAAGCAAATTCTAATAGATCATCGGCATCGCTATCTCCGCCAACAAGCTCTTGGAATACTCGCATTTCTTTTTTAACTAGGGCTGATTTTTCACGATGAGGAAACATAGGATCTAAGTACACAACATCAGGTGTATCACTACACTGCGCTAGTAAAGTATGGCTTGAGCCAAACACTAGGCTCATGTTTTCTTTCATCCAAGGGCCAATTTCAGCATCGTTATAGGCGCGTTCTAGGCCGTCAAATAATAGTGCAGCTACCACTGGGTGGCGCTCATGCAAAATCACTTTACAGCCTAGTGATGCCAGTACAAAGCCATCGCGGCCAAGGCCTGCAGTGGCATCAAGCACCACTGGCGTGGCACCTTTGTTTAACCCTACAGCCTTAGCTATTGCCTGCCCTTTACCACCACCAAACTTGCGTCGATGAGCTGCAGCACCCGTTACAAAATCAACATGAATAGCACCAAGCTTTGGCTCATCCTTTTTTTTCAAACTCAAGCCCTGATCGTCATAATGAAGCGAAAAGCCCGCATTAAGCTCAGCCCACTTGGCTAAACCAAAACGTTGCTCTATGGCATCTAAATAAGGACGCATTTCTTTAAAAGGACAATGAATTACCACGTATAACTCCGAGCTATTTTATTCGGCGCCAGTATAGCATGGCTTAAAATAGCTCGATATCCGTTTGTGAAGTGATATCTTCAGTATGACTAGGCTCAGCCATTTTTTGTAAGTTTACCAATAACTCACTACGCGATTCGATAATATGATTAAGCTGATGTTTAATGTGAGTTAAATCGTCGTTTAAAGAGGTAAATAACTGCTGAGTTTGCTGCAATTGCTGTAAATACAAAGCCACATCGCTGCTATTTAACTGCTCATTATGTTCGACTAATTGGTTCAATTCAGCAAGCTGAACTGTTAGCTGTTTAACGGCATGCTCTCGAGAGTCACTGTTTTGATGCATTTGTTCAGATAGCTCGTTAAAAGCATTGCCTATTTGGTTTGCCTGCGTCAATGCTCGTTCGTTTATTTCCATATCTTGCACTTTCGCATTAGTCACTTCCAAAATATGCGGAAACAAATCTTTGTAGCGGCCATAAAGCTGTGCATCATCCAAGGGCATGTTTTTAACTAACATCGATACTTTTGGGTAGTTAATGATGGTGCGATGACTAAAGTCAACAAAGCGATTTGACTCACGGTGTTGTTCTAATAACTCTTGCTCAAGTGGGCATACGCCACCTTTAGCACTACAAAACACGCCAACATCTTGATACCAAAACGCCAAAACAACATCGAGCTCCATGGGGTTAAAAAATTCGAACATATACTCAGATAAGGCTTTAATATCATGTGCATGATAGCTTTGCCCGACGTAACGCATGATGCGCCCCATATCACCTGAATCTGTCATCGCAATTTCGGCAGTGATCTGCGCTCGCTCAACATCACTTTTAAGCTTTTTCGAGTGTTGGCGATACTGATATAACACGCGAATACGTGCCATAAGCTCTTCGGCATTAAATGGTTTTACAATGTAGTCAGCAGCACCTGCGTTATACCCTTTAACACGGTCTGGTAAGTCTGATTTACCTGACAAAAACATCACTGGAATATCTTTGGTTTCAGGGTTTGCTTTTAACTCATTACAAACCTCAAACCCAGTTTTTCCGGGCATCTCTATATCGAGCAATATTATGTCTGGATTATGTTTTATTGCTTGTCTTAACCCTTCATCACCATTTTTAGCATGGAGCAGTGTGCAAAAGCCCGCGAGCGATTCTTCGATCACATGATGCACGTATTTATCATCATCAATGGCTAATACCAGTTTAGACATGCTTAATTCCTATATACTCTTTTTTAGAAGGATAGTACGAGCGTGTGATTTTGCGAAGAAATATTAATAAAAAAAGCGCCTTACGGCGCTTTTATATTTTTATATTCTTTATGCTGCAATGCCACTATGTCTAAGCAATGCATCAACTTTAGGCTCGCGCCCTCGGAACTTTTTAAACAGCTCCATTGGCTCTTCACTGCCGCCTTTTTCTAAAATGTTTTTCAAAAAGGCTTCTCCCGTTTCAGGGTTGAAAATGCCTTCTTCTTCAAATTTAGAAAACGCATCAGCAGACAGAACTTCTGCCCACTTATACGAATAATAACCAGCGCTATAACCACCAGCAAAAATATGGCTAAAGCCATGTTGGAAACGATTAAACGCTGGCGCTTTAACAACCGCGGTTTTGCTACGAACAGCATCTAAAGTTGCTTGAATATTACATGGTTCACCCGCTTTATAATCGTGGTGGATTGTAAAATCAAACAACGAAAACTCTAGCTGACGTAACATTTGCATACCTGATTGGAAGTTCTTCGCCGCAAGGAGTTTATCTAATAACTCTTTTGGTAACGGCTCATCAGTTTCGTAATGACCCGAAATAAAGTTCAGCGCTTCTTCTTCGTAGCACCAGTTTTCAAGGAACTGACTTGGTAACTCAACTGCATCCCATGCAACACCATTAATACCCGCAACCGGCGCAGCATCAACTTGGGTCAACATATGGTGAATACCATGACCAAACTCATGGAATAGGGTTGTCACTTCATTATGAGTGAACAGCGCAGGCTTATCGCCAACTGCTTTATTAAAGTTACATACTAAATAGGCAACTGGGGTTTGTAATTCGCCGTTTGCACGTACTTTACGACCCATACAGTCGTCCATCCACGCGCCGCCACGCTTGCGATCACGAGCGTATAAATCTAAATAAAAACGACCACGTAAAGTATTACTACTATCGTAAATTTCGAAAAAACGTACATCAGGGTGGTAGGTATCAAAGTCTGTCACTTCTTTAACACTAATACCAAATAAACGATTTACTGTAGTGAATAAGCCACTTAATACCTTATCGGCAGGAAAATAAGGGCGCAGTACTTCGTCTGAAATCGCGTATTTCTCTTGCTTAAGTTTTTCGCCGTAGTAAGCGTAGTCCCAAGCAGCAAGTTCAGTTACACCGTGCTTATCTTTGGCATAAGCCGTTAGCTCAGCAAGTTCTTGCTCAGCTTGGGGTTTAGACTTATCGGCTAAATCTTCTAAGAATGAGAAAACTTGCTCTGGCGTTTCGGCCATTTTAGTCGCCAGTGACATGTCAGCGTAGCTGTTAAAGCCAAGTAACTCAGCAAGTTCATGACGCAGTGCAAGCTCTTCAGTCATAATAGCTGAGTTATCAAACTCACCCGCATTGGGGCCTTGATCAGAGGCACGTGTTACAAACGCAGTATAAAACTCTTCACGTAACTCGCGGTTATCTGCATAAGTCATGATTGGTAAGTAAGATGGAAAATCTAACGTGAATACCCAGCCATCTAGCTCTTTACTTTTTGCAGTATCAGCGCCAAGTGCTAACGCAGACTCAGGTAACCCCTCAAGTTCACTTTCATCAGTAATATGCTTTTGCCAAGCGAGTGTGGCATCCATTACATTGTTACCAAACTTAGAAGCCAGTTCAGATAAACGTGCACTGATTTCGCCATAACGCTTTTGCTGCTCAGGTTTTAAAGCAATACCCGACAATTCAAAATCACGCAGTGCGTTGGTAATGGTTTTTTGCTGGGCAGTAGTAAGTGTTTTAAATTCATCACTATTATGAAGTGCATTGTAAGCATCATATAAACCTTGATGCTGACCTACAAAGGTTGAGTACTCAGATAACAATGGCAAACATTGCTCATAAGCTTCACGTAACTCATCGTTGTTAACGACAGAGTTCATATGTGATACCGGTGAAAATAAACGTGATAACTTGTCATCAGCTTCTTCTAGCGGCAGTACCAAGTCATTCCATGTGTACGATTTAATCGCCAGTACCTCGTCTATTTTAGTGCGGCACTCAGCAATGGCTGCTTTTAACGCTGGCACGACATGCGCTGGTTTAATTTTAGAAAACGGCGGAAGCCCTTCTAAACCAATGAGTGGGTTATTTTCTGCAATTGTCATTTTCGTTCTCAAATTTTATGCGAAGATGATTTTGAAGTTGGGGCGAATTGATGAAATACAAGGGGCTTAACCTTGGTCTTTATTATGCTATTATCAACTTATTAATAAATCGATTAATTAATAAAAATTTATCTATTTTTGAGGACAAACTATGGCTCAGCATTTTGATTACATTGCTATTGGTGGTGGTAGTGGCGGTATTGCCTCTGCAAACCGTGCTGCAATGCGTGGCGCAAAAGTCGCTCTTATTGAAGCAAAACACATGGGTGGTACTTGTGTAAACGTGGGTTGTGTTCCAAAGAAAGTAATGTGGCACGGCGCACAAGTTGCTGAAGCAATTAATGCATACGCACCAGACTATGGCTTTGATGTTGAGCTTAAAAGCTTTAGCTGGGCTAAATTAGTAGAAAGCCGCGAAGCGTATATTGGCCGAATTCACCAAGGTTACAATAAATACTTAGCAAGTAACGGCGTAACGGTTATTAATGGCTTTGCTAAATTTGTTGATAGTAAAACAGTTGAAGTAAACGGTGAGCTATACACTGCTGATCATATCCTCGTAGCTGTTGGTGGTCGCCCTACTATTCCTAATATCCCTGGTGCTGAGCTTGGTATTGATTCGAACGGTTTCTTTGAGCTAAATGAACAACCTAAACGTGTTGCAGTTGTTGGCGCAGGTTATATTGCTGTTGAAATTGCGGGTGTTCTTCATAGCCTAGGTACAGAAACACATTTATTTGTTCGTAAAAACAAACCACTACGTACTTTTGACCCATACATTGTTGATACCCTTGTCGATATTATGGCAAAAGAAGGCCCAACTCTTCATACTGAGTGCACACCTAAAGAAGTGGTTAAAGAAAACGACGGTAGCCTAACAATTCACTTTGAAAATGGTCACAGCCAAAACGTTGATGAAGTTATTTGGGCAATTGGCCGTACACCAACAACTGACAAGATCAACCTTGCAGCAGCTGGTGTTGAAGTGAACGAAAGCGGCTATGTAAAAGTAGACGAGTTTCAAAACACCACAGCTAAAAATGTATATGCAGTTGGCGATATCATCGAAAACGGTATCGAACTTACGCCAGTAGCCGTTAAAGCAGGTCGTATTTTATCAGAGCGCTTATTCAATAAAGAATTGCCTGATGATTTAAAAATGGACTACGAGCTAGTACCAACGGTGGTATTCAGCCACCCGCCTATTGGCACGATTGGTTTAACAGAGCAAGAAGCAATTTCGCAATATGGTGCTGAAAACGTAAAGGTTTATAAATCAAGTTTTGCAGCGATGTACACAGCAGTTACTCAGCACCGCCAAGCATGTAATATGATGCTCGTGTGTGCAGGTGATAACGAAAAAGTTGTTGGCTTACACGGCATTGGCTTTACCGTTGATGAAATGATCCAAGGCTTTGCAGTTGCAATGAAGATGGGCGCAACCAAAGCAGACTTCGATGCTGTTGTGGCTATTCACCCAACGGGTTCTGAAGAGTTTGTTACGATGAGATAAACTCGCGTTGCGAGTTGCGAGTTGCGAGTTGCGAGTTGCGAGTTGCGAGTTGCGAGTTGCGAGTTGCGAGTTGCGAGTTGCGAGTTGCGAGTTGCGAGTCAATTTTAAAACCTTGTGGTGCTGCCACAAGGTTTTTTATTGGGTAAATTTGGCAATGATTTCAGTACACTATCAAAGCTCAGAAATAGCTTGACTAAAAATATGTTTAAGCAAATCTAGGTTTAAATTAACACCTGCAATATTCGCATCAATCCACTCTTGCTGAGAGATTGGAGGCCACGAAATCTTATAGCCGATGCTATATAACATTTCTTCAAAAAAGAAACGTAGTACTCTGCCGTTACCTTCACGGAACGGATGAAGTAAATTAAGCTCACAAAACAAATCTGCCACTTTTTCAATTAGTTCATCATTATTCTGACAATTCGATATTGCCGGAAGGGTTCGAAATAATTTGTTAGCTTCAGGCTCAATACGCGTCCAAGTACAAAAGCGGGTATTACCCTTTGAGATGTCAACATCCCTAATTTGACCTGCCCACACATATAAATCTTGGAATAAGTGATGATGAAGGTGTTTTAAATGCTCAAGTGAGAACTTAGAGAGAGGTTGTTGGGGGGAGTCATAGGTTCTATAGCGTTCAGCGGTAAACTCAGCTTCGGCTTGATCTAATATATCCGATTCTCGAATACCTAATAGATTAATTAATACATCAGAGGCAGGGTAGCAATATTTATCTTGAGCTACCCCGTATTTATCGCGCATATTTACGCTTCAATTCAGCAATACTTTTGCCTTCACTATTAGTTTTCAGCGTTAGACCTTCATAGCTTAAACTGACCTTAAAGTTATCCATATCTGGCGTAAACTTAGTCTTTTGCTGATTGCTTGTCTTAGCTGTTTTGGTAGCCATAACCCCTCCTGTGATACTAATAATTCTAACTTATTCAGGTAAAAATTGCCATTAACTAACTTACTTGAAAGTACAGCTATAAGGGAGAGTATAGGCTATTAGAAGCAATAAACAGTGCTGGCATAAACCTTGTAACTGTTAATAAAGTAACCAGTTATAGCAACAATTTGCCCTTATTTACTGTGTAATTAAGCAATTATTACGCAGTAAACATGGCATTTTTACAAGGAGGCACTGTGTCTAAGTCTGCAATTTTATATCGCATGGTAACCGATGAGCATATTTGCCCATTCGGTTTAAAATCAAAAGATTTATTAGAGCGTAATGGTTACGATGTTGATGATCGTCACTTAACCAATCGTGAGCAAACCGACGAATTCAAACAGCAGCATGATGTAAAAACCACACCGCAAACCTTTATCAATGATAAACGCATTGGTGGTTACGATGAGTTGCGCGACTTTTTTAATCTGCCCGAGGCTGGCCAACAAGGTACCAGTTATACCCCAGTTTTAGCCATTTTCGCTGTGGCTATGCTACTGAGCTGCGGTTTTACTTATGCCAGCGGTGAGGCTTTATTCTCTGTGCAGAACCTGATGCTGTTCGTTGCATTATCAATGGCGGTACTAGCGATACAAAAGTTGCAAGACTTATACAGCTTTTCTAACTCATTTATTACCTATGACTTACTGGCGATGCGCATTGTGCCCTATGCCTATGTCTATCCCTTTATCGAGGCGTATGTAGCGATTGGTATGGTGGCTGAATTACCCGCCTTAGCTGTAGCACCCTTTTCACTATTTATTGGTGGCATAGGTGCGGTATCGGTTATTAAAGCTGTGTATATCGATAAACGAGAGCTGAAATGCGCCTGTGTTGGTGGCGACAGTAATGTGCCACTCGGCTTTATCTCACTGAGTGAGAACTTATTTATGATAGCCGCAGGTATATGGATGCTTATTACTTTTTAGCGTTTTATTAGTATTTAAAGTGGCTTAATTAAGTAATTAAGCCACTTTAAACGAATGGTTAACCACCATTACGTAAATCGCGCTCGAATTCACTTTCGGTTTTTACTGAATGACAGGTCGATTTAACCTCAGCCTTTTTACTGTCGTCGTCATCGGTGCTAAAAATCGTATAGCTGTAATCGGTTTCGAGTTCACCACCTAGACACTCATGCTCAGCGTAGATTTCATTTTCAGCCCCATCAACTACGGCCTGTGATGCACAGCCTGCCAGCATAGCAAGTGCAAGTACAATTGGAATTGCTTTCATATCTTGATCCTATAATGCTATTTTTATTTTTGCTGTAAGCAATAGGTTAGCTCACACAATTAAGTTAACGACAAAAGTACCTTTATTGATACAAAATTTGTGTAAGTTTTTGTGTAAACAGAAAGCGAAGATAAATGAGGCAGGTTAAGAGTTTAACCTGCCATGTGATGGAGTCTTTTAAGCCGTACCACCCACAGTAAGGTTATCAATTTTAAGGCTTGGCTGACCCACACCAACAGGTACGCTTTGGCCATCTTTACCACATACGCCAACGCCTTTATCAAGGGCTAAGTCATTACCTACCATCGAAATTTGCTGCATCACTTCTGGGCCATTGCCAATCAGTGTAGCGCCTTTAATAGGTTGGGTGATTTTACCGTTTTCAATTAAGTAAGCTTCAGAGGCGCTAAATACAAACTTACCTGACGTGATATCCACTTGGCCACCACCGAAGTTAGGCGCGAAGATACCTTTTTTCACCGAGCTGATGATATCGGCTTGGCTGTGCTCGCCACCTAACATATACGTATTGGTCATACGCGGCATAGGTAAGTGAGCATACGATTCGCGGCGTGCATTACCAGTAGGGTTAACACCCATCAAACGGGCATTTAGCTTATCTTGCATGTATCCTTTTAGAATACCGTTTTCAATAAGCACGTTATACGCAGCTGGTGTCCCTTCGTCATCCACGTTTAATGAACCACGGCGATCTGCAATGGTGCCATCATCCACGACTGTACACAGCTCAGATGCCACCTTTTGACCTACTTTACCGCTAAACGCCGATGCGCCTTTACGGTTAAAGTCACCTTCTAGACCATGGCCTACTGCTTCGTGTAGTAACACACCCGGCCAACCTGCGCCTAGCACAACTTCCATGCTACCAGCAGGTGCATCAATGGCTTCAAGGTTTACTTTTGCTTGGCGAACAGCTTCTTCGGCGTATTCCATCCAACGCGGTTTGCCATCGACTAATTCTTTAAAATAGCCATAATCTAAACGCGCACCGCCCCCTGCACCACCGCGCTCACGGCGACCGTTCTTTTCAAGTAACACAGAACAGTTTAAGCGAATAAGCGGGCGAATATCGGTTGCAAAGGTGCCATCACTTGCAGCAATTAACACTTCTTCATAAACCGCCGACATTGAGCTGATAACTTGCTCAGCATCCGGCGCTAATTCACGAATATAGTTTTCTAGTTCTCTAAGCAGGCTTACTTTGTCATCGTTGCTCATGCTTTGAATTGGTTGATGCGGCGCATACTGCTGTTTAGCAGCAACATCACTGAACACCTGAATCGTTTTGTTTTCGCCAGCATTGGCAATGCTGCGTGCTGCAGTTGCGGCTTTATTTAGCGCTTCAAGGTTAATCGCATCTGAGTATGAAAAACCAGTTTTTTCACCACTAACAGCACGCACACCCACACCACGCTCAACGTTGTATGAGCCTTCTTTCACTAAGCCATCTTCAAGTACCCAAGATTCGTGGTGACTCGATTGAAAATACAGGTCGGCATAATCAACTTGGTGCTGATGAATAAAAGCGAGCGTTTTTTCTAATTCTTCTCTAGTTAGTTGGCTGTCATGTAATAAATGCTGTTCAACCGTGTTCATAATAAATGCTCTCTAAATCGTTGCTGAGACTGCACAGGCATGTCTTGGCGAATTGTATTCAAGCGGTTTAAATCAAGCCCATGGCTGATAAACCCGGTACCAGAGGCAAGCTCACTGAGCGTTTCTCCCCATGGTGAAATAATTATGCTGTGGCCATAAGTGTGGCGGCCATTTTCGTGCTCGCCCCACTGCGCTGCAGCAACCACATAGCATTGTGTTTCGATTGCGCGCGCAGCTAGTAAAATATGCCAATGAGCAGCACCGGTGACTGTGGTAAAGGCACTAGGCACTAAAATAAGCTCAGCTCCTTGGCGCTGCATGGCAGTGAATAAGCCACTAAAACGTAGATCATAACATACTGCTAAGCCAATTTTACCAAATGGCGAATCAACCACCACAATATCCTTGCCGGCTTCGGTCGCATCAGACTCTCGGTAACTGCGCGTAGTATCGGCAACATCCACATCAAATAAGTGAATTTTGTTGTATTGCGCAACCACATCACCTTGGTTGTTAAATAAAAACGAGGCTGCTAGATACTTACCATTTTGCTGCGACACTGGCAGTGTACCAGCCGCTAACCAAATATCATGTTGCTTACATAAATCGGCAAGTTTCGCTTTATAAGTCTCGCTTTGTAGACCTAATTGATAGCTTGCTTGGCTTTGCTTACTAAAGATCAAAAAGCTTTCAGGTAAACACACAAGCAATGGGCGAGTTGCAGGTAGCTTTAATAATGTATCCGCCAGAAAAGCGAGGTTTTGCTCAGCATTCATGCTTGAGCACATTTGTACTGCCACAACCTGTGGCTGATTATTAGCCTTCATTGGTATCTAAACTCGCTGAAGATGCGGCATCTTTTAACTTTAATTGGCTAGAAGACTGCGGTTGGCTTTGCGCAGCTTGCGGTAATGTCACTTCACGGCTCTTACGATCTATTTCTTTCACTACAGGGTCGTTCATACTTCCTGTTACTTTAAAGTTGATCTCTGAGATCACTCGCGCTGAATGAATCACTTTATCGATAGCAAGCGCTGCAAGCCCGCTTACCGGGTTGACCATCCATGCCACAATAACGGGAATACTCGATGTCACCTGCGGGGCAACTGCAAGGTCGTAATCAATTTCAAAGGTATTTAGGTCTGTATGCCCTTTAATCGTTAAATCGGCAGGCACACCATCAAGCTTGGTATCTTGAGTATAAGCAATGCCCTTTTCTAGCTGCATGGTGCCTTGCATACTGTTATAGAAAAAACCTTTAGAGAATACATCTCTAAAATCGAGTTTCAGCTTACGCACTAACGAATCTAAACTCAGTAATGAGAATACTCGCGCACCACCATCACTTATTTCTGCAAGGTGACCTTCTCCTAAACGCCAATCTAGCTCTCCAGCTAAACTTGGTACATCAAAGCTATAGGGTGCGCCTTGCCATGCTAAATCAAACTTAATATTGGCGTCTGAATCTTTTACTGTGGTGGTTAATTCAAACTCATCAAATAATTCACCAATATCATCACTTTCTAAATTACCACTAAACTGAGTTAAGCCATCGGCAAATTGCCCTTTTGCGCGTAATACATGATCACCTTTATCAATTACAAGCTCAGAGAATATCAACTTATTTTGCTCACCGACTAAACTGCTTTTTACTTTGTCTAATTGATATTGGCCTACTTTACAGTCTTCACAATAAAACTCGATTGCAGGTATATTCGTAAGCCAACTTAAATCCTCTGGCTCATTCTTATCAGATGAAGGCTCGCTTTCATTTGGCGAAAAATTCATCCGTAAGTAGTCGGTAAAAATTTGAATCGGCCTGCGCGTTTCACCGGTTGGAATAAGTGCGTCAGCACGTAATTCTTTGGCATTTAACTTTAACTCTAAGTCTGATTGTTTTGGCGCTAATCTAAATTCAAAGTCATTAAAATCAATATTATTCAGTGCAAGTTTGTTAAATTTGCCAGTTACATTGTTAAAAGCTGGCATCACACTAGGCGCATCAGACTTAACTTTGGTAAGCGCAATAATTTGATCAATTAAGCCAAACCAAGGCACTATTTCGGTTTCTGGTAAATCGATTGATACCGCAAACCCTTCACGATTTAACCCTAAATCTTGTGACCCTAAAATAAGGTGAGCATTATTAAACTTCTTTTTGCCATTATCTAAAATCGCATTAAAAAACAGCTTATTATCGATATTAGCTGTGATTAAATTAGAAATATGATCACCTTGCACAACCGCATTTAGTGGCCAAGTTTGTTCTGCATTTTTGTTATAAGGTGCAGGTAGTTGGCTAGTAACCCCCACTAAATTACCCGTTATGTCTGCACGATAATTAAAGTCATTAGGTAAAAAGTTAAGCGATATACCAACATCAACGTTGCTTTGCCCTGCTAAATAGCCAGACAATAAGCCATGTGCTTGCTCAATCAATGGGTCTGCCTCAAGGGCAAGCTCTATGGCAATTTCAGCTCGGTAGTTATCACCAACATTTTCACTATTAAAGCTTGCGGTAAGTGGCATTCCTAACCAGTTTGCCTGGGCATTGTTTAGCACAATTTTGTCGTTATTAAATTTAACTATGCCTGTCATATGACTCAGCGTTATTCCCGGCTGGGCTAGGTAAACGGGTAAGTTAGCTAATTCAACCTCGCCTACAGCATCAACATGGCCTGAACGTAAGTTAACCAATAAATCGATAGCTGCTGTTGCTTCTCCCTGCGCTTGTACAACATCAAATACATTTGCAAGCGGCTTTGCCAGCGGTGTAGCAGCAAAGAAAGGCTTAAGCTTACTACCGTGAGCACGCTTATTTATAGCAACTTTTAACATATCAGCATGCATCAGATCAGCAATGCTCACATGAACACTATCATCAAGCGCTAAGTTAACTAATTTGCCGGATTTACTATAAATATCCATGCGTTCGTTTTCAAAGTGCAAAATAACGTTGGCTTCTTCAACCTCAGGCCAGCTTGGTGAAAACTTGTACTTGGCATTCTCGACATTTGCTAAGACTTCAAATTGACCTTGTTGCTCTTTAAATGGAAACCCTTTAAATGGCCCAGAAAACAATACCTGCGCTTTATTTACTTCGCCGCCCTTAATTGCCCCATTCAAATAATTAACGAGCTTTTCACTCATTACAGGTAGCGGAAAGTAGTGCCCTGCAACCTTAGCATCAGCTGCATAGGCTTCGGCATATAAGTCAAGACGCGGTTCGTCAGTCAGGCTTAGTTTCATCTCTGCAGCAAGCGTGACTTCATCGTTATCAAGCCAAATATTATCGCTGCTAATGCGCCAGCCATCATCAAAGTGATGTAAATCAAGCTCTACATTTAACTGGTTATAGGGAATATCTTGGCTGAAACTGCCATTGGTCAACAGCTGATTGTTTTCACCGTATAATTGAATGCGCCCTGCTGATTGGTTGAGTAACCCTTCAACGCGAATTGCTTGGCCACCAGGAATCCCCTGTAATGATAACCAATTGATCTGCTCACCTTGAAACCACAATTGCCAATGATCTTGGTTATCAAATTCAACATATGCGTCGCTGAGTTGGCCTTTAGGTTGGCGCGCTAAGAAAGGTGCCAGCACTTCAAAGTTACTAAGCTGGGCTAATTTAGCCAACAGCCCAAAATCAAACTGCTTAAGCCATATTTGATTTTTATCACCTAGCTGCGCTTCAAACTGAAGTGTTGGCCACTGTTTTAAGTCTCGTTCAAACGTGAGACCCGTGCTTTTTAAACGCCAATTATCTTGCCAAGGAAATAAATGAAAGCCCCCTTCATTTAAACTTATTTGATGTGCTTCTTGGTTTTGTTGCCAATTAATAAAGCTCGGTAGCCATTGCACTTTAACATCACTGATCAAGCCTTTTTCTAGGCTAAACCAAGTTTGTAAATTAATATCGGAGCTGAGCTGCTGTTTATCGGTATTGATAAATTGAGCAAGCCATTTAGAAACATCCACATTGGCAGCTTGTACATATATATCACCGGCCATAGTCTCAAGAGTTGAGCCATTAAGGGCCATGCGAGCATCAAAACTACCCACCGAGATCCCCGGTAAGGCCAAGCTACCTGATCCCTGATGTTGTTCTGGGGTATTTTGCCAAACAATGTTTTCAAGTATGAGTTTACGTTTTTTACCATCACTCAAGGTAAAGTTTAAACTACTGTCTTGCACCGCAAAGTGGCCAGTTTCACCAAGGAACAAGCCTTCGATCAGCTCTTTTTGCTCAAAGCTGCCTGCTTGTTGAGTGTTCCCCAAATCAAGCATGGTAGGTAAATCAACATCAGCATGAAAACCATTGATCACAAAGTAGCTCGATTTAAGCTGACGGGTTTTTAGTGATTCCCATAAGTTTACTTCAAGACTGGCTTTATCAATGGTTAGTGCGATAGGTGAAGTTTGGTTATCTTCAAACGAAATGTCTTCGATAACTAAAGCAGGCCCTTTCCCCTGCCAACTGGCCGAGATAGACCCAATTGATAAATTGACATCAAAGCGCTCATACAAGAACACTTCAATGTCATCTTTATAATCATTAGCATAGGGTAATGAATACTTAACGACTGAGACAATAACGGCCAGCAGTACGAGAGTGATAGCAAATACTTGCCATAACTTACGTAAACAATAAAAGCAGACCGTTTTTGCCTTCATTACATCATTACCACATCAAATTGTTCTTGATTATATAAACTCTCTGTTTGAATACTGACTTGCTTACCGATAAATAGTTCCAGTTCAGCTAAATTATGATATTCATCATTTAGCAACGCCTCGCTCACTGATGGTGAGGCATAAACCATAAATTTATCGGCAGCATAAGCGCGATTTACTCTGACGATTTCTCGTAAAATCTCATAGCAGACAGTTTCAACCGTTTTTTGCGACCCTCGTCCCGAACAAGCAGGACACACATCACAAAGAATATGCTCTAAGCTTTCGCGGGTACGTTTGCGGGTCATCTCTACTAAGCCTAGTGCAGATAGACCATTTATGTTGGCTTTAGCACGATCTTTTGCCAGCGCTGATTCAAGCGAATGCAAGACACGACGCTTATGCTCATCACTGACCATATCAATAAAATCGATAATAATAATACCGCCTAGGTTACGTAAACGTAGCTGACGAGCAATCGCAGAGGTTGCTTCGATATTAGTATTAAAAATGGTTTCTTCTAAATTACGATGCCCTACAAACGCACCGGTATTTACATCAACCGTGGTCATCGCTTCAGTTTGATCAATAATTAAATAACCACCTGACTTTAACTCAACCTTACGGTGCAACGCTTTTTGAATTTCTGTTTCAACATCAAATAAATCAAAGATCGGGCGTTCACCGGGATAATACTCAAGTGCTTCAGACAGAATAGGCACAAACTCTTCAGTAAACTCTTTAAGCTCTTGATAGGTCAGTTTAGAGTCAACACGAATACGCTCCATGTCTTCACCAACGTAATCACGCAAGGTACGAAATGCCAGTGTTAAGTCTTCGTGCAAGATGCTTTCTTTACTGATTTTTTTTCGTTTGTTGACGATTTTTTGCCACAATTTTTTTAAGAATTCAGCATCGTGACGCAGTTCTGCTTCTGAGGCACCTTCAGCTGCAGTTCGCACTATAAAGCTGCCGTCTTCGTCGCCGTATTCAGCGACAATTTTTTTCAGACGTAAACGCTCATCTTCTGATTCAATACGCTGACTCACACCAACATGCGTCGCATCTGGCATAAAAACTAAATAACGAGAAGGAATAGTGATGTCGGTGGTTAAACGCGCGCCTTTAGTGCCAAGGGGATCTTTAACAACCTGCACCATGATGTATTGGCCTTGGCGCACTAGTTCACGAATATCTTGCACTTTTTTAATTGGTTGTTCGTCAACACCTTCAACAATTGAGGCACTATTAACGATGTCTGATGCGTGTAAAAAAGCCGCCTTATCTAAGCCGATATCGACAAATGCAGCTTGCATGCCCGGAAGTACGCGACTAATTTTACCTAGGTAAATATTGCCGACGATGCCAAGGTTGCCAATACGTTCTAGCTGGATCTCTTGCAATACGCCGTTTTCAATTAGCGCAACGCGACTTTCGCTCGGTGTAACGTTGATCAGTAATTCAGTGCTCATGTTACCCTCTTAAAAATTCATTTAATAACTGTTCAGTCTCATATAAAGGTAAGCCGACCACCGCAAAATAGCTACCCGAAATATGGCTAACAAAGCGTCCGCCTAAGCCTTGTATGCCATAACCGCCAGCTTTATCTTGGGGCTCACCCGAATGCCAGTAAGCATCAATTTCTTCATCACTTAACTTTTTAAATGTCACATCAGTGACAACAACACAACTTTTTACTTGCTCACTATTTGCAATTGCAACGGCTGTCATCACTTGATGGGTGCGCCCAGATAAGCGCTGCATAGTGGCTGTAAAGTCTGCTTGGTCAACAGGTTTAACTAGGGCTGTATCATCAATGACGACTACAGTATCACTTCCTAACACAGGGCGATCAGTGTAGCCCATAGCTACACCTGATTGTGCTTTGAGTCTAGCTAAGCGTTCAACATAATCACGAGGAGATTCGTTCGGAAATTGGCTTTCATCTGCATCAACGCTAAATTGAGAAAACTCAACGCCAAGCTGGCTGAGCAACTCTTTTCGGCGCGGTGATGCAGACGCCAAATAAATTGCGGTCTGCATTATCTAATCCTGAAATGACGGCGATATTTACGCAAAATTAAGAAAATCCACCACCAGCAAAGCATACCTGTTAGCACAGGCCACAAATAATGCGGACTAAAATAAATGCCCATTAAAAAGTGATTTAGCCAAAATTGCATAAGGTGGTAAAGCGTTAAAAACAAAGCAACTAAAATGCTTTGCTGCCATAAAGAAAAGTTTCTAATCTTTTGGAAGTTACTAGCAGTGATAAATATACACACTGAGTAAGTCAGTGAGTTTACCCCCAGTGGTGAGCCTGAAGCTAAGTCCATTAATAAACCGACCACCCAAGCTGTACCAATGTTCAAACGGTGTGGTACCGCCAACGACCAATACATTAATACCATTAACACCCAATCTGGGCGATAAGGCTCAAACGAAATCGGTAACGGCATTAACGCCATAACCAATGCAAAGAAAATACTGATAGCAATCAGCAAAGAGTGACGACTATTCATTGCTTATGCTCTCCTGCTGATTACGCCACAGCACAACCAACAAGCGAATCCGGTCAAGTTGTGCAATTGGCTCAGCATATACTTGCGCAAAAGGACGCCCTTCGTCACGGTTAATTTCAGTTACTACAGCAACAGGATAACCTTCAGGGAAAGTTCCACCTAGACCAGAGGTAACCAAAATATCACCAATACGTACGTCAAGGCTGTGCGGAACGTGCGAAAGCTTAACTACATTAATTTTACCTATGCCTTCAACCACGGTACGTACATCGTTACGTAAAATACGCACAGGTGTGGCATGGGTGGTGTCGGTCATTAACAGCACGCGCGAAGTAGTCGAACCAACTTGGGTGATTTGCCCTACCACACCCATTTCGTCAATAACTGCTTGGCCTTCACTTAGGCCATCGGTAGTACCGCGGTTAATAACCACTTGATGACTATATGGGTTTGAGTGAACAGACAAGACCTGGGCAATAATTTTACGATTTGATTGTTTAGCAGATGAACCTAACAAAGCACGTAACTTATCGTTTTCACGAGATAAAAATTGCAGTTGTTGGAGTTGCTCGCTTTGCAATAACTGCTTCTTCTTAAGTGCTTCGTTTTCAGTTAAAAGCTGTTCGCGGGTGTGCAGATTCTTCGCGCCAATACTAAATAGCTCATACGGCAAATTGGCGAGATAAATAAGTGGGCTAACGAGGGTATTTAAGCTGGTGCGAATTGTTGTACCACCTTGTGTGTAGCGATCGCCCACGATCAGCACGACACTCAAAAGCACTGCGACAAAAAGTCGCAGTTGCAAAGAGATGGTACGACCAAAAAGTAACTTCATTAGTCGTAGCTAAATACGTCACCACCGTGCATATCAATCATTTCTAGCGCCTTACCGCCGCCACGAGCAACACAAGTTAATGGATCGTCAGCAACCACAACCGGAATACCTGTTTCTTCCATTAATAAACGGTCTAGGTCTTTTAATAATGCACCACCACCGGTTAATACCATACCGTGTGCAGAAATATCCGAAGCAAGCTCTGGTGGAGACTGTTCAAGCGCAACCATAACCGCGCTCACAATACCCATTAATGGCTCTTGCAACGCTTCAAGAATTTCGTGTGAGTTCAGTGTGAATGAACGCGGAACACCTTCAGCAAGGTTACGACCACGTACTTCAATTTCAATAGGCTCATCTGTTTTAAACGCCGAACCAATTTGATGCTTGATGTTTTCAGCCGTTGCTTCACCAATTAAGCTACCAAAGTTACGGCGTACATAGTTGATGATAGCTTCATCAAATTTGTCACCACCGATGCGTACAGATGAAGAGTAAACCACGCCATTTAACGAAATAATAGCAACTTCAGTTGTACCACCACCGATATCAACAACCATAGAACCCGTTGCTTCTGATACAGGTAAACCTGCACCGATTGCAGCCGCCATTGGCTCTTCGATTAGGTACACTTCACGTGCACCAGCACCCATCGCTGATTCACGAATAGCACGTTTTTCTACTTGTGTAGCACCACAAGGCACACAAATAAGAACACGCGGGCTTGGACGCATAAAGTTGTTGTTATGTACTTGCTTGATAAAGTGTTGCAGCATTTTTTCGGTCACGTAGAAATCAGCAATAACGCCGTCTTTCATAGGACGAATCGCTTTAATGTTACCCGGTGTACGGCCTAACATTTGCTTTGCTTCTGTACCCACTGATGCCACACTTTTCGGGCCACCAGCTCGCTCTTGGCGAATAGCAACTACAGAAGGTTCATTTAATACAATACCTTCTTCTTTTACATAAATTAGGGTATTGGCTGTACCCAAGTCGATCGATAGATCGTTTGAAAAAATACCACGGAGTTTTTTAAACATGAGGCTGGATGACCTTTGAAAATACGTTCTTATACTAGCTGCTCTCACTCTATCATGCTAATCATGAAAAAGCGCAACTGCCTTAAATTAATTGCTAAAAAAGGAAGCTTATAGCGCTTCCTTTTTAAATATTTATCGCTCGCGTACTAAACGAAAGCCGATATAGTTTGCACGAAAGTCTGGCGCTAAAATTAGGCGTGTTGATACGCGGGCTAAGCTAGGCGCAAAGTTCCAAGCACCACCACGAACCGTTACATCAGACTGTCCTGGCTTTTTATATGTCCATTCCCATACATTACCTACTGTATCAAATAGGCCAAATGCATTAGGAGAAAACGACCCTGTCGGTGCAGCGCTTTTATTTGACCATTCGCTCCCACACCAACCACAGTTCGCTAAGTTTTTACCGATTTCGTTACCCCAAGGGTACTCGGTTTCAGTACCAGCTCGCGCAGCATACTCCCACTCAACCTCGTTTGGTAAGCGAAATAACTGACCCGTTTGCCCCGATAACCAATCTGCGTATGCTTTTGCATCGTTATAGGTTAAACATACCGCCGGAAAATCACTTTCTTGTTCGAAACCTGGGTTACGCCAATTTAACGTAGCTTCCCATACTGGTTCACCATTTAAGTAATAAGCACAACCACGATTTTTTTCAGCTTCTGTTTTGTAACCTGTATTTGCAACAAAACGCTCATACTCTGCAACAGTCACTTCCTTGCTTTGCATTGCAAACGAATTAGCAATGGTTTTTTCTACCACTGGACGCTCGTTGGCTAAACCATTGCCGTTAATATCGCCCATCTTAAATTTGCCTGCAGGAATAACAACGATACCTGCTGAATTGTTTTTATTGACGATACTTGCAACTGGTGAAGACATTGCTGGTTTTTCAGCTGCTGTAACCGCTGCAACAACTGGCTCTGGTTCTTTTACCAAATTTGCATGAATTGTTTGCGCTTTGCGAAGATCAATACGCGCTTTATAGCTTTTATAACCACGCTTGCGAATTTCAACTTCATGAAAACCTACAGGCAACGAAGTGGTTAATTTTGTCGCACCAAAACTCACGCCATCGATAAACACTTCATCGTCATACACATTAGAACGAAGTGTTAGCTCAACCATTTTAGATTTTTTCAAATCAGGTAACGGTTCAACCTTTACTGGCTTTTTTGATGAATAATCGCTAACAGGCTCATTAGTCATACGTGATACCGATACCACCTGACTATTATCCAAAGGGTCACTGAATGTTAACTGACTATCAGGGTAAGATGCCGAGTAATTAGACTGATAGTTGCCTGCAAGTGGCGAGCCATAATCAGCGCAGAATCGGTTATCTAAATTAAGTAAACTACATAAGCGGCTGCTATTTACATCACCGCGCATGGTCACGCTTAAGTTGACGTTATAGTTACCTTGACCGCTAAATGCGCTGTTGACAACATGGCTACTTAACACCTTAACTTGCGCACCCGCAAGATTGCGTTTTGGTTCAACCAATCGCTCTTCAGTTAAGTTAGCAAAAATTTGATCAACAAAACGTTTAGTTGCTTTTTGCAAGCCCATTTGCTGACCGCGCTGCTCACAGGCAGCAAGCGTTTCGGTGCGTTTACAATTGATGGTGTGATTAACTTCTAATGTACCTTCACGTGTAAACTCATTACGTAAACGCTCAACACGCGCCGTTGCGAGTTGTTCTTTTAAACTTTCTAATGTATTGAGTTGGGTATGTTTAGCTACGCGAATTTGCTCAATGTCTTTTCTATGCGATGCAATTGCCGCCAATTGCATCGAAATATCATCTTTATTCTGTTTGTGGTCAACAACTGCTTTTTGATAGCGTGCTTGTGCATTGCTAATGTCTATTGTTGGATCATCAATAAGTCGGCGATACATCTCGTTCATTGCATCTAGCGCTTGGTTTTTTTCTTTGTCTAACTCTGTCGAGCGTGCGCGCAATAATTCGAGTTGCTTCTGTAACTGACTTTCTTCTTTTAGGTGTTTTTCAAGGATAACAGTCGAGTTATCGTACTCGGCTTGTTTTTTACTGATCTCTGACTCTATACCAGTTACCGTAGCAGTATCTTGTGCAAATGCACTAGTTGCTAGCAAACTAACTGAAATAAATAGAGATAAAGGAGCGATTCGCATATATTCCATTCCCAAAAAGCGGCAATTATTTGGTCATTATTATTTTTTTATAATTAAACTCTTATGCTATGTACTTGGAAAGCAAAACACAAGCTTTGTTCAATTATTATCTGAGTTTACAACTATTACCTTAGTTGATGCCAGTAAATAACAAAATCATTTTAGTTTAATTTCTTAGTTGATGATCAGTTTGCTACAATAGAGCGTGTTTTTTATTAAAATTGCTGCTGTGTATAGTTCTTTTGAGTCACCTTTACAAACCATAAACCATCCCTTATTGGCTGCTCGTAAAATTCAGCTCACCATAAAGCGAGATGATCTTATTCACCCGCAAATTAGTGGCAATAAGTGGCGTAAACTAAAGTTTAATTTAGCCGCAATGCAACAACTTGGAAAATCTGAATTACTCACTTTTGGTGGTGCTTTTTCAAATCATATCCATGCCAGCGCTGCTGCGGGGAAACTATTTGGTTTTACTACTCATGGTATAATTCGGGGTCCCGAACTTGATAGCGAAAATCCAACACTGCGCTATGCAAAGCAATGTGGCATGAATTTACATCCAGTTGACCGTGTTACTTACCGGTTGAGGCATGATCAAAATTACTTAGCTGAATTACAACATCAATTTCCTAATGCTTATATTTTACCTGAAGGCGGCACTAATTCAGCAGCCCTTCTAGGCTGCAAAGAGTTGGCCGAAAGCCTTCCCCCAGCAGACTATATTATATGCCCTACGGGAAGTGGCGGAACATTAGCAGGTTTAATTGAGGGCGCATCACAAAGTACAACAGTATTAGGGGTGGCTGTACTTAAGCAAGCTGAGTATTTAATAACTGACATAAAACAATTGAGCAACCGCGCCAAACAACAACAAAACTGGCAGCTGTTATGTGACTTTCATGATGGCGGTTATGGCAAGTTTAGTGCTAATTTGTGGCAGTTTTGTCAAGCATTTAACCACCAGCACGACATTCCTCTTGAACCTATTTACAGTGGCAAAATGATGTATGCACTATGGCAACTCATTGAGCAGGGCTTTTTTGCTCCACACACACACATTATTGCGATTCATACAGGTGGGCTACAAGGTTTAGATGGCTTGCGATACCGCAATTTAATCGACTAATTAGCTGTATTAGCTATGCGGTGTTATATCTGCTAACTTTTGTAAGGGCTCAGCAAAGTAAAAGCCTTGAGCTGCAACCACCCCTAAGTTTTTGAGGGTCGCAAGTTCATTTTGCGTCTCGACCCCCACAGCATAAACAGGAAAGCTTAATTCGCTGCCCTTATTGATAATCTGTTTTACGATCTTCTGCTGTTGAGCATTTGTATCTATATTATGTATTAGCTCATAGGCCAGTTTAATACTGCGTATATTATTAAGCTGCGCATAAGTAGCTAAGTGCTCTGCACTTCTCACGTTATCAATTACCACACCAGCTGACAGTTTCTCTAAACACTTAAACTGTGAGGTTAATTTTTTATGTTGGCGTAGATAATCATCTTCACTGAGTTCAAATTGAAGTTTACTAATTCCCTCATAGTCACTCATATGTTCTTTAAACCAAACCCAAAACTTGTCATTGAACCAGTTCATAGCATGTAAGTTTATACTGACTGTGATTGCACCAGCTTCGTTAGAGAGTATTCTCTTCACTTGAGTAATAACGATTTTATCTAAAAACAACACGTCATTTTTACTGCTCATGTGGGGAATAAAATGCCGAGCTGCCAATAGCCCCAAATTTTTATGACGAATGCGAATTAACGCTTCATGCTGTAAAATTTCACCTGTTTGTAAATCGAACAATGGTTGAAAAAACAACATAAAATGTTTGTTTTTAATGTACTCAAACAAGTGCTCTTTACTGTCTGCTAACATGCTTGATTGGGTATGCCCGAACGGCAAGCGATGAATATGTTGCCATGCACTTTGTTTAGCCATAGCCAATGCTGATTTAGTTAGCTGATATACAACAGCTTGGTCTGCTCCTGTTCGGTAATTACAAACACCGATCTTGACATCAGCACGTGATAAATCACTGCGATAGTTTAAGCACGCTTGGTAAATAACTTGATGAAGCCGTTTGGTGTATTTATCAAGCTCAGTTGCAGGGATGTTATTTAAAGTAACCGCGATGCCACCTGAAGGAAGCAACTTAACGGAGCGATTAACCAACTCACCAAAACCTTTCGCAATCACTAATTTAAAGTAGTTATCAACATCCAGGTTCGATGGAAAAGGTGTTTTCCAAAAGAACAAAGCAAATAAATGGTTATAACTTGTTGGCACCCCATAAAGAATATTGAGGTCTTGTCGCGGTAAAGGCCTTGGCGATGCTAGCTTTTGTGATTTAAATTGGGGTTCAATTTGTGCATCGGCTGGTGCTTGCGGTTTGATAACAGGTTGCTCTTTAATAGCCGTAGACTTAGCCATACTTCGCCACCAACGCCCAGCCCAATAGCCTGTTGCTAGTAAAATAAGGTTTAATAATATAAATAAGTGGCTTTCTAGTAACCAAGCTGGCCAATGAAACAATCGTAAACTGACTGTTTTATAACTAAATACTTCTTGCTCTACATCAATAAAATTTGCAAAGTTTTGCGGCAAATCAGCTACATCCAAGACAAAACCCTGACTTTTTACAATAGACGCGATGATGTCTTGCGAGGTGATAGGATCTAAGTTTAATTCATATACTTCTTTAGCCAGCTCAGTGCCAGTATGATGAACCTTGTCATGAAGTACATCATTAAGAAAAATGTTAAAAACAACCACAAGCAAAAGCACAATCGTCACATAAATGACCACTGGTCGCTTGATCTGTGAAGCAAAGTCTTTTTTCATTTCACAATTTTGTTGCCCAAAGATATACAAAGTGTTGTTCAAGAACCCCATAAATACAAGGCTACAGGCTGATTAAAAGTAATTTCAGAAGAATCCTAATACCAACGCTGTCAAAAATTCCGTAAATTTAACAACCTAGCATTTACTGTTAATGAGAATTATTTTGTAATCAACAATTCAAAAGGTCGCAACTGAATCTCTGCAACAGAGTTAAATAAAGATACGCAAACTTTTACAGTAACCTTTAATCAACCCCAAGATAACTGTTGGTAATGATGAAAGGCATTATTATTTAGCCTTCGTAGATGCGCATTACCCGCAAAAATAAGCGCCATCATGACAGCGTAGCTGATGCACACCAGGCTCATGAAGATGTATTTACTCTAAATACATTTATAGCATTTGATGTCTTATATTGAGCTTGTTCTAAATCTTTTATCAATTTAGATAATAGCGCCAATTCGGTTTGTACTTCCTGCATATTTTCAGTGATATTTTGGCTTGCCTTACTCGCTTCTTCAGCTAACTGATTTTGTGATTCAATCGCTGATGACACCATGTTTGTTTGGCCGCTCACCTCAGTGATATTAGTTGTCAAAATATCGATATTCTTGAGCGCATTTTCACTATTTTCACTCACCTTCTGCGTTGATTCAGAGGTATTTTCCATATACGCCTGAAGTTGTTGCACTTGCTGCTTTATGTCATCAAGCACTGAAGATATTTCTGATGTTGAATCTTGGCTACGCGTTGCTAAACCCCGCACTTCGTCTGCAACAACAGCAAAACCACGCCCTTGTTCACCCGCTCGAGCAGCTTCGATAGCAGCATTAAGGGCTAGTAAATTAGTTTGTTCAGCAATACTCGAAATTGTATCAAGCACTGATTGAATACTGTTCGTTTTTGCACTTAAAGAATCTGATTGCTGATGAGCCTGCTGAATCAGCGTAGATAGTGAGTTAATGCTCACTTTGTTTGTGCCAATTATTTGCTTTGTATTATTCGATAAGTCATTTGCCTTTGCTGTATTTTTAGAGCTTTCATCTGCTGACAGTGCAATTTGCTCGATCTGGTTAGATAGCCTCGCGAAGCTATCTTGAAGCACCGATGTGGTTGAATTAACACTCTCAACTAACTCTGAGAGTTCTGTTGCAAAAGTGATTAATGATTTAACACTGGATTCGCTACTGCTGTTTGCTTGTTGCACTTGCCGTATCAACTTAGTGAGGGTATCTACCAACTCATCAACACTTCTAGAAATTGCACCTATTTCATCACTCGATTGGTCATCAATCCTCACTGTTAAATCATGGCTTGAAGCAATTTTTCCAATTAAATCTCGTACTTTTCTAACTTTTTTAGCAAGTGCCTTGATTACAAATAAACCGAAGGCGATAAAAAAAGTAATAAAAAATATCGCAAGACCTACCGTTACCACAGCCTCCATTTTAGCATCAACGTGCTTTTCCTCGATAAGCGACTCTAACGCGCTTTGTTTTTCAGTAATACGCTTGTGAATTTTGCCAATTAAGTCCGTTGACAAACTAAACCAGTCCGAAGGTTCTGGGTAAGACAAAGCCAGCTTGCCACTTTCTTGATTTAGGTTTTCGATAATTGCCTTAATATCTTTAAAGGCTTGTGAATTAGTCAATTCTGATAGCCATACTTTATCTTCTTTTGCGGTGAGTGTTAAAGCGAGCATAGCCAAACTTTCTTCAATATTATTAAAATAGCCAGCAACTTGAACCTGACTATCTTTAGATATTGATTGTAATGATAAAATACCATTCACCTTTCCTCTAATCTGGCCTAACCTCTCCTTTAACAAAGACATTCTGATAATAGCTAAACCTGAAGAGATTGCTTCGGATTGTCTAATGTGTGAAACCCGGCTGTTAGCAACATCCAACATAAACTGGTTGGCATTAGAATAAACGGCAAACGCTGATTTTCCTTGCTGCCTATCGATATTTTCTCTTAACGCTTTTATATTTTTGTGCTTTTCTAACACTGCAGTAAATAGGGCTATTGAGTGTTTTTTCGTTTGAGTATAATTAGAAAATTCGTTAAAAACTTTATCAACAATCAAGCGTTGCTTAGCAACTTTGTCACCATTTTTGCGATACCCTGAACCAATAAAGCCAGCAGTTAATCCCCTTTCGACTGCCGTTTCATGCGCTATTTTATCTATCATCAATACTTCGCTGATAAATTCAGCATCTTGACTCACAAGCTGCTTTTTTTGCAGGGACGCATCAATAACAATATAAGATGTTGTAAGCATCACAACCAAAGCAAATGCAATCACTGCTGCTAGCGCTTGTTGAAAGCTTATCTTACTAAGTATTTTCATGGGTGTAGGAATAAAGTTTTTTATTAAACTTAGACCATACGATTGATATCGCCAGTATTTATAACTCTGCTCCAGGCATACTTGCAGCCATAAAAAAGAACGTAAGCTCTAATCCTAGCTTCACAGACTCAATTAAAAGATAAACGATTCAATGCAAAGTAAAGAACAAAATGAGTGGGTAAATTTGTGCGGCCAGCATGCATTCTAAGTTATTTTTCAACATTATTTTTAGTTAAAAAAAGAGCCGCTATTTAGCGGCTCTCTTATACATTTCTAATTTTGTCTTTGTCTAAAAGGGTAATAAATTGCAAAAACGCACCACAAACTAGTGAGTGAGTGAGTGAAACCCCTCTAAAACAGGAGCTTAAAACCAAGTTAAAAACCAATTTTAATAAACAATAACTTTGATTTTTGTGTAGCAAAGCGATGATTTGGCCTCAAAACCAGTTTTACTATACAAAAACTTAGTATTCACCTTTAACAGAGCGAACCATTTAAACTAACTATTAGCCTTTTGCATAAAAAGACTATTATGCTCAGCCATATAATTTTCGAATCGTTCTCGGTGTAGATTGGTTAATCGGTCGGTACATAACTCATAACCGGCCTCTATACCCAGACCTTTTAATAAGGATGGGTCAATCTTAGACGATAGTTTCAAAATAAATTTTGAGCCTTGTTTAACAAAAGTCAGTAAGTGCGCGTCAAAAAGTTTATCAATATGGGCACATAACAATATCCCGTTTGCACCATCAAGCCGCTGTTCATTACTGTTGCATTTCGACCAAGGAACTATATGCGATGCGATCAGCATTTCACGAATATTCGTAAGGGTAAGAGCACAACTTTCACCGTTACCCCAAGCGTCTATAACATTTTGCCTAAACTTACCTTGACCGATGCGAGCTAAAACCATACTTTCCCGCTCAGTCTTCTCAACTATTGTGTCGAATATGTCAGTTACGTCTTGAGCAACGTTCGACGGCGCTTTTCTAGAAACTCTAACATCATGATTACCAACAGCGTAATAATCTCCATTTATAACCTCAAGAGACATATCTGAGACAACCGCGATGTAATCTTTTATCTTTGCTCTTGTTGTTCCTGTTTTTTTGTCATATTCCTCTCCCAATATCATAGGGAATGTCTTTAATGAATAACCTTCATTTTCAACGAGTCCAATATACTCTATTGCTTCACCATAAGCGTTTTGCTTTCGCCCTAACTCATTTCGCTCCCAATTCGTGGACATTATTAGCGCCCTGTCAGGTTCAGTATGAACATCCCAAGCACCAAAAATAACTACTTTATCGGCATGATTTACAAAAGCCCATCCATAGCGATCGTTTCGATTCGTGGCTCCATGCGATTCCATAAACTTCTTCCTAGACATCCATGTACCTCCTATATTTCCCAACATCTTTACTGACATATTTTCAAATATCCCAGTATGTTTTTGTAGTAAACATCGACATGTAAGATTTACATGTACTTCATTCTGCGATTATCGAAAGCTGGCATCGTGCCTTCTAGTACATCAACCACTTTATTGTTGATGATGCTGCATTCAATAGCACCGGGTGTATATGTGATGTTATGACCGTTTGTTCGGTCAAACTCACAGTGGATTATCTGCTCTGCATCACAGACAACCGCAAGGTTTGGATTATGTGTAACCATAATGATTTGTCGTTTTTGTTTTGCTTCAGTCAATACTGGCACAAGTAAGCTGACAATTGTTTCATTGTCCAAGTTTTCTTCTGGTTGATCTAAGATAATTGGGGTATTGCCCTTATCCACAAGAAGATAAAAAATCAACAATAATGCACCTCTTTGCCCCGGTGACAGTTGTCCAATTTGTGCGTCTTGGAACATTAATGTATATCTTGGCTCAAGGTAATCTAGGCCAAAGATAAAATCGTAGACTTCATTTGCAGTACGTTCTTTACGTAGCAGTGAAGCAATGCCAACTGGGTTCTTAGACGCATCCTCTAACTTTTGGTACAACTCTTGAACAAAGTTGATCAGAGAGTCCTCGTTATCAAGATCGTACCTATCCATTAGTTCTTTCATTGCAGACAGGCTTTCAGATTCACCTCTAAACTCTCCTGAAGCTTGTTTTACAATGGAAAATAATTTGTTTGAAACTTGGTCTGTTGTACTAGTCAGTTCAGCTCTAAATTGCAATTTATATTCATCACGGATGAGGGCGTTGTTCTGGATGAGAGACTGTACTGGAGCAAAGAGTGCCTCGCGATTTGCCTTTTGCTCATCAAGAACTTTGAATATTTTTCGAGTTAAACCTAGTCTTTGGTCATGTAGTTCTCGTCTTTAAATTGGCAGCTGTTCCAGTTGAGCTTTTCTATGTTTAACACCCTCAAGAGAATCGGGTTCGTCCTTAGTTCCCAACAGCAGTGTTTTCTTTTCTTCCCAAACTTTAAGCTGTTCTTTATATTGCTGAAATGCTTGCTGTGGTGCATTTAGCTGTGCACTTAATGGAGCCTTTTTCTCTGTAAGTGATAGTTTCTGAGCATCAAGTGCCAATTGACTTTCTTTTAATTCATGATCTCGGGTGTTGCTGGCGCTTTCAAAATCTGAAATTGCTTTTTCATCAATTTCTACATTGATTAAACTCTCGACGTTTAAGCCTAGAATATTGGCATCAGAACTAAACTCAGAAGCAAACTGACTGACTGCGCGCTTAACAATATCAAAGCCTGTTTTGATGTTTTTACATGCTTTTTTCTTTGCTGCCAGTTTTGTTATCTCTTGTTGATTTAAGTCTTGCTGTTGCTGTAACTTTTCAAGTTCTTGGCTAATCGTTGTAAGCTGTTCAGATACTTTCTGTTGTTCAGGTGTCAGTTCACTCGTTGGCTCTGGAATCTCTTCAGGCTTACCCTTTGTCAGCTCTTCAAGTAACCGCTGTTTCTGCGCTAATAACTCTTCGAGTGTTTTTCGCGCTTCATCGGTCATCTGACTTTCAACGAATGCCATCTGCTTATTTATCTTGTGTAGTTGGCTGCGGTAGCTTTCTAGTTGACTTCGAAGTGAGCTTTCTTGCTGCTCAATAAGCTGATCAAAGTCATGAGCTCCCAAACGTATAGAGTCATCTGCATGTGAGAAAATAACAGATCTTAACTCTTTCTCGAAAGCGTCGGATTGGCCTGATACGTGTGCGTTACACAGTTCTTCAAAATGCCCTTGTGGGATATACTTTACAAGCTCAACATTTTCAGTTGCTGGATTTTCATTAAGATTTTTCTCTAGCTCTTCTTCATCACCCCATGTGATTTTTGCATTAAAGTGGCTTGCAGGCTCGCCTGTTTTCCCCCTGAATCGATTCTCCTTTAAGAAAGAGAAATGGCGGCTTTGCTTGGAGTTGCCAAGTAGTGCAGCAATATCTGCTAATGCACTTTTACCACTCCCCTTATTGCCAATGATTGCTACTAAATCATGGTTTAAGTGTAATTCAGTTTGGTCAAGCCAGGTATCTGAAAGTGGTGCACCGTCAGATTTTCTGACTTCTAACTTGTCGATGAAACGACTTCTGTTTTCACTTGAAAGCTGTCTCTTTGGAGGAGTTGATCCAATAAATGATCGCTTCGCCGGTTCCTTTATCGCTTGCTTTAACCCTTCAAATGTTGGGTTCGCTTTTATCCAAGTCGCTTTTCCTGACGGGTAGTCACCATATCCTCGGCGATCATTATTTCCAGGTTCACCAGTGAATCTATGAGCATCACTGCCTGAAACTGCAAGCCTTGGTACATTGCCTAATGCGCGTTGGAAGTCACTAATCCACTTTTTATTTGTATCTGTCTCTACCGCAGCAAAAGCAGCCCAAAGATCGGGGGTTCTAGTTTCAAAAATCGGTGATGTGTCAAACAAACCTAGAACGTAGGCATAATGCTCTTGCCACTTGACGTCAGCTAAACCATCGTTTGTGTTGAATGGCATAAAACCGAGAGCCATCTGGTTCGGAACATTTCGTATTGCCTGCTTATAACTTTCACAAGATATTTCTGCGATTGTTGAGCCAGCTTTTAAAGCAGTCTCATCAACACTATCAACATCTGCTTTGCTAAAACCTTTTTGCCTAAGTAAATCTTCACCGACATGGCGCGCTAAGCATTTTAATGAATAATCGGATAGAGGGCGATCGATAAGCGCAACATTTAGTGCTGTTCGAAAATCACGCAGAACTTGATCATCTATTTCATTAGAGAACAAAACATGAGCATTTAATCGCCCATCCATTGGAGCAACTAATCGCAACTCAATTCCAGGGAAAACCGTCTTTTCAAGTTTTGGGGCCCCAGATTGTGCTAAGCGCCTTTTTAATGCAAACCAGCCATCAAAAGTCCAATAATCCATTATTGCAAATACAGCAGGTTCAGCTGCGTTCAAGGCATGGATCATTTCATCGATAAGCCGAGTGTTGTCAGGAGAATTTGGATCTGAATTAAACTTTTGGCCATCCCAATGAAAGGATGCAGGTGTATGAATATGTAAGTCCCATTTACGCCATTCAGAACCACGAGGGTATTTACTCTTAACCATCTACTATTCCTTGTTTGTTATAGGAGTAGGCTTTACAGCTTACTCCCTCATTATTATTTGGAAATTAACGCTTGGATTTGTTGACGAACATCACGTCCTTGCCCATCTTGTTCAACAGCCATAATAAACAGACATTTTCCGTTACTCAGCTCTGCCCATTTAGCACCGATAGCACGCTTTTCAGCCGAGTCGTCGTTAGTTACATATGCTTCGCCTTTATACTCAACAACTAGCATCCGACCATCATTAAGTTCACATACAAAGTCTGGGTAAAATTTGTTGTGAGCTAGAGGTAGCCAGAATGAAGCTTGATCTCTGCGTACCAGATTGCGAATCCAATGCTTCACCTCAGGCAGGCCATCTATAGCTTTGGCACACTCGTATTCCTCGCCCGTAGCTTTCAAATCCTCGATAAGGTTTTGCGGGAAGTAATGTTTGGCGAATTTAAATCGGCCGGAATAATACGGTGGACGAGATGGATAATGGCTTGGATCGAAGTGGTACATGAATTCATCGGATATACATGCTGTACTCTCAGCTCCAAACAGACACGCTTGATATCCACTCCGTTGAGCTTGCTTTCGGTACAAGCGGATAAGATCTCGTATAGCACGGGCTAATGGAAACTTATTGCGAACCAAAGCTGTAAGGGTCAAGTTTGGTTTTTGCAGCAAATTTTTGACTAGACGACCCAAGAAGCCAATAAGTTGGTTCTGTAGTACATCTGGTTGTCGCAACTCTCTGTCTAGCCAGCGCACGAGATCTTGCTCTGTAACGTCAATAAAGCCTTGGTTAAAGGCGATTACTTCCTTTTGTTCTGCAACTTTATAAGTCAGTGATTTACCATCCATGTCAATAGCAAAGCTATTGCTAGTTTCGTTCATTACAAAATTGGTCAACTCTGCTGGGTAGTCGAGCAGATTCCAGCTATGTGCGTGGAGGAATACTTCTGATTCAACCAGCTCCAACTCGCCTTGTTCCATCATGCACAGATAAGGAAGCGAGCCGAATTTCTCTCCACGTTCTGATGGTGCTTTCGTGACTTCGATTGCTTGATTGTGCACTCGAACATCACGTTCAAATGCTTTACGATTCTTACCCGCTTTTACATGCTTAGTGATAGCTTTCTGTATGGTTGCTGAAACTTCGCCAGTAACTTTGATTACAGCAGTACCACTTCCCTCATCCCGAGTCATCGTGATCTGTTTCTTCTCTGAATCTGAAAGCTCTGTTAGGTCTGGTAAATCTTCAACCTCTATAACGATAGCAGGAGGCGGTGTCGATTTTGCTTGAGTCTGCTCCTGTTCGCTACCAAATAGCTCCCCTTGACCACCAGATGGAGCTTGCTCACGCAGAAATGCTGCGATCTCCATTTCCTCAAAGCCCATAGCGATAAGCTTATCTGTCAGCTCTTGAGCTGCTTTAGCGAACTTCGACGTTGCAAGGTGTGCATAAGCACGATTTAAGTCTTCAATGGTTCGACGGCTGGCATACGGCATACGAAGTACACGACCAAGTAACTGTTCAGCATCTTTGCTAGAGGAGACTTGCTTAACTGAACAGAATACGTAGGCAAAGGAACAGTCCCAACCTTCTTTGAGCGCTTCAATTGTAATAATGTACTCAATCGGGCAGCTTTGATCGAACAGGTTGATTCCATCCAGCTCTCGCTGACTACCTGTTGCTACAGCGATTTTATTTTCATCAATGCCGAGTTGATTTATCAGGTGACCTTTAAGAATTTCAACAGTGACCTCTCCCGTCTTGTTTTCAGCTTGGAACAAAGCTATCGGACGGATGTAATCCTCATCTTTTTGAGCGTCAGCCTGGAGCTTGTTGCGAGTAATAACGGCATCCTGAACAGCATCTTGCCAGTTTTGATGCTCTGTCAAAACAATCGGCAATTTAATCATCTCTTCGGCTTTCAGCTCGGCTGCCGACACATGAAATAGTACATTACTGCCGTTTGCATTACTGGTGTTTGGTGTAGCTGTAAACTCAATGACCGCAGCAGGATGCACACGTCGCAACGTATCAAAGGTTAAACTGGTACGCGCATTGTGAGCTTCATCAACTATCACTACTGGTCTATACAGCGCTAATAGGTTGGCAAAAGAGAATTTGATATTGCCAATTTCACGACTACTCAAACCATTCTCTTGTACATCAACCTCAGAAACCGTCTCCAGCAGCGGCAAGGAAGGGTGGTTTGCAGGAATCTTGGCAAAGTGCGGCTCAAAGTTTTCGTGATAAGCGTAAACCTTGCGTCCAGAGGTGTCGGAAACTCTCAAGTTAGCTAAAGTCGATACCACTACAATAGCCTTGCTACCTAAGTCTTGAGGACGTATTTGAGTCACTTCATCAATGTCCAACACTAGTACTTGACGATTAAAAGCTGCATCAAGCTTTTCACGATAAGGGTGACCTGGTGTTTTCAACGCTTCTACTGTTTGTTCGCGAATCGTGATGCTTGGGACCAGCCATAGAGCAATAGGAGCTTCGGTCTCTAGGTAATGACGTGCAGCAACTTCGATAGCATATGAGCCAAGAACAGTTTTACCACCGCCTGTTGGAATACGCATACAAAAGTACGGGACTTGCTCGAAACCATAATCACGGTAAGCGTGTAAAGGAAGTTCTTGTTCTTCCAGGGCTAACTTATACGCATTTTCAACACTGTCACTACTGAGGCAGTGAGACAAGAAAGATTGCATCACATCAACGGCACGTTGTTGATAACCTTTTAACTTAAACATTCTGTGGGTTCCTTATCAAAGAGTGCCGACGTCGTATGGGATCTGCTTGAACGTGATGTTCGCTTGCTTCAAGCGAGCCTCACCCAAACGGCTCGATTCACCGTAAATCACGATGCGTTCATGTTTGTCAATGTCTGGTAAGTTGTTGAGTACTTTGCTTGTTAGTACATTGCCACCTGCTGGTCGGCGATCACCTAAGATACCGTTATAGAGCAAGTAGTATGCGGTATCGTTATGAACACCCAGCTGTGGGGTATTCGCTTTATTGCCGAGTGGGGTTTTAGTTTCCAAATACCAGATATGTGATGCCAATGTTGGAAACTTAATATCGGTATTGAGGCAACCATATTCGTCGAATACGGCTTCACCTAATTTGTAGAAATGGAATCCGCCACCACCTTGCCAATTGGCTAGTTCAGATACCCCACCAGGATCTTCTCCATTAATGACTTTCTTTAATCGAGGAGTGATTATCGAACAGCTATGTTCTCCAATTTCGACGGTAATCCATCTTCTGCCGAGTTTTTGGGCTGCCGCAGCTGTTGAACCAGTACCAGCGAAGGAATCCAGCACTAGATCATCCTTCTTTGTTGATATTTCTATTATTCTTGCAATTAAGTTTTCGGGTTTTGGCGTATCAAAGGCCTTATCTGCTCCAAGCAGGGAGTTTAAATGAGATTTTGTCTGTCGAGTTGTATGTAGATCGCTCCATATGGTAGGCCACGGTCTAGTGGGGTTTTCTGGCGCATACTCTCTTGTGTAAGGTACCCATTTTGAACCACGTTTTTTCCATATAAGTTCATCATTATCGACAAGAGCATCAACTCCCTTCTTCCCCATTGCCCAACACGCCTCTCTACCATCATCATGGATGGGATAAACAGTATTTCCATCAGGATCAGAAATTCCGAAAAACATTGATGGTCTATCTGTTCTAAGGCTACTTTTTCCATTTTTTTTGAGTAGTCGATCTCTGTAGGGACGATCTGAATGTTCATCAGGTTTTCTATAAGAGTCGATAAGACTAATATCTGACTTTCGGCCTAGCTCAAGTTTGCTCTCATTTTTTGCGTAACAAAGTACATACTCGTGATCGGGAGTTATAGTTACTTTGTTATCGTTAGGGCTATCTACCTTTCTCCAGATAAATGAAGTCACGAAGTTTTTCCGACCAAAAATCTCATCTAGTATAACTTTCAGGTAATGACATTCATTATCATCTATGGTTATCCATATACTACCGTCTTCAGCTAGTAAATCTCTGAGCAGTTCTAGCCTTGGGTACAACAAGCATAACCACTGACTATGCTCTAAATTGTCATCATAGTGCTTAAATGCGGACCTAGTGTTATATGGAGGATCAATGAATATGCATTTCACTTTGCCTGCATAATGAGGGATTAAAGCTTTAAGCGCTTCAAGGTTATCACCTTGAATCAGTAGGTTCTCATTGTCGGCATCACCATAGGAGAGCTCAGGAACTTCTTCCAAGAGCCTGTAAGTGCATTTTTTAGACGTTGTTATAGCGTCGTCTTTATTCAGCCAATTCAAAATAGGCATTTATAATTCCTTAAATATCATCTACCTATACGCCTGCTAGTTTCCATTGGCTTATAGGGTTTCAATTTGTTTAAATCATTGTCGAAACTTATTTGGACGCTTCTTCAAATTCTCGGTAGGTAGTTAGAAAAATTAAACTTTGATTACTGTTTTCTAACTTCTAAACAATTACCTTCGAGGCCTTTGTTTAACGTAGGCCGGCTAACACCAAAATGTTTGGCTACTTCAGCTTTTGTCATATTTGGATCTAACAACATAGCCTGTGCTTTCTTAATATCAGCAGGTGTTAACTTTTGCTTTCTACCACCTTTACGACCCCTAGCTCTTGCTGCTTCAAGACCTGCTTTGGTTCTTTCTGATATTAATCTACGCTCAAATTGAGCAATTGAACCGATCATATGAAACGCTAGCTCACCAACAGCCGTTGTTGTGTCTATGTTTTCATTGAGGCTGATAAACTGAACTTGCTCAGATTTAAAGCCATCAAGTAACTCAATTAAGTCCTTTAAGCTGCGACCAAGCCTATCTAGCCGCTGCACGACTACAACATCTTCAGCTCGCAATGTATCTATCATACGTTCGAGCTCTGGTCGTTGCTTTGATCTACCACTGCATTTTTCTTTATATATACGCTCACAGCCCGCCGCTTTTAAAGCATCAAGCTGAGCGCTTTCTGATTGTTCGTCCGTGCTAACTCTTGCATAGCCGATTTTCATCATAATCCTAAAATCAAAGGTAGGTTTACTTTACATTGATTACTTTACGGATTGTTTTACGCTTAGGCAAGCTAATTAATACATATATTGTGAGGTGAGTAGTGGGTAATTAAACGACCGTTTAATTTACATTCAACAAGCGAATATCAAGACGTAAGGTTTATTTAGAACTAAACCTTCAAATCAGGTCTTGATTCTGATCGCAACAAATAAACAAACTTGGTTTTATACTAGAATCAAGGCTTCATCCTGATATAAATATTGAAATAAGGCTTCATTTAGATCTAGACGCTTAATTAAGCGCTTGATTCTGATCGTCAGAAAATAAACAAACTTGGTTTTATATTAGAATCAAGGCTTCATCCTGATATAAATATTGAAATAAGGCTTCATTTAGATCTAGACGCTTAATTAAGCACTTGATTCTGATCGCCAGAAAATAAACAAACTTGGTTTTACATTAGAATCAAGGCTTCATCCTGATATAAATATTGAAATAAGGCTTCATTTAGATCTAGACGCTTAATTAAGGCTTGATTCTGATAGGAAAATAATAAGTTAGCTGACTCTAGATCAGAATGAAGCCTTCATTCTGATCTAAATACTTAAATAAGCCTTCATTCTGATCTTAATGTTATCGAAATACTGCTTTCTCTTATAGTTATGTTAGCCTTTGTTAGAAACGCCTTGGATATTTTTTAACATGGCAAAAGAAAGTAAACCACAACGCGCAAACCCATTTAAAACTGGCTCACTTAAGAACCCTGGAGTTGATATTCGGTCTTCAAGAAAAAGAAGCAAGAATAAACTCAGACAAATCAATTGTGCCAATTCAAATATATCTTCGCCGCCAAGGCTAGAGATTGACGCATTAGTAGAAGATTTAATTTCTATTGACCAAGATACTGATGCTAGCGGCTTTGTTAACGTCCCCAACAATAAACAATCATTGCATCCAGCAACGTTTTTCAAGGATTTATATTTGACCGAAGCCCTAGCAAATGGTTTAGACGAAAAAGAGGTTATCGACAGCTTAGACATACCTGAAAAGCAGTTTTATGGCTTTATGCAGAAGGAAGTCCCGGTTACTGAGGTTTTAGCGAACAAGCTAAGAACTGTTACTGGAATGCCTGACGCATTCTGGTTAAGAGCTCAAGCTAAATTTGACAGTTTGTATATAGCAAGTGGCGATAGTAAAGCCTTGGAAGTATTTGAAATCACAATTTACCTAAATGTTGGTGACACATCGCTCAGTATGGATGATATTGATAACCGTCTATATGAAGCGGGATTTAACGACGCATTCATTGGTCACAATGGGAAAGGTGCGATATCGGTATCTATAGAACGAGAAGCGACGAACAAGGAAGAGTTATTAGAACAGGTAAAAATACATCTTTTAAATATTTTCCCGAACCTTAAATATAAAGATTCAGTAGAATGAATAAAGTCCATCGTTTTTGTTCTCAAAACTCTCTTGAGAGAGTCGTAGTATTAGATATAGAGCATACTTGCACAAGCAACAACTCTATTCCTAGGGAAGAGAGAGAAACTATAGAGATTGGCGCAGTATTAATTGATACTAAACACTATCAGGTTATTGATGAATTTCAATCTCTCATAAGACCAATTCGACACCCTGTAATCAGTAATTTTTGCGCTGAACTCACAGGTATTAAACAATCTGAATTGGAGGAATCTGAGCCATTTCAAAATATCTATAAGGATTTTCTGAATTGGTTACCATCGGACGATGAGCTTCTATTAGTCACTTGGGGATCATATGATTTAACTCAAATCAACATAGACTGTTCTTTTCACCAATTAACACCATTTTCTCCATCAAATACATTGAACTTGAAACAGGCATATAGAAGAGCCTGTAAATTAAAAAAACCAGTTGGATTAAAAAAAGCCATCGAAATTTCATTTGGTACATTTGTAGGCACTCACCATAGGGCGCTTGATGATGCTCGAAATACAGCGAAGTTATTTGCTTTAGTTTCATCTTCGCTAGAAGAAATTAGTTACTGAGATATAAACAAATATAATTTAAAGATATCTACAACATAAGAGTGAGCGGCTTTGACAAAAAAAGTGTAGTTGAGCTGTAATCAATACATTTTTAAACACCTAACTGCACATGTATTTTCGACTAGTTCTTATGATTTTTCAGTAACGATAGAAGGAAGCTACGTCTTCGGTTAGCATTGCTTATATTTCTAATTATAACTTCAAATTCTTCAGCACTACCAACTAGGTGAACTTCCGTTTCAGCTCTAGTAATAGCTGTATATAACCAAGCCCTATCAGTTATCCGGCCTTTAGTTATGGCTACTATGATACGCGGAAATTGAGACCCCTGAGCTTTATGCAATGTAATAGCATAACCCAGTTCAATGCAGTCTAAAACAGGCTGAGTTATGTCGATTATTTCTCCAGTATCTAGCTCAATCTTGCCATACAGTTTTCTTTCTTCATCAAACTCGACGCTAATCAATTTACCTAATGAGCCATTTTGAAACCCTAATGAATGGTTATTTTGAGTAAACAGAATTTCATCGCCTTTTCTCAGGTTTTGATGATAACTATCTCCATCCATCATGAATTGAAGAAGCTCACCTTCAAAATTGCACCTTTTTTGAATTCCAGCATTTAGATCTTCAACTAATTTACGTGTTGGAGCCATTACTCTGCTACAATTTGGAGATTGCGCATATAATTTAGTACATTGTTCTACAATGAATTTTTTGTCGGTTTCATGAAAAAAAATGTTTCCAATGCTCAATTCCAACGGAATTTGACCAGTATTAACCATTCTTGAATATTCAGGTATTCCTGAATGACCATCCTGACGCTTAACGATATCTAAAGCTGTATTCTTAATTACATTAGAATCCACAATATCAGCCAATACTTTGCCACAGCCTATAGGTGGCAGTTGGTCAGGATCACCTGATAAAATAATCCTCACCGATGGGTGAACGTGATTCACGATACGGTACATGGTGGGAACATCAATCATAGAAGCTTCATCAATAACTAGTAAATGAAGTGGTTGCTTTTCACAAGGCACTATTGCTTCATTTCTAAGAAAGCCAGCAATTGTTGTTGTATCAAAACCAATGCTTTCCCTCAGGCGCATTGCCGCTCGTCCAGAAAGAGCCGCTGCATGAATTTGATATCCCATAGAATCAAACGCTCTTAGTGCTGTACGCAACACTGTAGTTTTACCAGTCCCCGCGCCTCCAGTAATACATGATATATCGTTACCCAAGCAAGTAGTTACAGCTTCATGTTGCTTCTCTGTCAACTCGTAGGGTAACTCTAACAACGCTTTACAGTATGCTTTGTTAGCTTCCGAATCGAAACGGCTTGTTGTTGAATTCGCTAATTTTAACAAGCGCTTGGCAACTACTGATTCCATCAATAACGTAGCCGTTTGATGAAAATTATCTGTGTCCGGATTTAATAAATATTGAGCTTTGTCATATCCAGCTTTGAATGCTAATTCTACAAGCTCCTTGTCATTAAGTAATTTAATCAGGTTTGCACGAAGGTATTTTTGTGGTGTATACGTATTACCTCGCTTTACATCATCAGCAAGAACAGCCTCTAAGGCGGCACTAAGCCGATTTTCATCATCTAATTTACAGCTAAATTCACTTCGAGCTAATTCATCGGTCTGAACAAACGACATGCCAAAAGCCATTAAAAGATATGGGTTACGTCGAAGACGTTTTAACGTTTTTTCACCATGATATTTGATGAGGCGTTGCTGAACTGATGCTGGTATTTTCTTGTTTGACATCCAATTGAAGTCACGCAAATTAGCGTATTTTTTATACCCATGAAACAATGCATCTATAGAATCATCTGTCAGGTGCTCTCTAAGACGTTTTCTCGATGAATCATTACCATTACGAACAATTGTGTGAAAATCCCTTCCCAAAGCATCCCAAAGAGCTCTAGCTTTACTCTCGCCGATACCTTTAAAATCACTTTCATTTGCAATAAATTTAATGAGCTGTTCCCCTGTTTCTGGAAGGCTGCATTCTGCGTGTTCTGGTGAATCGTAAGTATGTTGATCAATTAAATATCCATTGCGGTCTTGCTTACTAATTGTACTCTTGCCTTGCACATTCCAGTGCTGACCAGGTTGAGGTGCAATTGGTAAAGACTCGATTCTGGCTTTAACGCTTATTGAATACTTGCCGCTTTTGACTCTATAGGAGTCTTGATGCAATGGCACACCTGTAAATATGACATAATCAAGTGATTTATAAGGGACACTCGTTACACGAAACTTGTCCGATGTTTCATGTTCATTCATCGTTGCATAAAACCCATTTCGGCTAAGGTCTCGTTTAATTCGCAAAATCTTTCTAATTTTGCTTCTAACAACTTAACTTTGGCCTTTAACTCAATATTTTCACGCTCCAAATTACCATTATGTGAGGCCAACTTAGCTATTTTACGTGATGAGTTATCATACTGTTTGGATTCTTTATCTGTAGCTTTAACCGCAATTGGTGGCAATACTCCATCTGCTCGAAGTCGATCTTCAAGCTTTTTCAACGCGGCTCTTACATTTTTGTTCTGAGAAAATACGCTTGTACCAAACCCACATGCAGCCGCAATATCCCTGCGATTTAGCTTACCCCTGTTTATGATTTGTATAAAATCATCATGGGATTGAGCCGCAGCCCAGCCACTGAATATTTCGAGATTATTTTGCGCAACTTGCGCACCATTTTGTCCTTTACTTACTGCCACTGTTACTCTTTAACCTTTATATTCTTTTGAGCTTATTATCGTCCGCACGAGTGATTTGAGGCATAGGCTCATTCAATTTATAAGCATCTACATTAGGTGGTAACGGCGCATCTTTGAGGACTTCCATAATTTTATCCATCGCCACATTCTGAGGTAGCTCCCAATTCAGTTGATCCATGTTGATGCTCATCATGTATAGGTTATACTGCCATCGCACAAATTGTTCTATTAACGCCTTGTTCTTGGCCTTAGTACTCTCTAGTTCAGCCCTCAACTTATCGATTTCATCAAACGCATTTTGCAGATTTAAATCGTTAGATTTCGGTGTCGTATATTTATTATTTCTGAGCCACTCTTTCCTAGCGTAGTAAGCATTGGAAACATCCTCATTTTCAAGCAATGTCTTCTTTGATATTTGCTTATCTAAACCCAATTGCTTAGTTATATTTTCACAAAGAGCTTTCATCGACAATTTGTGATTCCACTCGTTGATAATTCTAACCATGACTTGGATATTTTTGTCAGTCATTACGATTCTAGGCATCAGCATATCCCCAATAATTGGCTCATAGTTGCACCACCAATTGCGTTTTTAGCAACCTGATTGTCTTTTTGACCACCAAACTCACTTTGTAGTCCTTTATCTTCTAAAGCTCTTTTTGTGGGTGAAGGATCATGCTCAACTGGAATCCGAATGATAGCTCCGTCATCAAGCTCATCGTCTGTCATACGGTGAATAAGAGTTCGAATATGTGCCAACTTCCAACCTAAGTGAGTAACCCATCTATCTGCCCCAAATACACTATCTCCAGCAGCATTTTGGGCAGCAACATATTGCTCTGATATGAGTTTCTCTAAGTGCTCTAACTCATCTAACGTTTCAGGAACACCTTTCATACAAACATGCTCTTTACAGGTAACACATTCTCCCGCTTTTGTGCATGGCGTTTGAGCAAAATCATGTGTACAAAAACCTATGCCCGTAAAATCAGCAACCCCTTCACGATTAAAGCCAAGTGATTTTAAAGGAACTGGTAAATTCGCCTTTGTCAAAGCTAGTGCGGAAGGCGATTCCTCGTAACTGGTCACCATTAGTTGTTTTGCCAGTTGGTTTTTCTCTTGAGCAGTACGTAAGTCATATGCGGCATTTTGTTTCATGTCAGCTCGCCCAGACCATTGCGCTATCTTCCAGTCGTCAACACCACCTCGCTTACAATGTGTATTTAACCAAACTCGAAACTGATGAGTGGTCAAACTAATCACACTTCCATCTTCGTTAAACACACCAAATCTTTCCCAAAGAGTAGACATTTTTTTGTCTTTTTTTGAAATCTGATTATTGAAGGTATCGACACTTGGCATCACCCAACTGAAACGCTTTGTACTGGAGCGTGGTTTTAGTTCAAGATCTCTTATCAATAACAGGTTTTCCCATACCGGCCTTTCAGATTTTGGATTGTAGGGCCAATCATTTTTCTTATATTTATCGTGTACTAGCTGATTTAAGCGTTCGTAAGTGAGTTCATTCTTGGCCAGAAAGGCATTTATCCATTTAACTGGAGTATTTATAACCTCTTTGTTTGTATGATGTAATGTACCGACGACATCCATTGCATAGGCAAACTCTTTTTGGCTCATTTGCATAGATTCACTATGAGTTTTTGCCGTTATACATCCTTCATGGCGATAGAATTCAGATGGGTGTTCATAAGCCCACTTTGCAGCTTGTCTTGCTGGTTCACTTATTTCTTTTAACGTCTGAAAGGCCTTTTTGACTACATCCAACATAAGCTCTGGTACACCCTTCCTATGATCTTTAAACCCTTTAGAGCCATACCAAACAAGGTACCAGCCGCCATCATCTCCTTCTTGGAGAGAGTGAATTGTTAAGCCACTTAATTCATTTATACGTGCAGGAGCGAAGCAAAGTAACACTAATGCTGATGTATAGTACTTATCAGCAACAGTTTCAGCTTTGGAAAAGCAATCAGCAAACGTAAGCATTTCATGCATTGTAGGGCAGCGTTCTTCTCGGAATTTATCACCTTCTTCACTGACCTGTTCTGCCGTATGTGCAGGTTTCCTGAAAGGGTTTTTGTACTTAGGCAAAGTTAATACGAAATTATTGTTTACCAACCAATCAGCCAAGTTTTTTAGCTTTCCGCCAATGTGGTACTTTCGCATCGGAGAGTATTTTTCAATTTCAATCAGTGTATTTGTCTCTTTCAATGTCTGGCCATTAACATTCAGAATGCATGGTGCTTGGTTAGGATACTGAGACAGAAGCGCCTTATACAATAAACGAAACATTGATATCCAAATGTGAGCGGAGGTAATTTCTTTGATGGTCATTTGCTGCTTAATAAATGCCTTCACGAAATTAAGGTACGGTTGCTTAAACAACTCAACTTCGGAGTAATTGTTTCCCTCTTCCTGAAAGCCAAAAACAAGTGCCTGCCCTTTACTAGGTTTCCAACGTTCTGCCTCCCAACCTTGCTCGTTGTATAAGGTGAGCTCTGTTTTAGCGAAGTTGACAAACTCGGCCAGGTTATCTCGACCATCTCTTTCTTGCTTAGCTTGCCAAATATTTATAACGTTACTTGCCTTTTTATCCATTGACTACTCCTTCATCCATCTTCGCTTTCTCACATAGTTGAATTACCTGTGTAATTGCTAAGACGGTTCTATCCGTAGATTGCAACACGTAAGCCGACGCTCCCTTGCTTTTTAATCGTTCACGTTCCTCAAGCAAGTCATCAAGTATTACCTGGTGACGCCCATGAACCCATGGCTGAAATTTTGCGCACGTATAACATGCGCGGCCACCTGTAGCGCAAAACCCAAATGAACCGCAATTTCCAACCGCATTTCCATTTCTGTTGTGGATTCTTGAACGAGGGTCATTAACCCTTATGGCATCAGCTTCACTAGCAATAAGTTGACCTAAGAATGCTTGAGCTAATGGAGCTAAAACAGGCGCTAGAGCTTCATTAACTTCTTCCGTTAGCTCTTTTACGTTCTCCGTATATACCGAGGCGTTTTGCGTATCTGAATGGTGAAGTACTTTAGCTATAACAAACAAGCTCAAACCTCTTCTAGCCGCGTTTGTGCCCAACGTATAGCGAAAGCGCCTTGCTGTTAAGTGAATATACTCACCTTCTAATCTTTCAGATTTGGCATCACATTTAACAGACAAAGAATACAAAATTTTCACTGCAACATTCCTCGACATATGTATTCTATCTGGCTTTTTAGTCAACCCATCTCTAAGATCACCAACTGAAACTAACGAGCTTATCTTACGTGGAGCAGCAAATACTGGCATTTCCCCTTTCAATTCTTCTGGTAGTTCGCCAACTTGCTTCTCAATTAAGCTTAATGTTGCCTTCGCCTGATTAGTAAAAAGTAAAGCAAGCTCTTCATCAATCTCAACAGTTACGAAGTCATCTCTAAAGTTCCTTTGACCATGTTTTTTTGCTTGCGGAATATCCAGCACGAACTTTTGCTCAGCACCATTATTCTCAATTCTTAGGTCACGCGCTCGAAATTGACAAAATTGAGTAGGACGAGCGCCAAGGTAGAGATTTAGTAGCAACCAACAATAATCTCGAAGCGAAAGCTTATCGTCCATGAATGCATTAACGCCCCAGTTAAGCACTGCGTGTTGCTCCTGCATAGAATAAGCCCCGGTGAATGGACAACCTTTGGCTACAGGAACACCTTTATTCATACCTTTCAGTGTAAGTTGCTCTAGCCAAGAACCTAGTTTTGGATCGATTCCCTCAATTTGTTTATCAATCCAATTAAGAAGAAAAGAACGAATAGAGCCAAGCTTGTACTCATTAGCACTATCGAGCATCGAAAGGTAATTTTGCACAGCACCAAGCGTCAATTTTACTTCACCTGTTTTTCGCAAAAGACTCAGGATTGTAGTGAAAATAATCTCGCAACTACTGGGGGATAACTCGCATGCCCAATCCGCAAGCTGTTCTTTAAACCCATGTATGAATATCGCTTCACAGTCATTTGGCAATAATTTCCAATTTATAACTGTTGAATTGTCTAGCCTCCACTTGCTATCACATACGTCAAAGTCATACCCAAGTTTATTAGTGCGAACTTCAGTCCTTTTTTGATAATTAACTAGCGCCATTTCTTGCGTCCTTTATTCCTTTAATTACTTGGCTATGGTCTTCCATCATTTGTTTTTGGACTTTATTCGCTGTTCTCCTAGCGTGTCGTTGGAGGTAAGCATTCGCACTCTCCTCGTGAGCATGTCCATTCAATCGCATACGAGTATCTATCTCATCCGCTTCAGAGATAATATCACGCTTGAGCAATCTCGCTTCTTCAAGGTAACCTTTTTGTTCTGCTTCACGAATTTTGTCGCGAATCGCCTCATTATGCTCATCAATTTTATCTGTAATTCTTTCGTTGAAATAAATACGAAACCCTCGGCGCTGAACATTTTCAAAACGCTTATCTACCTGTTTCAATTTAAATATTAAGTCTGTAAATGATGCTTTCCCCATAGCTGTACCAGAGTTTCCTTTGTGGGATACAAATAAGTAGGGATGACTTTTCGACTTTGCAAAAGAAGGTCTGATCTGCCTTATATATAACTCAATATCATCATAAAGCCACTTCGGAATGACGAGTTCTTTTTCTTGTGTTTTTAGGGTGGGTTGATCTTCTCTAGGGTCGTATTTATCGTCGTGCCGTCTTCTAAACAGGAGTGCAGGTTGTTCTGTATCATGCTCTAAATCTTCAAGACGTAACGCCAATACTTCAGATGGCCTAACACCTGTCCAATAAAGTATCTGAATAAGGAGATAGTTTCGAAACTTCAGCTTGAAGTTGGAAAATGGGTTTAATTCATGACTATAGTGAGCCACTTTGAGAAAATAGTCCAAAATTTCAGTTTCGGCGTGGGTTACTTTGGAGCCCTTGGATAATCCCTTAGGGTAGTGCTTCTTAAAAAGTGAACACATATCATCTATTCTACGGTTCAACTCACCAGCATTTGGTTTGAACTTACAGATTTCTCTCGCACAGAACTCTAGAAACTGATTAATCGTCAGCATACGTTGATACTGAAACTCTTTGCTTACAGAACTTAATGCCGAAGAACTTTTCGCAACACGTGAAAAATGAACGACCTTATTGGAGCTTTTTTTTTGTTCTTTTATCGAATAACCACAGAAGCGTTTGATAGATAAGATAGTTTGTTTGTCGAGAAATACTTGCTGACGGAACTCAGCCAGTATATTCCTGCCAGTATGCGCTTCCCACTTACGAAGAACTTCTATTTTGTATAATTCGTTCTTCATCGTCGAGGCCTTGCCATCACCTCTATATTCGACGCTCAAATACAAAGTTGTCCAAAAGTCGATTTCACCATTGTCATCGACTAACAGAGGACGTCGTTCTCCATCTGAAAAGATGTTGTCTTTAACTCTCATAACCAGCTCCTTGTTACACAAAAAATATACTAGCACAACTATTTTTAGAAGCTAATTTTTATTACACAAAAAAAAAGCCCTCTCCGGACTTCACAAATTCAGATAAGGTAGAATCTACAAGGTCTGGAGAGGGCTTTTAAAAAACTAATTACACAGTTTTAGATATACCAGAAATTAGAACGGGATATCGTCATCAAAGTCGATTGGTGGTTCCATTGGGTTTGATGCGCCGCCTTGTGGTGCATTTTGTGGCTTAGGAGCAAAACCGCCTTGTTGTGGTGCACTGCTTTGCTGTGGAGCACCATAACCGCCACCGTATTGGTTATTGTTTTGTTGTTGCGGCGCTGACTGCTGTGGACGTTGTTGCTGTGGTGCTGGTGCAGACTGTTGCTGTGGTGCATAGCTATTATTGCTTTGTGCTTGTTGTGAGCCACCACCGTAACCGCCACCTTGCTGTTGACCACCTTGGTAACCGCCTTGTGATTGACCACCTTGATAGCCGCCACCCTGTTGATCGCCACCACGGCCACCTAACATTTGCATTTGACCGCCCATATCTACCACGATTTCTGTGGTGTATTTTTCTTGGCCTGATTGATCAGTCCATTTACGCGTTTGTAAACGGCCTTCAATATAAACTTGTGAGCCCTTGCGAAGATACTCACCAGCAACTTCAGCTAGTTTGCCAAATAACACAACACGGTGCCATTCAGTACGCTCTTGCATTTGCCCTGTGTTTTTATCTTTCCAGCTATCAGTCGTAGCAATGCTGATATTCGCTACACCATTGCCATTAGGCATATAACGTACTTCTGGATCTTGGCCTAAATTACCAACCAAGATAACTTTGTTCACACCGCGTGCCATGGAACTTCTCCTATAAAACGTTAGATTAAACCAGCAACTTTACGTGCTTGGTCTAGGTCAAATTCTTTGTCATTAATCTTTAAATAGCTGCGATTTTCATCACAAACAACCGTTGCTTCAATGACGCCCGGTAAAGCAACAAGACGAGAAGCAAGTGCTTGTGCTTGCTGCTCTGAACTTAATTCGGTCATTAAGCTAATTATTTTACTTCTTGGTGGGACTTGCATATTCCAAGCAATGATAAGCCATATTACCCCAACAAGTGCCGCTGCCGCAAACACTGCTTGCGCACTTAATGCTTGGGCAACATAGCCACCCAATAAACCGCCTAAAAAGGCACCAAAAAACTGCGTTGATGAGAACACCCCCATTGCAGAACCTTTCTGGTTTGCAGGGGCAATACGCGAAACAAGAGCTGGCATGGTGGCTTCTAAAAAGTTAAAAGCAATAAAGTAAACCAACATACAAATACCAATGCCAATCACCGAATCAACCCATAGCGACATGGCTAACATGCTTAACACCAGCAGTGCGATTGAACCAATGAATGCTTGTTTTTCTTTTTCTTTGCGAATAGCCACTATCATCATAGGTGCCATCAAGAAAAATGCTAAAAATAATACAGGTATGTATAAATACCAATGATGATCTGCAATCAATCCATCTTTAATAAGCTGACCTGGTAATGCTACAAATACGGTAGTTAATGTAAGATGAAGCAGCATCACCCCAAAATCAAGGCGCGCTAATTGTGGGTGTTTAATAAGTTGCTTTATGTCATCAAGTGTTGCAAGCGTGTCGCCTTTTGGGGCTTTACTAACTGCATTTGGCACTAAAAACAACACGATAAAAATACCTAAAAGCGCCAGCCCTGCGGTAAGCCAAAATACTCCTGCAACACCCCATGATGCGGCTACTATTGGCCCAAGTAACATAGCAACGGCAAAGCTCATACCAATACACATACCAATGACGGCCATTACTTTTGGACGCTGTTCATCACGACTTAGATCAGAAGCCAGTGCTAACAATGCACTGGCTATTGCGCCCATGCCTTGTAATGCACGCCCTAACGTCACCATTTGTACTGACTCAGCTGTTGCCGCTATCACAGAACCAAGCGCAAACACACAAAGACCACCAATAATGACTTTTTTACGACCAATTTTGTCCGATAACCAGCCCATAGGTATCTGTAATACAGCTTGCGTTAAACCATAAGCACCGATAGCAAAGCCAATCCATAGTGGCGAAAACCCTTCTAGCTGCTGACCATAAATTGCCAATACTGGCATCAGCATAAATAGGCCAAGCATGCGAAATGCAAATACGCTCGCCAACGAAACGGCAGCGCGTTTTTCTCGAGAGTTGAGTGAAGATGCTGTCATGAATTACTGATCTTGCTGTCTGTTAAAATGTGAGCGTGGATTCTACCACAAGCAAAAACTAAATAATCACCTGTGAGTGATGATTTTTTCTTTGATCAAGGATTAATCTTATCGCGTATTGTGAGATACTGAAAAAATAATTAGGTAACAAAACGAGATAGCATGGAAAACATTGAAGTCCGAGGCGCCCGTACGCACAATTTAAAAGACATCAGCCTAACCATTCCCCGTGATAAGCTGATAGTTATCACTGGCCTATCTGGTTCAGGAAAATCGTCTTTAGCGTTTGATACGCTTTATGCAGAAGGGCAACGTCGTTATGTTGAATCACTCTCTGCGTATGCAAGGCAGTTCTTATCGCTGATGGAAAAACCCGATGTGGATCACATCGAAGGTTTATCGCCTGCAATCTCTATTGAGCAAAAATCAACCTCGCATAACCCGCGCTCAACAGTCGGAACCATCACCGAAATTTACGATTACCTACGTTTATTATTTGCCCGTGTAGGTGAGCCACGCTGTCCTACTCACGACTTACCGCTTGCAGCACAAACTATCAGCCAAATGGTCGATACGGTTTTAGCGCTACCTGAAGGTAGCAAGCTAATGCTATTAGCACCAGTTGTGAAAGACCGAAAAGGTGAACATGTTAAGCTGCTTGAGCAACTTGCAAGCCAAGGCTTTATTCGTGCCCGTATCGATGGCGAAGTTTGTGACTTATCAGATCCACCAACCCTTGAGCTTCATAAAAAGCACACTATCGAAGTTGTGGTTGACCGCTTTAAAGTAAAAGATGGCCAACAACAGCGTTTAGCTGAATCATTCGAAACGGCGCTTGAGCTTTCAAGCGGTATAGCTCATGTAGCGGCAATGGATGACTCTCTTAGCGAAGACATGCTGTTTTCAGCTAACTTTGCTTGTCCAACCTGTGGCTATGCAATGGGCGAGCTTGAACCGCGTTTATTCTCGTTTAATAACCCAGCAGGTGCATGCCAAAGCTGTGATGGTTTAGGTGTACGTCAGTATTTTGATCCAAACCGTGTAGTACAAAACCCAGAGCTAAGCTTGTCGGGCGGCGCAATTAAAGGATGGGACAAACGCAGCTTTTATTATTTCCAAATGCTGCAAGCCGTCGCGGAGCATTACAAGTTTGATTTGGAAGCGCCGTTTCAAAATCTGAGTAAAGAAGCACAAAAAGTTATTCTTGAAGGTTCAGGCAAAACTAAAATTGCCTTTAACTATCGTAACGACCGTGGCGACTTAATTACGCGTAACCATGAGTTTGAAGGCGTTTTAAATAATATGAACCGCCGCTACCGCGAAACAGAATCAAACTCGGTGCGCGAAGAGCTGGCTAAATACCAAACGAGCCAAGCGTGTCCAAGCTGTCATGGCTCTCGATTACGCGAAGAAGCTCGCCATGTATTTATTGGCCAAACCAATCTACCTGCCATCACCACAATGAGTATTGGTGAAAGCATGGCATTTTTTGATAGCTTAAGCCTAACAGGTCAACGTGCCCAAATTGCCGATAAAATCCTCAAAGAAATTCGCGACCGTTTATCTTTCCTAATTAATGTAGGCCTTAATTACTTATCACTTGAGCGAAGCGCTGACACCCTCTCAGGTGGTGAAGCTCAGCGTATTCGTTTAGCAAGCCAAATTGGTGCAGGCCTTGTTGGTGTTATGTACGTACTGGATGAACCATCAATTGGTTTGCACCAACGCGATAACGACCGCTTACTAAAAACCCTTATTCACTTACGTGATTTAGGCAACACCGTCATTGTGGTTGAGCATGACGAAGATGCCATTCGCGCTGCCGATCATATTATCGATATCGGCCCGGGTGCCGGTGTTCATGGCGGCCATGTTATTGCACAAGGTACCCATGACGATATTCTAGCGAGCAAAGATTCTATCACCGGTCAGTACCTCTCTGGTGAAAAGAAAATCGAAGTACCAGAAACTCGCCATCAAACTACCGACAAATGGCTTGAGTTATTTGGTGCCACAGGTAACAACTTAAAGAACGTTGATTTACGTATTCCATTTGGCTTAATGACCTGTATCACAGGTGTATCAGGCTCAGGTAAATCGACGCTTATCAACGACACTTTATTTAAGCTGGCTCATACCGAGTTAAATGGCGCGACGACCGCAGAAGCAGCACCGTATAAGTCGATCAAGGGCCTAGATCATTTTGACAAAGTGATTGATATTGACCAAAGCCCGATTGGCCGTACTCCACGTTCAAACCCTGCCACTTACACCGGTATTTTTACCGGTATTCGAGAGCTATTTGCGGGTACGCAAGAAGCCCGTTCACGTGGCTATAAGGTCGGTCGCTTTAGCTTTAACGTTAAAGGTGGTCGTTGTGAAGCTTGCCAAGGTGATGGCGTGATCAAGGTAGAAATGCACTTTTTACCTGATGTATATGTGCCTTGTGATGTATGTAAAGGTCAACGCTACAACCGTGAAACCCTCGAAGTACAGTACAAAGGTAAAAACATTCACCAAGTACTCGAAATGACCGTAGAAGATGCCCGTGACTACTTTGATAAAATCCCGGCCATTGCACGTAAACTGCAAACGTTAATGGATGTTGGCTTGTCGTATATTCGCTTAGGTCAAGCTGCAACAACCCTCTCAGGTGGTGAAGCACAGCGTGTGAAACTGGCTCGTGAACTTTCAAAACGCGATACCGGTAAAACCTTATATATCCTTGATGAACCAACTACGGGTTTACACTTTGCTGATATTCAGCAATTATTAGTAGTACTTCACCGCTTACGCGATCACGGTAATACCATTGTTGTTATTGAGCATAACCTTGATGTGATCAAAACCGCAGACTGGATTGTCGATTTAGGCCCAGAAGGTGGCTCAGGCGGTGGTGAAATTTTAATTTCAGGTACACCTGAAGACGTCGCTGACTGTGAGCGTTCACACACAGGAAGGTACTTAAAACCACTACTATAAAAAGGATATTGCGTGCGTAGGTATTTAAAAATTGCAAAATGGCGCGCTAATAAACAGTTTCAACAACAGCAACGTAGCTGGCAGCCTCATAAAACGAGGCTGGTTGAACGATTACAGGCCATTTGGTTTAACTTAAGTACCGCACAAAAGCTCTATCTTTTAGCATTAAGCAGCCTGATTGTTCTGCAATCGGGCTGGTTAAGTGCCACCATCACCATTATTGCGCTTGTTATTGAATTTTGGCCCAAGTTTAACCAACTTTGGCACTCGCTTGCCGGCAAAGCACTGATTTTAATCTTCTATGCTAGTATCGCTAACTTTGTATTGGCAGGTGCAAGCGGCATAGTAAATGATGTAACCCATGTTTCTGCCAATCATTTTAACTACACACATAACTTTGCCACTCTGTTATATTTACCGCCTTGGGCGCTGGGAATAACACTAGGTACATTATTGTTATTTCAACTCTTTTTGCCTTTTTATATTTTTATTCTATTGCTGATAAAACCATTTGGCTCTGAGCGAGTTAAATTTATAAGTCAAAGCTATTCGCCGCTATTAACCGCCATCGTGCGTTTTATTTTAGCAACCGTAGTATTTATTAACTTAATTTCGTTTCTTGATGACAAGCCACCTGAAGAAGTGCTCGACAACATGGTCAGTACCTTTATCGATAGCAAAGTCATTGCCAAAGAGTCAGGTGAAGAGCAGCAAAAAGCGGTTGAAGAACTCAGTGAAAAAATTGAGCAACAAATTCCTGACATCAACGAAGAAGCTCAGGTACCTAGCCGTGATATAAACATACAAGCTGATAACGAAACGGCTGAAAATCTACGTCAGTTTTTAGATAGTAAAGGTTACTTTGAGCGCAGCAAACGCTTAATTGCCATGTTTGCTTACAGCTTTGAGGCCGATAGTTATTCGCGCTGTTTAAAGGCTGAAAACAGTAAAGCTGTTGAGCTGAATGATTACGAAATAGTGCAAGTAACCCCTGATCACAATGCTGAATATGGCTATCGATTTGAAGTCATTGCGTGTGACTCGCCAGGCGTTACCCCTGTTGCAAAGTAACGCAGTAATCCTCTTTTATTAATGAGGCTTGCTGCGCTTCTGCCAGCCAGTGAAAGAATAATAGCCCTCGATAAAGCAAACCCTCAAAAATAATATCCTTTAAAACCTTATTTCGGCCCATAAGGATTGGACTTAAACCATTGAAATTGTTTTAATTAAATTTTAAAAACCTTATAAATAAATCGCTTAGAACTAGATAAGCGACTCTATCCGAATTCCTCGCTATTGTAGTTTCCATCAACGGGCTACCAACCACTTTTGCCTCGTTGATAAAACCAATCAACCAATTAAGGGAATTACATTATGAGCAATTCAATTTTAAAAATGATGCCACTACTAGCAGTCGCTGCACTCGTTATTACAGCACCGAACACTTTACTAAATAATCAAGGTGCTCAAAAACTAGATCAACAGTTAGAGACATCTATAGCCGCCTCTATTGAGCAAATGAACAATAAAATTGATCACCAAATTGAACAACAGCTCAATAACTAACAGCTAGTTTGCCCAGCATGCTGGGCAAACCTCATCAATTAACAGGCTAAAATAATGAAAACATTAACTCGATACTTGCTCATCTCATTCATTGCTACATCAGGCTTATTAGCAAGTAGTTTTAGCATCGCTAAAAGTGCCATTTGGCAGGTAAGTAAAGGTGATGAATATATTTATCTTGCTGGTTCAATTCATATTTTACCTTCTAAAGAGCTGCCACTTCCCACTGAATTTAATCAGGCTTATAAACTGATAGATACCTTAGTGCTTGAAGCCGATGTACCTGCACCAAGCGATAGCTCGGCACAACTAACCCTGCTTAAAGCTCTTAGCTATCAAGCAGGTGAAACCTTAAGTAGCAAACTGACAGAAAAAGTTAAGCAACAATTAAAATTACAGCTTAATAGCTATGGCATGCATCTCTATGAACTGGATAGCTTTCGACCTTTTATGGTGAGCTTGCTAATCATGTCGTTAGAGTTACAAAAACAGCAGCTCTTAGGTGAAGGCGTCGATAGCTATCTTGCGAAACTGGCCAAACAAGATAATAAAAAAATAGCTTACCTTGAAACCTTAGCTTTCCAGTTAAATTTGTTTAAACAATTAGGCAATGAAGATGAGAATACCTTTATAGAATCACTATTGGCACAAGTTTCTGACTTCCAGCAACTGTATGTTGAAATGCTCTATGCATGGCGAAATGGCGATATGCAAGCAATGGCTCAGCTTACTACCCTACCACTAAAACAACGTGATCCCCTTACTTATGAAATGTTAATTAAGCAACGTAATTTAACCTGGCTTAGTAAGATAGAGCGCTATTTTACTAATCATCAAAAAGAGCTGGTGCTCGTTGGTGCAGCCCACTTGGCTGGTGAAGATAGCTTGTTAGGCCTATTAAAAAATAAAGGCTATGCAATTAAACAGTTGAACACAGATGAGGAATAAAAAAATGGAAAAAACAGACAAAACTGCTGCCGCGCTGATGTGTTTTTTTACTGTTTTAATTGTGCTGAGTTTTTAATGAATAAAAAAAATACCGCTGTTAAGCGGTATTTTTATTTCAATTATTTGTTGCAAGCTTACGGGCGAGGAATAAAACCTACCGCATCGTACACAGCTTTTAATGTTTTTTCAGCGCGAATACTCGCCTTTTCAGCACCTGATTTCATAATGCTATCAAGTAGTGATTGATCTTCACGGATCTCTTTAAAGCGCGCTTGAATTGGCTCAATCATATTAACAACCGCTGCTGCAGTGTCTTTTTTCAGGTGACCATACATTTTGTCTTCGTATTCAGGAACTAAGTCTTCGATTGAGCGCTTAGTTGCAACTGATAATAAAGTAAGTAGGTTAGATACACCTGGTTTTTCGTCACGATCAAAGTAAATACGTGCTTGTTCGTCTGAATCGGTTACTGCTTTTTTCAGTTTCTTTTCAATCTTCTTCGGCTCATCCAATAACATGATGTAACCGTTTGGATTTTCATCTGACTTAGACATTTTCTTCAGCGGATCTTGTAAGCTCATTACACGTGCGCCGAACTCAGGAATATACGGCTCAGGTAGTTTGAACACGTCACCGTATAGGTTGTTAAAACGTGTTGCGATATCACGTGTTAATTCAAGGTGTTGCTTTTGATCTTCACCCACTGGCACTTGATCCGCTTGGTATAACAAGATATCTGCCGCTTGCAGCACTGGGTAAGAGAATAAGCCCACATTCACGTTATTCGCATGTTTAGATGACTTATCTTTAAACTGCGTCATACGATTAAGCTCACCCATTTGCGCGTAACAGTTTAATACCCAGCTCAGCTGTGCATGTTCTGGCACTTGAGATTGCACGAATAACGCAGCTTTCTCTGGGTCGATACCGCATGCAGCATATAGCGCAATACCGTCCAGCACGCGCGAGCGTAATTGCTCTGGATCTTGGCGAACTGTAATGGCGTGCAAATCTACTAACATAAAGAAACTTTCGTGGTCTTCCTGTAGCTTAAGCCACTGGTTAATAGCGCCAACATAGTTGCCTATTGTCATACCACCGGTTGGCTGAATGCCACTTAACACTACTGGTTTACTCATGATGTTCCTTTATATTTTTTACTAAACTAAAAAGACGAATTTAAAATGCACTTACCTTTGGGTAAGAACGGGTATTATATCTAAGAAATTCTCGCAGAGGTACTCTGGATTGAAATCAGCGAGGTTTTCACCTTGGTTATAGCCATAACCGAGTGCAACAACGTCAACATTTGCAGCTTTTGCTGCCAAAATATCACTTTTTGAGTCGCCGATCATAACCGCTTTTTCAGGGCTGACATCGAGTTGCTGACAAGCATATTGCAATGGCTCAGGTGATGGTTTTTTTGCCATATCATCGCCACAGACAATAAACTGAAAATGACTGGTCAATGAGAGTTTATCAAGTAGCTTTTCGGTAAAACGGCGTGCCTTATTGGTGATCACCACCTTAGGAATACCAGCAAGTGCAGCAAGCCCCGTTTCAACATGTTGATAAAGCGCACTATAGTCACCCACAACCTGGTCATAGTGCTGATAAAACAAATTAATAGCACGCTCTGCAAGGGCTTCATCCAAATGCTCGCTTACTTGCATGTCACCGCTCAAAGCACGCTTAACTAAGGTTTCAATACCATTGCCGACCCAGCTTTCTACTAGCTTTTGTGTAACAACCGGAAACGCTAAATCGGTTAAAGTCAGGTTCATCGCAATGTATAAATCATAAACGCTATCGACCAAGGTGCCATCTAAATCGAAAAATGCCGCATCGTATTTCATTATTCAACCTTCGCAAGTTCGCTGCGCATCGCATCGATGACCGCTTTGTAATCTGGTTGATTAAAAATTGCTGAGCCTGATACAAACATATCAGCGCCCGCTTCTGCTATTTCGGCAATATTATCAACACCGACACCACCATCAACTTCTAAACGAATATTGCGACCTGAAGCATCAATAATTTTACGTGCTTGGCGGAGCTTTTCGAGAGTATGTGGAATAAAACTTTGGCCACCAAAGCCAGGGTTAACCGACATTAATAGCACTACATCAACTTTATCAAGCACATGTTCAAGGTAACTTAAACTTGTTGCAGGATTAAACACTAATCCAGCTTGGCAGCCGTTATCTTTAATTAATTGCAAAGTGCGGTCTATATGCTCACTGGCTTCTGGGTGAAAACTGATAATCGACGCCCCTGCTTCAGCAAAATCAGGAATAATGCGGTCAACGGGCTTTACCATAAGATGTACATCAATTGGTGCTGTGATGCCGTAATCTCGTAGCGCTTTACAAATCATTGGTCCAAATGTGAGGTTAGGTACGTAATGGTTATCCATTACATCAAAGTGTATAACGTCAGCACCACTTGCAAGAACACGATCGACATCGTCACCTAAGCGAGCAAAGTCAGCCGATAAAATTGAAGGGGCTATTAAATACTTTTGTAAGGTTTCTAACATGAGTGATCCAATAATAATTTGCTACGCTAAAGGAGCGCTTAATGTAACCTAATCGCTTACTGATTAAAACAGTACGACACAGGGTAAATACTTAGCTGAATAGTAGAAAACCTTTAAGATCATTCGAATATAAGAACTATTAACTAGCTGACCTGCTACCTAAACCGATTAAACGTGTCAAAAGCACCAAAAAACAAAACAAAAATTAAACATAAAATTAACTTTAACGCGCTAATTTTATTAATTTTTTAATCAATTCAGCATGAATTAAGTTTGTTATTTGAGCAATTATTAGGTATGCTTGTTTAAATAACACAAACAAGGGTTATTCTCATGCGTGCTTTTAAAATAGGGATCTTAATCGCGTCCGCACTTACTGTTGCTACGTTTGTATCTTTTTCATCTGCCGATGAAGACGAGTTTTTAGCAACGGCGTCTGGTTGCTCATGCAATACGCTAAACGCATCATCATCTTCTGCTCAATGTATGAAAGCAGAACAAGAAACTGGATGGTTTTCTTGGTTGACTGGTGACAGTCGTAGCGCACAATTCCACTACCTCGATTTACTTGAGCTTTTAACAAGTAGCGAAGAGTCAAAGAACGTTAGTAGCTTAAGCTCAAAATTCTAATTACATGAGCAGCTTTATTAGTGCATTACAAAGTGTCTTTGCGGCATTTTTTGGTGTGCAGTCAGAGCAAAAACGTCAAGCTGACTTCAAAGAGCATTCACCACTGGCCATCATTGTGATTGCAGTCATTTTGTTTATTATTTTTATTGCTGCTATTTATTTCGCGGTTTCTTTGGTGCTAAATACATAGCCATCAATTCATTCACTTTATTTCGTGAACCACCCTTAGGACTTATTGTCCGCTTCACCTTAATCTCATCAAGTGATGCTTGGCTGTAGATTTTGCGAGTCCACACTGTATCGTGATTAGAAATAAGTACGGGCGTATTATTTTCGAATGCAGCCTGCTCAGCTAAATTAGCCAAGTTAGCTTGGTCATCTAAATTAAAGCCGCCTTTAGCGTAAGAAGTAAACGACGCCGTTTTACTGAGTGGTACATAGGGTGGATCACAATACACTACTGCGTTTTTAGGAATAAGCTTAAACACTTCGTCATAACCTAAGCAGGTAAAAGTTGCTTGTTGCGCTTTTTCAGCAAAGAAATTCATTTCTTTCTCTGGAAAGTATGGGCGCTTATATTTTCCAAAAGGAACATTAAAAATCCCTTTTAGGTTATAACGACATAGGCCGTTGTATCCATGACGGTTCATGTATAAGAACAAAATTGCACGTTCATATACATCACTGCTTTGATTAAATTGAACACGGTATTCGTAGTAAGCTTCTGGATGATTATTTAGCTCAACAAATAACTTTTTTGCATCGCTAATAAATTCATCCGGCGTGCGTTTAAGCTCTGTGTACAGGTTGATCAAATCAGCATTGATATCATTTAAAATATAATGCTTAAAGTCAGTATTGAGGAATACAGAGCCAGCACCAACAAAAGGTTCAACTAAAGTATCAGCATCCAAACTCGCTTGTTTTAAGCGGGCATGAATATCTTCAACTAGGCTGTATTTTCCACCTGCCCATTTAAGGAAGGCTCTGGTCTTTTGCTGCATCTGCTCTTAACTTCAATTCGATATTGCGCGATTCTACACTAATCAGTTTTAATTTTCTGATCCTGTGAAGCAATTTCTTGCTTAATTTTACTTATTTTTTTATAAAAAGGCTGATTTTTACGCACTTTATTCGGTAGTGTCGATAACGCATTTTTCGCGTCGTTTAAGGTGGCATAGCTACCATAAGTTACAATCCACCACACTTTGCCACCTCGCAAAGTTTGATACGTATTAACTTGCCCTTCTAATGAGTTCTCTGTAATAAACTTATCAATGATTTCTTTTTTAGTAACAGCTAACAGCTGTATTACAAAATGCTCGTCTGGCTCTGCTAAGTACCATGCATTTGCACTCACTGTCGGCGCTTTTTCAACTGTTTCTGTATTAACGGCCTCAATATCAGCTGGAGGAGGATTTAAAGCGTCGTCAGTCAATACTGCAGCAATTTCTTCGCTACTTGGTTTGGCCTGTTGCTCTTCAGGTTGTGCACTAGCAAGACTATCAACAATTGCAGCAATATTATTTTCATGGCTTACTGCTGGAGCTTCTGACTGTTGAACTGTCACAGTATTATTATCAAGCTCTACTGACGCACTGCTCGGCTCTGATAGCGTTTCATCGCTGTTCTGTTGAGCCGCAGTCACCTTTTCTGCTGGGAGAGCCGTAGCAATAGTGGCACTCTCCTCTTGTTGATAATGTGCTTTCCACCATTGGGTCATATCTGCTTTGTACAAAAAGCCAATAATTAATAACATAGTTGTTATTAACAACAGGGTTAAATACAACGGTTTGTAGCTCTTTTCTGGAGGGCGAATATCTGCAGTTTGTTGATCTGGTTGCCATGCAAGTAATAATGCAGGATTACCATGAGCTTCTTGCAAAAAGGTTCGAAAAACAGGATCTTCTTCTACCGGAAGGTTATCGAAAAACCAACGCATCAACTGCTTACTTTCACTAAGATTAAGTGCCTCTAGGTGAATTTCAACAGCTTGTGTGAATTGCCCAACAGACTGAGATGCTATCAAAATATATAAGGTACTTGGGCTTTTCTTTGCCAGTATCTCGAGTTGATGAACCATCTCCTCAGATAAATGACGCCCGCCATCAATCACCCACAAGCAATCACCACAAGGTTGCTGCCTATACAGGTTATAAAAGTTTTCTGATAACGTTTGGGTATGATCGATAAGTGGGTTACTAAAGCTTTGTTCGAGTAGCTCTGTAAGCAGCTGTTGATCTGTCATTTTGCCAGACAATTGTACAAATGCTTTGTTAAACTCAGCGTACTTATCAGTGATGAATGTTTCTAGTAAGTAACTTTTACCTAGCCCTGAAGGGCCAAGTAAGCAAATTAAATTCTGCCCATATTCAAACTGCAGAGCGATTCGATCAACTAGCGCAGCACGGCTAGGCAATATTTGCGATTGCATTAGCGCGCTATTAAATCACAAACCTGCTGATCGGTAACATCGCTTACCAGCGCGCACTGACCAAATTGGGTAGGAAGAATAAACCGGATCGTGCCTTTCTTGTTTTTCTTATCTTTACGCATATGCGTTAAAAACTGCTCGCTAGTCATTTCAGCTGGAATATCAACAGGTAAATCGTAATGAGCAATCAATTGCACTATGCGCTCAACTTCAGCTGCAGTTAAATCACCGCGAGTTTGCGCTAAACGTGCTGCTAACACCATACCTGCAGCAACAGCTTCGCCGTGTAACCAATTACCATAGCCCATTTGCGCTTCAATAGCGTGACCAAAAGTATGACCCAGGTTTAGTAGCGCACGCAAACCTGCTTCTTTTTCATCTTGCGCAACAATCAAGGCTTTGATTTCACAGCAACGATAAATAACATGCTGTAATGTTTGCTCATCGAGTGATTTTAGATTAGCGATATTTTGCTCTAAATAAGCAAATAGTTCTGTGTCATAGATTAAACCGTACTTGATCACTTCAGCCATACCTGCTGCGAACTCTCGCTCAGGTAAAGTATGTAGTGATTGGGTATCGATAAAAACGGCTTGCGGTTGGTAAAACGCACCAATCATGTTTTTGCCAAGCGGATGATTAACAGCGGTTTTACCACCAACTGATGAATCAACTTGTGATAGCAAGGTAGTAGGCACTTGAATAAAAGGCACACCGCGTTGATAACAAGCAGCAACAAAACCGGTTAAGTCGCCCACAACACCACCACCTAATGCAATAAGGCAGGTGTCACGACCACAGTTATGTTCGAGTAAGAATGCCGAAATTTTCTCAAACCACTCTAGTGACTTATATTGTTCACCATCAGGTATAGAAAAAGATAACGGGTTAAGATCAGCCAATGACGCCATTACATCATCAAGGTATAGAGGTGCAATGGTGTCGTTGGTGATAATGATAGGTCGACAATCGCCAATGTGTTCGCGTAATCGACCTGTGTCTTTAAGAGCAGATTGACCAATATAAATAGGATAACTTCGCTCGTCCAAATTAACAGTTAATTCAAGCATCGCTAGTTTCCTTTTTTAATTATTGGTTTTAAAAATCTAATTTCTCAATGATTTGATTAGCAACAACTTTAGCGCTTTGCTCATCAGTGCGGACAACAAAATCAGCCACTTCTTTGTATAACGGTTCGCGTTCTTCAGCTAAGCGCTCTAATACATCACGCGGTGCTTCTTCTGTTTGCAATAATGGGCGACGCTTGTCGCGCTGCGTGCGTGCAACTTGCTTTTCGATAGGTGTCTCTAGGTATACAACAATACCGCGAGCAGAAAGCTTATTACGTACTTCTTTACTGATCACAGAGCCACCACCTGTTGCAAGTACAATACCTTGCATCTCAGTTAGGTCTGAAATAACAGTTTCTTCACGAAGTCGGAAGCCCTCTTCACCCTCAAGGTCGAACACCCAAGCAATATCTGCTCCTGTGCGTCGCTCGATCTCTTGATCTGAATCGAAAAATTCAAGGTGTAATTGGTCAGCAATGTGACGACCAATTGTGCTTTTGCCAGCCCCCATAGGGCCCACTAGAAATATATTACGTTTCTCAGCCATATCTTTTTAGTACAAACGAACTCTAAAATTTGAAATAAAACCCCGCCTAACGACCTGGCCCCAAAATTAAGGAGGGGATTATCTCAGTAATTGCTTGGGTATTTCAAGTCAATTAGCATAAAAAGCCATATAACGAGCAATTAAACATGCTAATTGCTCGTTGCTTAAGAAAAAATCACTTAATCCAATTGAATTTTTGGTGTTACAAAGATTAACAGCTCTTTCTTTTCATTAAACTCACTGGTGCTTTTGAATAAGGTTCCTAAATATGGAATGTCTCCAAGTACAGGAACTTTCTTCGTTGAGTTAACGATTTGCTGTTGGAAGATACCACCAAGAACAACTGTTTGGCCATTCTCTACTAACACTTGTGTTTGGATTTCTTGAGTATTAATCGCCACCGCGGAACCCGTTGGTGTTTGCACCGTATCACCGCGTGTATCTTGTGTGATAACTAGGTCTAAAATCACCTTATTGTCAGGCGTAATGTGTGGCGTTACTTCTAAACTTAATACCGCTTTTTTAAAGGTAACCGTTGTTGCACCACTTGATGCAGCTTCAACATAAGGAATTTCGGTACCTTGCTCAATACGTGCTTTTTGTTGGTTAGCCGTAGTGATGCGCGGACTTGCGATGATCTCACCTCGGTTTTCCTCTTCTAAAGCACTGAGCTCTAAATCTAAAATGGTGCCGTTAGCTAATTTGGCAACTTGTACACCAATACTTCCCGCAGGGCTTGAAATTGGTAAGTTTACATTTAATCGGTCAGCTAAACTTGGAATGTTATTGTAAGAGCCAGCACCAAACATGCCTCCAGCGCCTTCAAGAGTCCCAGAGATAGCACCGTCACTGCCGACATCGCTTATACCCCAACGTACGCCTAAGTCTTCTTGCACGTTATCATTCACAGTAACCATACGTGATTCAATCACCACTTGCTTTACTGGAATATCAAGGGTTTCAACCATACGGCGAACACTATCAATACTTTTAGAAGTATCTTTAATTAATAATGTGTTAGTACGTTTATCAACCGAAACACTGCCTCGTGAAGAAATGATGCTGTTGGTATCGGTTTTTAATAAATCAGCAAACTCTTCAGCTTTGGCATAATTAAGGCGAATATATTCACTGTATAAAGGCTCTAAATCTTCGACTTGCTGTTTAGCTTTGAGCTCTTTGGCTTCACGCGCTGCCAGTTCTTCAGATGGTGCAACCATCAAAATAGAACCATCCATGCGTTTATCCAAACCTTTAATTTTAAGCACAACATCCAAAGCCTGATCCCAAGGAACACCTTCTAGACGAAGCGTAATATTGCCTGTTACAGAGTCGCTTGTTACTAAGTTAAACTCGTTATAGCCCGCAATAATCTGTAGCACAGAGCGAATTGGAATATCTTGGAAGTTAAGGCTCATAGGACGACCTTGATATTCAATACCGCCGTCTAGGTATGCACGTTGAGTATCATCTTTTTCAACTGTTAACGTAAAGATGTTCTCTATTTGTTGGTGAGTAAATTTAAACGCAGCATTTGGCTCTACCACTATACGAGTCATTGTTCCTTCTTTGAAGGTCTCGATTTTGCTTACAACGGTACCAAAGTCAATAACGTCTAGTTCATACAGAAGCTCATCTAAAATATCCGTATGATGGAATTCTGCAATAATTTTACCACCGCTTTCATGTACATCAATCGCAGCTTGAGTACCTTGCAAAAACACCAATAAGCGAGCTTCATCTTTTTCAGTACGACGAAAATCAATGGATTGTACAGTATTTATAAAGTTACTTGAGGCTGATAATGGATCAGTCGATTCATCACTGGCAATTGGGTTATCTGAAACATGCAGCGTGTAAACATTGTCTTTAGCTGTTGTTTTATAAATTTTCAATTTATCCAACATAACAACAACTTTTAAACCATCCGTTGTCATTGTGCTAGTAACTTGCTGAATACCTGCTTGGTTTATATTTACAGTCTGAACTTCTTTATCAACACCAACATCGTCAAATAACATTTCTATCCGAGCTGGTGCGTTATAAACCTGAACTTTAGGCTCAAATGTAAGGGCTTCATCAAAGACTAGCTGCAGCTGCGTTTCATCCTTCATGATTGGATTGTAACGCACATCATAAAGTACAGGTGCAGCGACTACCGACTGCGCTACCAGTAAGGTTAATGCAGCGAACATGTATTTTCGCATGTGCTTTAACCAAGCCATTCCTTTATGCATTTTATTTTTACCTTTTATATGATTAATCTGCACCATTTGTACCTGCCTCTAACATTTCTAGCTTGGTCAGGCGCTCTTTCCAGCAACCAGCCCCATCAGGGATTAATTCTAATAATTCAATGTAGTTGTCATGCACTTCTTTAATCTCACCATGATACAAACCAAGATAATTACCTACTGTGACACGATAAAGTGTATCATCGGCCGCTTTAATCAATGCCCAGCTATTATCAGCTTGACCGATAGTCCCTTTCATTAATAAATTTTCAAGCGGGTACTTCTCTAGAGGCTGACGAACTCGGCTAGGATCTGGATGTAAGCAGTTTTTAACTTGTACTAAGTTGTTTTGAATAATTTCAGGTCTTGGTGCAACAAATGGGCTACGCAACTTACTGGCACTGTATTCAAAATATTCAAACTTTGCGATCTGAGGAATAGGCTCTACTTTTGGTGTAGTACTTGCCTTTACCTGATCGATAAATTCTTTTTGCTCTGATGTATCATCGTTACATGCACTCAGTGCAAAAGTCATAATAATAACTAACGGAAGCTTTCTCATCATTTCTGAGTGCCTCCCTCATAACGATAGGTTTTAGCAACAACGCTAAAAGTAAGTTCACCATCATCAAGGGTTTGAATAGTAAAGTCATGCAAACTTACGATACGCGGTAATTGTGCAACTTTACCAACAAACTCACCAAACTCATGATATGAGCCCACAACTTCTATCTTAATTGGCAGCTCAGTGTAAAACTCTTTTTCTATCTCTGGTAACCAGCCAATTTTTAAAAACGTTAAACCACTTGTCGTGCCAACATAAGACAAATCGTCAAGTAAACCTGGTGTTTCATTAGAGGTGGGTAAGCGCTTTAATAGTTGCGAAAACTTATCTTCCATCTCAATCATTTGCTGGCGATATAAATCTAGGTTACTCGCAACAGCATATTTAGCTTTGTAAGTATTTCTCAGCTCAGTCTCTTTGGCTACTGAACTGTGATAATTAGCTATTTCATCAGACACTAGCAAGCTATAACTAAAATAAAGCACGATTGCAGCAACAAAAGTACAACACATTACTTTTACAGCAATGGGCCAATCGCCCATATTTTCGAGCTCTATTTCGTTCCAATCTATTTCAGTTAACGATTTGATATCAAGGTTCATTGCGTACCTCACCTATTTTATCAAATGGTTTAACATAAAAATCCATATTAAAGTCACTTAGTAACCTCGACGTTTGCTCACCAGCCACGATACCTTGCATAACAGGTCGCTCTAGAAGATAAGAGCCCTGAACTTGGCGCAACATAGTCGATAGTCGATTATTAGATTCACTACGTCCCGATACATGTATGCGGTCATCACGACGTTCTAGCTTAGTTAAATAAACACCTGAAGGCACAATCTTCGCAACCTCATCCATAATTTGTGTACCAAGATTTCGATTGCTTTGTAGCTCCTCAATTAAGCGCATTCGCTGTTGCAGGTTTTCTTTCTTTTTATCCAATTCGTTGATTTCACGTATGCGTTGATCAAGTAGTGCAATTTCGTTGCTTAAAAAGTTATTTTTTACATTTTGTCCTTCACGCAATCCCGAATAGAAAGAACTCAACATATACATACTTAAAAAACTCACTACAACAACAGCGAACAGCAAAGTAACAAATTTATTTTGCGATTCTTTTCGTTTTTGTTCGCGCCAAGGCAGTAGATTTATATGTGGCATGATGAAAAGCTCCTCAACGCCAATCCTGTGGCTATCGCGAACTGTGTTCTATGACGCTGTAAAATATTACGGTCTACCTTTGGAGCAATTTCTATATTTGCAAAGGGTTCAGCAACCACTGTATGTATCCCTAACTCTTCAATTAACAATCGGTCTAAGCCTTCAATCATGGCTGTGCCACCGGTTAAAACAATATAATCGACTTGGTCTTTACCGCTCGTCGTTAAGAACATTTGTACTGCACGTCTTACTTGTTGTAGCAGCGAAGTCTGAAAAGGTGCAAGTACTTCAAACGTATAATTAGGAGGTAAGTCGCCTGTGGTTTTACCTATTTCTGCTTCATCGAAGCTTTTGTTGTAATAAGCGACAATACTGTTTGTGTATTGGTCGCCACCAAAAACCTGATCCCGAGTGTAAATAGTCTCACCGGCTTGAACCACACTCACAAGCATTAGCACAGCACCAATATCTACAATTGCCACACACTTATCATAGGCATCGCTAGGCAATTGTTGGTAGTACACATCTAACGAGCGGCTCAACGCGTAGCTTTCAACATCAACTACTTTAGCAGTTAGATTTGCAGCTTCTAATACACCAATGCGAGCCTCAACACTTTCTGTGCGTGCTGCAGATAAAAGTACATTAACTTTACTCGGATCGGCTTCATTAATGGCGAGCTTTTCAAAGTCTATGTTCACTTCGTCGAGTGGGTATGGAATTAAGCTGTCTGCTTCAATGGCTATTTGCGATTCTAATTCAGCATCAGTTAATGATACATCCATAAAAATAACCTTTGTGATCACAGTTTGCCCAGACACTGCAACGGCGGCACTTTGGACTGTTTTAGGCAATTTTCGTTTTAATTTAGCAACAACGTTGCCGATAGCTTCAATGTCTTGAATTGAGCGTTCAGACATAGCCCCTTTTGGCATAGGTTCAATAGCTAATGCCTCAAGCCGCAAACCTGCGTCTGTCTCTTGCAACAACACTGCTTTAATGCAGTGAGATCCGATGTCGATCCCTACCATCATAGATGAAGGCTTTTTTAATAGCTGACTTAGCATGATTGCAACTTTGCCTTTGTTTTAATAATAAACAAGTTATAATTTTTATCTGAAAAAATATTATTCATTTTTTAATCAATATATACTAGCAGTCTCCGATTCTAATTGGGAGTCCATTTAGGGAAAATATAAGTGATTTTATTAAAACGAACTTTACAATTTTTTATCATTTGCTCATTCTTAGGGCTAATCACTTTAGTTGGTCTATACTATTACGTTAAACCTGACATTCCTAGCGTACAGGTTTTAAAAGACGTTCAATTACAGACACCTATGCAAGTTTTTTCACGCGATGGTTTATTGATTAATCAATTTGGTGAAAAACGCCGCATTCCCGTCACAATAGATCAAATCCCCCAACCGTTAATCGATGCGATTTTAGCGACCGAAGACAATCGTTTTTACGAACACATTGGTATAGACCCAATTGGTATCGTTCGGTCAGCCATTGTACTCATATCTACAGGTGAAAAGAAACAAGGCGCAAGTACCATAACTATGCAGCTTGCCCGTAACTTTTTCTTAACCCGAGAAAAGGCTTATATCCGTAAAGTCAAAGAGATATTCATCGCATTGCATATTGAAAGTATATTAACTAAAGATGAAATACTCGAATTATATTTAAATAAAATTGAATTGGGGAATCGTGCTTTTGGTATTGGTGCAGCAGCCCAAGTTTATTATGGCAAAGAATTAAATGAACTTACGTTAGCCCAAATGGCAATGATTGCTGGTTTACCTAAAGCTCCTTCTGCACTAAACCCAATTCGTAACCCTGTGAGAGCCAAGGCACGTCGTAATGTTGTACTTGGTCGTATGCTAACTGAAAAATATATTAGTCAGTCAGAGTATCAAGACGCCGTTAACGCGCCTATTACGGCAAAATTCCACGGTGCTGAAATTGAAGTATATGCGCCTTATATTTCTGAGATGGTTCGCGCCGAAATGGTTGAGCGTTATGGCCATGAACGAGCTTATAATACAGGCTTCAAGGTTTACACCAGTGTAGATTCAAATATCCAACAGGCGGCACAAGATGCGCTTGTAAACAACTTACATGCCTACGATATGCGCCATGGCTATAGAGGAGCAACCGCTCATTTATGGGATAGTGAAACCGACACGCCATTAACTCGAGACGCGATTTTAAACAAACTTAAAGATGTAAAAGAGTTTGGCCCTTTATTAGCTGGTGTTGTCACTCAAGTAGCTGAGCAATCAATCTCTGTTTTATTAAAAAGTGGCGAACAAGTTAATGTTGAATGGGATGGTTTAAAGTGGGCTCGCAAATATATTACGCGCTACCGCCAAAGTTTTGCACCAGAAACAGCTGGCGACATTCTCACAGCAGGCGCTCAAATTTGGTTACGTAAAAATCCAGACAATAGCTATATATTAAGCCAAATACCTGAAGCATCGAGTGCATTAGTTTCGCTTGATCCGCAAGATGGTCGAATTAAAGCTATTGTAGGTGGTTACAGCTTTGAACAAAGCCAATACAACCGTGCAGTGCAAGCAAAACGCCAAGTGGGTTCAAACATTAAACCATTCATTTATTCAGCAGCTCTTGAGAATGGTTATACACTCGCTTCTATTTTGAATGATGCACCTATTAATCAGTGGGATAAAAGCCAAGGCGTTGCATGGCGACCTAAAAACAGCCCTGCAGTTTATAATGGCCCTATTCGTATTCGCAGAGCACTGGCACAATCAAAAAACGTAATTTCTGTTCGTTTACTGCGTGGTGTTGGCCTAGAGCGCACTGCAGATCACTTGCTTAAGTTTGGGTTTTTAAATAGTGATATTAATCGCAGTGAGTCGTTAGCCCTTGGTAGTGCCTCGATTACCCCGCTTGAACTTGCACGCGGTATGAGCGCTTTTGCAAACGGTGGCCACCTAATTAAGCCGTATTTTATTACTGAAATCCAAGATTCAGCAGGCAATACATTATTTAAGGCTAATCCTCAATTGGCTTGTGATAGCCCAAAACCGGCTGCCACTGTTGAGCTTGCAGCGCGCGATTCGAGCCAACTTAACATCACTGAAACAGAGCAAACACCAGTCCAGCGTTGTGCCCCGCGTATTATTTCAAAGCAAAATGCATTCTTAATCTCGCAAGCTATGCACAGTGCCATTTGGGGCGGCGGTAGTTGGAGTCATAAAACAGGTTGGAGTGGCACCGGTTGGCGTGCTCAAGCTTTAGACCGACGCGACCTAGCTGGTAAAACAGGTACCACTAATGATTCTGTTGATACTTGGTTCAGTGGTTTTAATCGCAATGTACTAACCTCCGTATGGGTAGGTTTTGACAATCCTGGCATTACACTTGGCCGTAGTGCTAGAAATAAAAACTTAGATAATTCACAAATTTCTGGGGCTGAGTCAGGTGCAAAAACCGCACAACCAGCATGGGTCGACTTTATGCGAGCAGCGCTTGATGGCATGCCTGAAGCACCGATTGAACTTCCTGAAGGCTTAGTCTCGGTTCGTATTGATTTAGCAACGGGCTTATTGAGCCACAAAAATGATTATACCAGCCGCTTCGAATACTTTATTAAAGGCACTGCACCTACAAAGTATGTTACAGAAGAGCCAACAGATGTATTTGAAGAAAAACTGAGTACAGAAGAAGAACTGTTCTAACTATATTAGTTTTAGACAATAAAAAAGCGCCCATGGGGCGCTTTTTGCTTAGCCATTAAAACTAAGATCAGCAAAATTATTTTAAGTTATTCACCAGCCAATACAGATCTGAATGAACCCCTGCCGCGGTAACTTCTTTACCCGCTCCTGGCCCTTGGATCACTAATGCATTGTCTGTATACCACTGTGAATTAATCACAAAGATGTTATCGCCCGGTTTAAGACTTGCTAGCACATCATCTTTGCTAACATAGACTAAACCTACCTGTGCCTGAACCTTGCCATCAACAAGTGTGATAGCACCTGTGTAGCGCACTACTTTATCTTCTGCCGCAGCTTTGGCTGCTTTTTCTGTCATGAATTCATCGAGCAGCTGTTTATTCTCTAAGAAGTCTTGCCAGCTACCTGCTGCCAGTGCTGCTGGCATAAGTGGTGTTAGAGCAATGTCATCAAGCTCTAAATCTAGCCCTAAATCTCGCGCTAAAATAAGCAGTTTACGCTGCATATCGCGGCCAGATAAATCTTCACGAGGATCAGGCTCTGTGTAACCCATTTGCTGTGCTTGTAGCACTAAATCAGAAAACGGCACCTTGCCATCATAACTGCTACATAACCACGATAAAGTACCCGAGAATACCCCTTCAATACGGTTAATGCTGTCACCACTATTTTGTAAATCAGCCAAAGCAAAGTTAATCGGTAAACCTGCGCCAACACTGGTGTTATAACGCCATAACAGATTTCGCTCAGCTAATTGACTACGCAGTGCTTGATACCAATCGTTTGCAGCGGTACCCGCATATTTATTTGCACTGATCAGATGACAGTTAAGCTCTACAAAATCAGGATACAACTGACTAAAAGCCTCACTCGCAGTGATATCAATTATCACTTTATGCTCATAATCAAGCTCATTGATACGCGCTAATAATTCAGCTTTGTCGTAGCTTTGCGCTTCATTGTGCCACTGCTCCTGCCATGTTTCAGTATTTAAACCACTGGCACTAAATAGCATTTGCTTAGAGCGAAGAAGAGCAACCACCTTTACTTTATAATGGGCAGATAAACGAGCAAACTGAGCTTGAAGTTGCGATAAGAACACTTCACCCACATTACCAAGGCCAGCAACTATAATGGCCAGCTCTTGGCCTTTGTTTACCAACTTGTCATGTAGAAGAGTTAAAACATCACTATCAATTGCTTGATCATTTAAGATCAACACATAGTTATCGTCTTGCTGTACAAAACGAGGATGAATGCTTTGCTCTTTTAAAAGCGCTGTTGCTTGCTCTGCAAGAGCGCCGATATCAGCAGTCGGTGCAACTACCGCACAACCGCTTAAATTAGACTCTACAATATTGGCGCGACCCGCTAAATGGCTGACAATCTGATGAGTACTTTGACCAGGCACTAACAAGTAGGTATCACCTTCTTTAACAAAGTGATGCAAGCTGTGTTGAATTAACTGACTTAGCTCACCTACTTCACCACTACTTAGTTTATCAACGCGTAATAAATCGATGTTATCTAAGGTAGTAATAAAACGTTTTGCTTTGCTATAGCCTTCTTTTACCACTTCGGTTGGCGTGGCATCGCAATCAAAACTACTTCTAACTACGAGTTTGATTTCTGAGTCTTTTAACGGCGATAACGTCTTTGCATGCAGTACTGGGTTGCCTAAGCGCGCTAATAAGTTTGCTTGCTCACGACATACCTTGGCGTATTTAACCGCATTTTTAACCTTACGAGGGTCAGTGCTAAATACCCCTTGTGTGTCTGTCCAAATAGACACTTGTTTAGCAAAAGTATAACTGGCCAGTAATGTGGCGCTGTAATCACTGCCATTACGGCCTAAAGTAACCGTATTACCTTGGCAATCTGCGGCAATAAAGCCCGTTACTACGTTGATATGTGATTTGCTAATCGTATCGCTGCATTGCTGCTGGTTTTTTTGATGTAAAAGCTGACCATCATTTAAAGTAAATAGCTGCCTTGCATCAACATCTTGTGCAGCAATACCCAACTGATTTAAGTAAGCCGCCAATAAGCGCGCCGACCACACTTCACCATGTGCAAGTAAAGGTGCTTCAAGTAACTGTTGCTGACTAATTAATTCGTTTAATACAGCAAGTTCATCTTTTAACTGTGCCAACGCCTGTTGTTTATTTTGGCCTGTAAGTAACTGCTCAATAAGCGCACGTTGATTATTATCAATAAGCAGTAGAATATCGCTAACAGCTTGGCTATCTTGCTGCTGGTAACTTTGCCAAAGCTTTACTAAAGTATCGGTTGTTTTACCCGATGCCGACACAACTACGCAATCGCCCTGCTCCGTATTCGCTAAAACAATGTTAGCCACCGCATGATAGCGTTCTGCCGAGCTTAAGCTTGAGCCACCAAATTTATGAACAATATTTACCATTTTTCTACCACAATGCCGTATGTGCTGGCGTTAACTTAAATGACGCGTTTTGTTGTTTATCTTGCTGTGTTTGCTTAACTTCAGCTTTTGTAACTTGCTGGCCTTGACCTGGTTTTACTAAATTAAAAACACGGTCTAAATCGGTAATAAGGTCTTTTACGTCTTCAATGCCTACAGAAATACGAATAAGGGTATCACCGACACCAGCTTCAAGACGGGCTTTAGGCTCCATACCTGCGTGTGTCATCGTTGCAGGGTGACAAATCAAGCTCTCTACCCCGCCAAGCGACTCAGCAAGGCTAAAGTCTTTAAGGCTTGTTAAAAACGCTGCGGCATCGTTAATGTCGCCTTTAATATCAAAGCTCACCATGCCACCAAAACCGCGTTGCTGTGCTTTAGCAAGCTCATGCTGTGGGTGTGAAGAAAGGCCTGGGTAATAAACTTGGCTTACATAAGGTGAGTTTTCTAAATACTCAGCAATTGCAAAGGCATTTTCTTGGTGCTGCTTCAAACGTACATTTAAAGTACGTAAACCACGAAGTGTTAAGTAGCTATCAAATGGTGCACCAGTAATACCAATGTTATTCGCCCACCAAGCAAGCTCATCACCTAACTCTTGCGTTGCAGCAATCACCGCACCGCCAACCACATCAGAGTGACCATTAATATATTTAGTGGTTGAGTGCACAACAATATCAACACCAAACTCAATTGGGTTTTGTAATGCAGGTGATAAGAAGGTGTTATCAGCCGCAACTAAAGCACCACACTGCTTAGCAATGCTCGTAATTGCTTTAATATCAGTTAAACGCAAAATTGGGTTACTTGGCGTTTCAATCCAAATCAATTTAGGCTTTATCGATAAAATTTCTTGATGGTTTTCAGATTTGGTTAAATCCAAAACTTTTAGTTTTAATAAGCCACGCTTTTCAAGCGAAGTGAATAAACGGTAACTACCGCCATAACAGTCATGTGGAATAACCAGTGTGTCATCACTGTTTAACAGCTGAGTTGCTAAATGCACTGCAGACATACCTGTTGCAGTAATAATGCCTCTTGCACCCCCTTCAAGCTCAGCTAAGGTTTCAGCTAAGATATCGCGATTCGGATTACCACTGCGGCCATAGTCATACTGGCGTTTAGTATCAAAGTCAGCAAATGAATAGGTGGTTGATAAGTATAGAGGTGGCACAACCGCACCATGATGCTTATCGGCTTCGATGCCGTGACGAACCGCTATCGTCGCTTTATTTTTTTCACTCATTTCATCACCTATTCATAAATTGGATGTTTAGACGTCTAAAAGGTTAGATGATCGACTATGAGAAGTCAAAGTATTTATAGCTCACAATAGAAGTTTATACATTTACACTACTAGATGGCTAAATAACTAGTATTTGACTATCTTTTTTAAAGAGATAGAATTTCCGCATCTTGCGCGATGAGAAATACTAATTACCTTTACGAAGTGTTCTATTTTGAATTGGTATCTCGCGTAAATAACTGACAACCGAGGCAACGAAATAACTTATGGCTAAATGGAACGGTGAATACATTCACCCATATGCAGAACACGGTAAAAAATCAGAACAAGTAAAAAAGATTACCGTATCGATCCCACTTAATGTATTAAAAGTATTAACTGATGAACGTACACGTCGTCAGATCAATAACTTACGTCATGCGACGAATAGTGAGTTATTGTGTGAAGCTTTCCTACATGCTTTTACAGGTCAACCATTACCAAATGACGATGACCTTCGTAAAGACAACCCTGAAAAGGTGCCAGAAGAAGTTAAAAAGATTATGCAAGAAATGGGGTTAGATATCCCTGTTCTTGATTCAGAGTAAGTATTTCGGCCATCGGATCACCGCCGATAGCCACAGGCATAAAAAAACTCAGCTTAGGCTGAGTTTTTTATTAGCGTTAATTAAGTTTAACGCATGTAATCTTCTGGCATCTCAATTTGCGCAACCCCTGACTCTACTGCCGCCTCAGCAACAGCACGAGCAATACGAGGTAATAAACGCGGGTCCATTGGCTTAGGAATGATGTACTCGGCACCAAACTCTAGTGACTCAACGCCAGCCGCTTTTAATACTTCGCTTGGTACAGGCTCTTTTGCAATGCTTCGAATAGCATGCACAGCTGCAATTTTCATTTCATCATTAATTGCCGTTGCTCGCACATCTAGCGCACCACGGAAAATAAACGGGAAACAAAGCACGTTATTCACTTGGTTAGGGAAGTCTGAACGCCCCGTTGCCATAATTAAATCGTTACGTGCACTGTGAGCAACTTCTGGAGCAATCTCAGGATCTGGGTTTGAACACGCAAACACCACAGGCTTATCAGCCATCAGTTTAAGATCATCGGCAGTTAATAGATTAGGACCAGATACACCTACAAACACATCAGCATCAGCAATAACGTCTTGTAATGTACGCTTATCAGTATTGTTAGCAAATAATTGCTTATACTCATTTAAGTCATCACGACGAGTATGGATCACACCTTTACGGTCAAGCATATAGATGTGCTCACGCAGTGCGCCACATTTTATTAATAGCTCCATACAAGCAACTGCAGCTGCACCGGCACCTAAACATACGATAATTGCATCTTCGATGTCTTTACCTTGTACTTCAAGGGCATTAAGCATACCAGCAGCGGTAACAATAGCAGTGCCATGTTGGTCATCGTGGAAAACTGGAATATCGCAACGCTCGATAAGCGCTTTTTCGATTTCAAAACACTCTGGCGCTTTAATATCTTCTAGATTGATACCACCAAACGTATCAGCGATGTTAGCAACTGTATTAATGAAGTCTTCTGTTGTGCGATGTTTTACTTCAATATCAATTGAATCAAGGCCAGCAAAACGTTTGAATAGTAACGCTTTACCTTCCATTACAGGTTTTGATGCAAGCGGGCCTAAGTTACCTAATCCTAGAATTGCGGTACCGTTTGAAATAACCGCAACCATGTTACCTTTACCTGTGTACTTATAGGCATTTGCTGGATCAGCAGCAATTTCGCGGACTGGTTCAGCCACACCTGGGCTATAAGCTAAAGCGAGATCGTTAACCGTTTCGGCTGGCTTAGTTAGTTCAACACTAATTTTACCTGGAACGGGGTGAGCGTGGTAATGTAATGCTTTTTCACGAAAATCTGACATAACGCGATAGTATCCTGCAAAAAGTTAAAAAGTGAGAGAGCTTGCATCAGTACGATACCTGTAATGTATAAAAATTCCAAGTATTATCAGGTCTATCCTGTTATAAGCTATATCGCTTAATTTTAAAGGATTTCCCAACAATTTCTGTGCATAGTTGCGATTAATCAAACATAAAAATCAACCTATTTATGGCCTTTTAAGCGCGTGTTTTTGTATTTTATATGCACGAACACTGCAAATAGCCGAAATTAGCCTAAAACAGCCATTTCAACGAAGTTCACAGCATTTACTCACGAAATTATTTAAATTTATTATTTTTAATAACTTTTAGATACCAATACGCTTAATTAAGTAGTCTATTTTGAGGCAATGAAACCTTGTTGATAGCAAGGCAAAAATTTCGTTATTTAGTTGTGTTCTAAATCAGAAATTTTTAACGCAGGTAGCGACAGGTTTAATCCCTCAAAATGATTAAGTATTATTGCGGGTTGGTATACTCATTTATACAAAAAATAATATAGCCAAGGGGTGGCACTTTGTCTCTACAATTAACGACATAATGGGCATAACAGCCAGAAATAGTTATGCAAAGGAAATGAGTGAAGATGATGAGTAAGTGTCAGCGTTAATAACGAATTTTGTGAATTTTAGCCATAAAAAAAGCACCCTAAGGTGCTTCTTTTAACTAAACAGCAGAAATTACTTCTTGCTGCTAAGTGCACCGAAGCGCTTGTTGAAACGATCAACACGGCCGCCAGTGTCTAAAATCTTTTGCTTACCAGTGTAAAACGGGTGACACTCAGAACATACGTCTAAGTGGATGTCTTTACAAAGAGTTGAGCTAGTTTCGAATTTGTTACCACATGAACAAGTTGCAGTGATAGCTTCGTACTTAGGGTGAATACCTTCTTTCATAGGGAACCTCTAGTTAAGGCCGTATCGCTCTCCAAACCCGAAGTCTGGCACCATACGCAGTTAATACAATTAATAGGCCGCGTATTTTATAGCTCAAGTGACCTTGCGACAAGCTTTAAATACATATTTCGCTAAAAAAATAATCAAGTGGCTTGTTGTTCAGTATTTGTTGGTAGGTTTTTAACCGTAATTTTAGTACATTATCTTTCCGTCTTTGTTTCAGTAGAGTTGTTATGCACTTTGTAGAAGTTGCCATAAAAGTCCCTTTACAGCGTACCTTCGATTATAAAGTTGAACAGCTGCTGCACAGCCCTGAGTTAAAGCCAGGCATGCGCGTTCGCGTGCCATTTGGTAGTCAAAAAAAGGTTGCAGTGGTGTTGGCTCTAAAAACATCAACCGATGTTCCCGCTGACAAAATAAAGCCGATTATAGACGTAATAGACGACACGCCAGTTTTATCTGAGCAACATTTAGCGCTTCTGAAATTCACTGCACGCTACTACTGTTATCCATTGGGTGAAACCATTCATACGGCACTTCCGGCTGCATTAAGACAAGGCGAATGCCCTGATAAAACCAGCATTAACATGGTTGAGCTGACCGAAAAAGGTGCAAAGCTGCCGTCGCTAAAAGCAAAAACCCAGTTAAGTTTATTAAAGCAGCTAGCCGAATCGGGCAAATCATCGGTTACTGAATTAAAAGCTCTCGGATTTACAAAAAAAACCATCGATAGCCTGCTCGACAAACAACTGATCACTCAGTTTATCGAACATGATAACCAGTGGCAGCAACGCCCGCCGACGGTAGGTAGCAAACCTGTACTTAATAAAGAACAAGCTGTGGCGTGTACCAGCATTAATCAAGCTAACGGCTTTACCAGCTTTTTACTTGAAGGGGTTACCGGAAGTGGTAAAACCGAAGTGTATTTGCAATGCCTAGAAGAAGTACTTAAAAAGGGCAAACAAGCCCTAGTATTAGTGCCTGAAATTGGCTTAACACCACAAACGGTTAATCGTTTTCGTCGTCGCTTTCCTGATACACCGATTATGCTCTGGCACTCCGCACTGACAGATAACGAACGCTTACAAACTTGGCGTTTCTGTGAAAAAGGCAGCTGCGCCATAGTGATCGGCACACGTTCGAGTATTTTCTTACCTTTTTTATCACTTGGCATGATCATCGTTGATGAAGAGCACGACAGCTCGTTTAAGCAACAAGATACATTGCGCTATCATGCTAGAGATTTAGCCGCTTATAGGGCATACCAGCATAATATTGTGCTCGTTCTAGGCAGTGCCACACCAGCACTTGAGACCTTACATAAAGCAATTAATAACAAATATCAGCTGTTGAGCCTCACTGAACGGGCTCAAACCAGCACCGATAACCAGTTTCAATTAATGGATATGAAAGGTCAGCCAGAGCAAGCCGGAATTGCCCATGCTAGCCTTGCCTATATGCGTCAGCATTTAGAACGTGGTAAGCAAGTGATGGTGTTTTTAAACCGTCGCGGTTTTTCGCCTACCCTTATATGTCATGAGTGTGGTTGGCTAAGTGAGTGCTCACGTTGTAGCACCAGTGCAACCTTTCATAAAGCCATTGGCCAGATGATTTGTCACCACTGTGGTGAGCAACATCAGGTGCCTCATCAATGCCCCGATTGCGGCAGCACGCAGATTTTTCCAAATGGTAAAGGTACTGAGCAAATCGAAGAGTTTTTAACGCAAACCTTTCCTGATATTCCGATTAGTCGTATCGACCGAGATTCAACTCGTCGTAAAGGCAGCTTAGAAAAAGCCCTTGATGATATTAACCAAGGCGGTGCGCGTATCCTCGTTGGTACGCAAATGTTAGCAAAAGGCCACCACTTTGCTGATGTTAGCCTGGTTTTAATCTTAGATGTCGACAGCGGTTTATATTCGTGCGACTTTCGCGCTACCGAGCATTTAGCGCAACTTGTCACACAAGTGGCAGGCCGTGCTGGTCGAAGTGGTGAACCTGGGCAAGTATTACTGCAAACCCATTTTCCTGAGCATCCATTACTACAAGATTTAGTCAACAATGGCTATCAGGATTTTGCCCGCTATGCCCTGACAGAGCGCGAAGAGGCTCAGCTTCCACCCATTACCAATATGGCTATGGTGCGCGCCGAAGGACATAACATTAATCAAGTGGTCGATTTTTTAACTGATTTGGTTCCTGTCCAGAACGTATCTGGTATACAATTGCTCGGTCCGATACCTGCGCCACTGGAACGTGTGGCTGGTAAGTATCGCTTTCAATTACATATTCAGGCGCAGGAACGCTCCCACTTGCACCAATATTTAGCGCAAATGGTCGACTACATAAGCACCAGCAAATTAGCGCAAAAAGTGCGTTGGAGCCTAGACGTTGATCCGATAGATATGATTTAAAGGCCAATAAAAGAGTCATGGCACAACACGATTACATTAATAAAAAACCAGCAAATAGAAATAAAAAGCAGGCTCCGGCGAAAAAGCCATTTCCTATTATTCTAATTTTAATCGCGCTTATTTTAGTAGGCGGGTTTAGCTATGGCTTATGGTATATCAAACATAATGCTGACCCTGAACTTGTGGAACAACAAGCCAATCCTACTAAACAAGAAGAAACAGTTATTCCGCCACCTAAAACACCTGAATTTATCAAAGAGATTAAAGAGCACGAAGTTCAGGTTGAAGTAAAAGAGATTGAACAAAAGGGCCCGTATGTAATGCAATGCGGTTCTTTTAGAACCTTAGAGCAAGCACAAACATTAAAAGCTAAAATCGCTTTTGCCGGCTTGGTTGCCGAGGTAAAGAAAACCCAAGGCAGCAATGGTGTTTGGTATAAAGTGCGTTTAGGCCCTTACGAAACCAAACGTTTGGCCGAAAGTGATAAAAATAAACTTAAACGTATCAAAATAATGGGCTGCGGAATTTGGCTTTGGACTTGATTTTAGTTCATTCACCCATATAAACACCTCATCAATCGCTTTTTACGAGCGGCTTTGCCGCTCGATGATGAGGAATAATCATGACCACTATTGTAAGTGTACGCCGCGACGACAAGGTCGTAATTGGTGGCGACGGCCAAGTTTCACTTGGTAATACCGTAATGAAGGGCAACGCCCGCAAAGTTCGACGTCTTTATAATGGCAAAGTAATCGCTGGTTTCGCTGGCGGTACTGCTGATGCCTTCACCCTTTTCGAACGATTTGAAAGCAAACTAGAAATGCACCAAGGTAACCTGACTAAGGCAGCCGTTGAAATGGCCAAAGATTGGCGTAGTGACCGTGCACTTCGAAAACTCGAAGCACTCTTAGCAGTTGCAGACGAAACTGCGTCATTGATCATCACAGGTAACGGTGATGTTGTGCAGCCAGAAAATGACCTAATTGCGATTGGCAGTGGTGGTAACTTCGCACAATCAGCAGCCACAGCGCTTCTTGAAAACACCGACCTAAGTGCACGTGAAATTGTAGAGAAAAGCCTAACTATTGCCGGCAACATCTGCGTATTCACGAATAACTTCCAAACTATTGAAGAATTGTAATAGGAACTGCCATGTCTGAGATGACGCCAAGAGAAATCGTTCACGAGCTAGATCAACACATTATCGGCCAAGCTAAAGCTAAAAAAGCAGTTTCAATCGCGCTTCGTAATCGCTGGCGCCGTATGCAACTAAGCGACGAGCTACGCGCCGAAGTAACACCAAAAAACATTTTAATGATTGGTCCTACTGGTGTGGGTAAAACTGAAATTGCTCGCCGCCTTGCAAAACTTGCTAATGCGCCTTTCATTAAAGTTGAAGCAACCAAATTCACCGAAGTGGGCTATGTTGGTAAAGAAGTTGAAACTATCATCCGTGATTTAGTGGATATTTCAATTAAAATGACCCGCGAACAGCAAACTAAGAAGTTTAAGCACCGTGCTGAAGAAGCGGCAGAAGAGCGCATTTTAGATGCCCTACTACCACCAGCGCGCGACACCTTTGGTGAATCAAAAACTGAAGAAAACTCTTCGACTCGTCAATCTTTCCGTAAGAAATTACGTGAAGGCCAATTAGACGATAAAGAAATCGATATCGATGTTGCACAAGCTCAGCCTAATGTTGAGATCATGGCACCTCCTGGTATGGAAGAAATGACCAACCAGCTACAAAGCATGTTCCAAAACATGGGTGGCGACAAGCGCAGTAAGCGTAAGTTAAAAATTAAAGAAGCCTTCAAACTATTAGTTGAAGAAGAAGCTGCAAAACTTGTTAACCCTGAAGAGTTAAAAGAGCAAGCTATCTTCGCGGTAGAGCAAAACGGTATCGTGTTTATCGATGAGATCGATAAAATCTGTAAACGTGGTGAAGCGTCTGGCCCTGATGTTAGCCGCGAAGGTGTACAGCGCGACTTACTACCATTAATCGAAGGCTCAACAGTAAGCACTAAACACGGCATGGTTAAAACTGACCACATGTTGTTTATTGCATCTGGCGCATTCCAAATGGCTAAACCGTCAGACATGATCCCAGAGCTACAAGGTCGTTTACCAATCCGCGTTGAGCTTGAAGCACTAAGTGCTGATGACTTTAAACGTATCTTAACTGAGCCTCATGCTTCATTAACTGAGCAACAACGTGAGCTGTTAAAAACTGAGCAAGTTGAGGTTGAGTTTACCGATGATGCAATTGAGCGTATCGCGAAAGCGGCTTGGCAGGTAAATGAAAAAACCGAAAACATCGGTGCACGTCGCTTACACACAGTGATGGAAAAACTAATGGAAGAAATTTCATTTGATGCCTCAGAAAAAGCAGGTTCAACACTAACAATTGATGCCAATTACGTTGAACAGCATTTAGGTGCACTTGTTGAAGATGAAGACTTAAGTCGTTTCATTCTTTAATCAACAAATTAGCGTTATACTAAAAAGCCTCCAGTTGGAGGCTTTTTAGTTTATAAATCGTAGATTCGAGGCTCACATGAAAGAAGTCACTAAAGTGCATTATCACAGCGTTAGTAAAGTATTAGATGTTCATTTTGATGATCAGACTATTGCCCAATTTAGTGCTGAATTTCTGCGTGTTCACTCACCATCTGCTGAAGTACAAGGCCACGGTAATGAGCAGATGAAACTGGTGCTTGGCAAACAGCAAGTAGGAATTAGTAAAATTGAGCCGGTTGGCCATTATGCAATTCGACTGGTATTTAGCGATAATCATAATAGTGGCTTGTTTAGCTGGCATTACTTAGCTGATCTACAAGCAAATCATGATGCGCTTTGGCAACAATATCAAGCCAGAGTCACAGAGCACGAAGCCAACAAAGACAGCGTGCCAATTAAGTTTGTGCCTTAATACCAACCCGCAATAATACTTAATCATTTTGAGGGATTAAACCTGTCGCTAACTGCGTTAAAAATTTCTCATTTAGAACAACTAAATAACGAAATTTTTGCCTTGTTATCAACGAGGTTTTATTGCCTCAAAATAGTCTACTTAATTAAGCGGATTGGTATTAAAATCTTGTCGCGGCATACACTCCCAAGCAACAAAAAAGCGCGATGACGAAACCGTCACCGCGCTTTTGTTTAAATATAAAGTATCAAGTAATTATTAAACTTTAAACTTATCGATTGCCTGATAAAGCACACGCGCTTGCTCAGATACTTCTTCGCTGGTTTGTGCATTAGTTGCCGCGTGACCCGATGCCTCTTGAGCGATATCACGAATGCGTACCACGTTTTTATTGACCTCAGAAGCCACTTGGCTTTGTTCATCAATTGCTGTGGCTATGTGAGTACTCATATCCATAATGGTTTGTACATCTTCGGTAATTGAACGCAGTAACTCACCGGCTTTGCTTGCCTGCGCCGCGCTTTCGCCACCTTGTGTACGACATTGCTGCATAATACTCACCACTTCTCGTGTGCGACCTTGTAGGGTCGAAATAATGCTCTCAATCTCTTGTGTTGAGTCTTGGGTACGCTGGGCAAGTGAACGTACTTCATCAGCAACGACCGCAAAGCCACGACCTTGCTCACCAGCACGCGCTGCTTCAATAGCCGCATTGAGTGCCAGTAAGTTAGTTTGCTCTGCGATACCACGAATAACATCCAACACAGAGCCAATCGTTTCAGCGTCTTTTTCTAACTGCGACACCACACTTGATGCATTCCCGAGTGAATCTGATAGGTGATTAATTTGTACCACCGTCGATTCAACCTCCGAACGACCTTGCTGCGCACTTAAGTTAGTTGACTCAGCTTTTTTCGCAGCCGCTTCTGTGTTGTGAGAAATATCTTGAATCGTCGCCTGCATTTCAGTGGCAGCTGTAGCAACCATATCTGCTTCGTGAAGCTGCTCTTGCATACCTGAGCTTGTTGCTGCTGTCGTTTCAGATAAATGTTCTGTTGCCACGTTAAGAGTACTTAGCGCTGTATTTACCTCGTAAATCAGCTTTTTAAAATCACTGATCAAGCTATTAAAGTCGATCGTCATTGTGGTGATTTCGTCTTTACCTGATTGAGTAATCGACATACTTAAGTCGTTATTGCGACGAATTTCGTTAATCGTGTGGTATACACGTTCGATAGGCTGAATAATTGAGCGGCTAGTAAAGTAAACTAATAGCATCACTAAAATGCTCGCAATAATAAACACAAGAATGGCAATCAACTGCGCACTAGCAGCACTAGATTCTACAAACTCTTTAGTTTGTGTGGTCAGTTGGCTGACAATTGCATCACTAAGCTCAACACTGCGTTTCATCTCACCGAGTGCCCCTGACTCTAAATCAAGGCCCAAGGCAACTTGTGCATCAACTAAGGCTTTAAATTTACTCTGATAAGTCGCAAGCAAACTAAGCAATTGGTTTTCGTAATTTGCATCGAACCCTGCGTTTTTAATCTCTGATCTAAAGCTAGCAACTAAATCATCAAACTTGCCCATATACTTTAAATCAAAGCGCAGCATAAAGTCTTTTTCTGCACGGCGAAGCTGTAGCATTAAAGTTAGTAATTTATAGTTTTCGCGCTCACTTAATAATGTTTCTACTTGATGCACCGCACCACGTAAATCACCATAAAGTGCATCTTTCGGGTGTAGACCTATTTTCTTTTGTAGTACCACAACCTTATTGAAGTCGTCATAGTAAGTTTTTGCTAATCCTTTAAACTCATCAAGTTTAGTGCTATCCATATCAAGATCATCGACTAACTCATCTAGGCGAGCAATTTTGGTTTTTAACTGGGTATACTCATTTTCAAAAAGCTCAAGGCTCTCGACTTTTTTATAAAACAAAAAGTTTTTTTCATGCTTGCGCATGGCAAGCTCATGAATATCGAGTTCCTCTGCATTTTGAATTGTTTCATTGAGCTTAAGCATCATGCGTGACTCAAAAATAATTACACACAGCATTACAACCATTGCAAGGCCAACAACAAGCGCGTTTAACTGTAAACGACGTTTTATAGTTAAATTTTGTAATACATTCATTCAAAGTGCCCTATAGCAACATGCATTTCAAAGTATAGCTAAACTATTTGAAGCAGCTAATAAAAAGTAGCCTGAAAAGGCGATGCATTTTCCAATATAAGGAACCAACAAACAAACTGTATTTACTGTAAGTTAACTTTTTGCCATAAATGTTGGTGTAACTTATCTAATTTCTGCCACTGCTTTTTCCTTACCCATTCAACTAATGGCGCGGGATCACTCGGAAAGTTCAATCTTTTATTTTGTGGTGATTGCAACCAATCATCCATCGCATAGGGGTTAAGGTAACTCATAACATGGGCAGCTCCCATGCCTAGCAGCGTTTGTGCATTAATCCCCTGCTCAAACTGCTTGCCAAGCGGCTTGAGTAACAGTTTTTTACCTAACTGTAATGCCTCACTTGCAAGCTCAAACCCTGCATTACCAATCACACCACCAGCGTTGGCTAAATCGTTAAGAAACCCAACTCGTGACGGCGCTCGCAGATGAATATTACCGATTGAGCAATCTTGCGCATCGGGGTGATAGCAGTAAAACTCACGCTCAGGAAAGTCCTTTAAGTAGTCGACAACACTGTCTAGGTTCTCAAACGGTAAATAAACTAAGACTTTATTTTCAACCATCACAGGATTGTCATGGTGATGACTCGCGATGAAAGGAGGAATAATATTCTCAGCATAAGGTTGCCAATGAACACCGAGATAGACATTCGCAGGGGCATAATTACGGATCAACGCACGACGAAAGAAAGCTCGACCAAACATTGGCACTTTATCAGACAAAAATGCAGCCTGATGACTCATACCAATAACCGGAATACCTTGCTGTTTTGCTGCCCACGCTGTGATAGGTTCAAAGTCATTAAAAACCAAATCATAATGATGTAAATCTAAGCTTTTAATGTCTTTAATTAGCTGCAAAGGGCGTGCATTTTTTAATGTTCTTAAACTATCAACTTGTCCTGATTTACTGGTAAATGATAAACCTCTAAATGTTCTAAAGTCGGCAAAATCAGCCATATCAAAGTAATCTTGCTCTTTGCGCCCGGAAAATACGTAGTCAACATCGACCCCTAATGCTTTAAAGGTGGTTGCCATCACGCGAGCACGGGTTATGTGTCCGTTACCTGTTCCTTGTATACCGTACAAAATTCTCATATAGATTCCACCACCATGACTGCTAAAACTGCACAACTCGACCCCATACCTGCGCCAATAATTACATCAGCAGGGTAATGCACACCGATTACCACCCGAGATGCTGCTACACCCGATGCCCAAAGAAGCCAAAGCACAGTAAGCTCAGGGAAATACATGGTTAAAATAGTCGCTATAACAAATGCCCCAGCACTATGCCCCGACGGTAGGCTAAACTGATCACTTGGCACTAAATACGCACCTTGCACTAAACAGTCGCAAGGTCTTACCCGCGCAATTCGCTTTTTAGCTAAAAAGTAAATGGGTCGCTCAATTGCAAAGCCAACCAATATACTCATCGCAAGCTGCTGAAAATGAAGTTGTTCGGTAAACCACCAAAACCCAAGGAACAACACCACATAAAGTCCGCCATCACCGCTTTTTGATAAACCAAGCGCTGACTTTCTGAGCCAATTTGGCGAAGCGTCGTTAAACACACTTAAAAACAGCTGTTCATCCACTTTGGCCAATTTAGTAAGCATGTTGTTTGCCATGGTAAGCTCCTTGTCATACTTTGCGTCTAATTTTTATACTCATCTCAGCTTAGGCGGTAAAAATAACAATTAGGTGACGCTTTTGAGACACTAATGTTGCGATAACGAAATTCCTTTGATTTAAACGAATAAACCAGTATTAAGTCGTTGTTATTGAGTTGTATCAAGGTATACTGGGTACTAAACAGACAGTCTCTTTAGAGGATGAAAAAATGGATTACAGCACTTCTGATTTATGCGATCACTTTGCCGACGTGGTCGATGTGCTCGAGCCAATGTTTATCAATTTTGGTGGACGCCCAAGCTTTAGTGGCCGAGTGAAAACTGTTAAATGTTTTGAAAATAACGAGCTGATCCGCGATATCTTAACTACGGACGGAACCGATAGTGTGCTTTTGATCGATGGTGGTGGTTCAACCCGACGCGCACTAATAGATATTGAACTAGCAGAAATCGCCCTTGAGAATAACTGGCAAGGGATCATCGTTTACGGTGCTATTCGCCATGTTGACGAACTTGAAGAGCTAGATCTAGGCATTCAAGCAATTGCTTCTATTCCAGTTGCTGCAGACAGTGAAGGCGCAGGCGAAGATGGTATAGGCGTTAATTTTGCCGGTGTGTCTTTCTTTGATGGTGACTTTGTTTACGCCGATAGTACCGGCATTATATTATCTGCTGAAGAATTAGAGTTAGAAATAATAGAAGACTAATCTCAGTGATAAATCCCCTTAAAATTTATGATGAAGCGGCGGTAAAACATTTATGTGTCCGCCGCGCCAATGAACAAAAAGCATGGCAAGCTCTTGCTCTTCTTGATACACATGTAAACGCCTCTCAGGCTCTTATTGATGCCAAACAGTTTGGTATTCGTTACGTTTTAGTTGGCGTGTGTGAAGATATTGGGCCTCGTGCTAACCTAGGTAATGGCGGTGCACAGCAAGCATGGCTAGCTTTCTTAAAGCGCTTTTTGAATCAAACTCATAACCAATTTTTAAACCATGAGCGTGTATTGCTACTTGGTGAAGTTGCGCTTGATGATTTAAACCAACAAGCAGCTAACCTTGATAATAAAAACGACGCCGACTTAGCCAAACTACGTGAACTGTGTGGCGATATCGACACCCGTGTTGAGCAAGTACTGGCAATGATTTTTGCAGCTGGCCTTGAGCCAATTGTGATAGGTGGCGGACACAACAACTGCTTAGGTATATTACGTGCCCTTAGTAAGCAGCATGGCAAACCAGTAAACGCCATTAACTTAGACCCTCACGCTGATTTTAGAGACTGTGAAGGTCGCCATAGTGGTAATGGCTTTAGGTATGCCTACAGCGAAAATCATCTCGCTGATTATCATGTGATGGGTTTGCACGAATTTAAGAATAATCAAGAAATTATGAATGCGTTAACTCAAGCAAACTTCTCGTTTGATAGTTATCAAGACATTCAAGTTCGTCGCAATATAGACTTATCAACCGCATGTAAACAAGCACTTAATAAATTCGATAATGCCCCATTAGGCGTCGAAGTTGACTTAGACAGTATTTCGCTAATGCCAGTTAGCGCTTATACCAATTGCGGCTTTAGTGTGAGTGATGCAGAACACTTTGTGCATTTAGCAGCCAGCCAGACAACTGCTCGCTACCTTCATTTATGTGAAGGTGCACCATCACAACATCCTGTTAGTTTAGAAGCAGGCATGAACGATGCCGGCCAAATCATCACTGCCCTAGTGAATGCGTATTTGCAGGCAAGAGAGGCAAGTTAGAAAGATGCGAGAAACGAGATAACGACTGATTTTTGGGGAGGTCAGCTCGAAACAAGTTTCACACCTACCTGTAGCAGCGGCTTTATGCCGCCCCCCTTAAATTGGAAGCAAGTTAAATTGGAAGCAAGGTTCAAGATAAAACGCAATGTAACGAGTCAAACAGCTCGCTAACTTTCCCCTAGAAACTCGCTAGCTTCATTACTGATGCTCTAAATGCCATTGCTTTAACCATGACACCATACCTACACTACTAAGCGGGTAATTAAAATAATAACCTTGCGCTGCATAGGTGTTTAATGACTTAATAAAATTAAGTTGCTCTAAGGTTTCCACCCCTTCACAAATCACTTTAGCATTATTTTGGTTATGCATAGCCACCACCCCTGAAACGAGGCTACGTATTTGAGTTTGGTGAGCAAAATCTGCGGTAAGCGATGCTGCAACTTTAACATACTCAACATTCAAATTTGGTAGTTTAGATAGCCAAACAGGGGTATCACCTAATCCATCTACACACAGTTTAATACCAATGCTACTTAGCCTTGCAACCATGGCTTTACCTTGATCATCCAAGCTCATAAATAGATCAAGCGGGCATTCAATAATTAAAGCGCCGGGTTCTAAATGATGCTCGGTGGCAATACGGTCTACAAATTCAATAAACTCTTCATGCAGCATCTCAGGACCAAACACATTAATACTGAGTGGCAGCTGCATGCCTTCCATACGTAATGCCATAGCAAGCTCTGCTGCTCGCTCAATCACATAAGCAGCAACCGGATAGCTAAGGCCTGCAACACGTATATCATCAATAAACTTGTTAGCTGCTAAGATCCCTTGTTTTGGATGCTGCCAGCGTAACAATAATTCTAAAAACTCTATCTTGTTGTCACTATTACGAACCACTGGTTGAAAATACAACTCAAGCTCACTAGCAAAATCTAGGTGCGCCAGCTCACGTAGCCTTGCTTGCTGCTCTAGCTGCTCAATCATCATTTGTGGATGATATGGCACGATAGCCCGATCTGGGTTTGAATCAAGTGCAAGGTTAGCGAAAGAAATAAGGTTTTCAAAACTGTATTCAGGCTCGTTACAGCTAACGTAGCTAGCTCGCACTTTCACCTCAATAGTGCAATTTGCCACATTGAAGGGTTTTAAGGTCACTTGTTTTATTTGACTTATAAGTTGCTCATGCAAATGCTTTTGCTCCTCAAGAGAGCAAATGAAGGCAAAATTTAATCCACCTAAGTGAGCAAGCTTTTCTATATTGCCAGCGCCACTACTAATATTAAGCACTGCATCATTGTCTAATTGCTGTTTAATACGAGTAGCAGACTGAGCAAGTAATAAATCTCCAAAGTCCCGACCTATATGCTGGTTAACACTTTCAAATCCCTCTAAACGCAGCATAACAAGGGCACAGTTATGCGAGTGTTCTTCAACCCAGCTAGCAAAGCTACGTCGTAAATCACTGCGATCTGGCAAACCTGTTAGTGGAGTACTGTCTATTTCATCATGGTAAGGAGTATCAACTATGACTTCTTCACTTTCTTCTGGTTCTTCAAAGTTAAAAAAGCCAGACACAGATAAAACAATAACTGAAATCACTAGCCAATACGCGGAAGTTTCGAGCAATAAGTGGGCAGAATACATAACTGTAAACGTAATCGCCGCAGCGACAGTAAAAATAATCGCTAACCAGTTATTTGTTCGAAAAGCTTGCCATAAATGAAAGCAAAGACTCATTGCTAATAAAATGATTAACCAAGGAATAGCGGAGCTGAGGATTGCCAACCCCAGCACACCATTAACAACTAAACTGAGTCTAAGTATTGGATGACGAGTGACACACAACGCACAAATCATTGCCATAAAAACGCAGCCAGCTAAAAACACTGGCACTGCATCACTACTTAAATTTACGAGCCCTACACCGTTACTCGCTAAACTGGCAATCAATGACATCTAATCCAAAAATACGTAAAAATAACTTCTAACTAAGTCTACCCAAAATCCACAGATTTAACAGTTTATTTACGCCGAATTGGTAACTTAATTGCGCAGGGTGGGATATTTGCCAGTGAGCAATATCAGCGCGTGCCCCCACTTTTAATACACCTCGATCATCAAGACCCAAGGCTTTGGCGGCATTACGTGTTACACCTGCAAGCGCTTGCTCTGGTGTCATACGAAAAAGAGTACAGGCCATATTCATCATTAAATGCAATGAACACAATGGTGACGTTCCTGGGTTGAAGTCGGTTGATATAGCAATAGGCACCTGATACTGCTGAAGTAATTCAATTGGTGGGTATTTTGTTTCGCGTAAGAAATAAAATGCCCCCGGTAACAGCACTGCCGCAGTGCCTGCTTTGGCCATTGCTTGAATGCCTGCTTCATCTAAATGTTCAATATGGTCGGCTGATAAGCCATTAAATTCAGCAACAAGCTCTGCACCATGTTGATTAGATAACTGCTCAGCATGCAACTTAACGGGTAAGTTGTGCTTTTTAGCCGCTTCAAATACACGGCGAGTTTGCTCGTTACTAAAACCGACATTTTCACAAAATGCATCAACCGCATCAGCTAACTCAGCTTCAACAACACGGTCAAGCATCTCACCGCAAACCAAATCAATGTACTCATCACTACGGCCTTTATATTCAGGCGGTAATGCGTGAGCACCTAAAAATGTGGTTTTAACATCAATCGGGTGATTTTCACCGAGTAAACGAGCCACTTCGAGTAGTTTAATTTCGTTTTCGCAATCAAGACCATAGCCAGATTTGATCTCTACCGTAGTCACGCCTTCTGCGTATAACGCATTTAAGCGCTCTTTCGCACTGACAAATAAGGTTTCGTGGTCTGCTGCGCGCGTTGCTCGTACTGTACTTGCAATACCGCCGCCATTAGCAGCAATTTGCTCATAACTGACACCTTGCAAGCGTTGCTCGAACTCTTCAGCGCGGCTACCGGCAAACACTAAGTGAGTGTGGCAATCAATTAATCCCGGTGTTAACCATTGCCCTTTAGCTGAGATAGTCGGTGTTGCTAATGCATCAAAGTTTGGTAAGTCAGCTTGCGAACCTAACCAAGCAATTTTACCTTCTTTTAATGCGATCGCTGCATTTTCTATAGCACCGTAAGGCGCATCAACTTGAGGATCCATAGTGGCAATATTGGCATCTGTGATCACTAAATCCCAGTGCATTTGGCTATCGTTCGTTGTATGCATTTTTCACCTATACTTATATCTGCTGCGAGCTTTAAAGCGCCTAATCAAATTAGCTTAAAGTTTAACAACTCATCTTGTATATACAAGAAAATTATGCCACCTTGTAACACACTGTTAACTTACCTGTGCACTTTCATAATGAGCGTCCCTAAATTTGCGCAAATAAAAGAATATATTTTGGAAAACATTCGATCGGGTCAATGGCAAGAAAATAGCCGCGTGCCCTCAGAAAACGAATTAACCAGCCAGTTTCAGGTTAGCCGCATGACGGCCAGACGCGCGTTATCTGAACTTACAGACGCCGGTATACTAACTCGTAGTCAAGGCCAAGGGACTTTTGTAGCAAGCTTTAAGTCACAATCATCATTGCTCGAAATTAAAAACATCGCTGATGAAGTTAAAGCTCGTAACAGTGATTACAGCTGTACAATTTTAGTGATGGAATCAATACGTGCAATTGCCCCTATTGCAATTGCATTGGGCGTTGATGTAGACAGTCACGTTTATCGTAGCGTCATCGTTCACAACGAGAACGAGCAACCTCTGCAAGTAGAAGAGCGCTTTGTGAACCCGGCTCTGGCAAAAGATTACTTACAACAAGATTTCCACAGCCTAACCCCCCATGAGTATTTATCAACCAGTGCGCCATTAACTGAGGCCAGACATACGGTTGAGGCGATTATGCCTAACCAAGAAATGTGCGAATGGCTTAATCTCTACAATGAAGAGCCTTGTTTGCAAGTGATCCGCCGAACGTGGTCAGCAAATGGCATTGTAAGCTTTGCACGCTTAGTCTCACCAGGTAGTAAATACAGACTCGGCGGTCACTTAACCTTTAAAAAGTAATTAAATTGGCAATTGATAGTGAAAGTTCAGCGCCTCAATAGCCGAACCATCAATGATACGTTCGCCAGCTTCATGACTTGTAAAGGTGGGTGGTTGATTACCCAGTTCAGAGCATTTTTGCTGGTAGTAGTCCGCTTTTGTTGGATGCGCTGGGTTAACAACGTTATAAATGCTATTGGCGTTAGACCAGTTTTCAAGCACTGAAAAAATCGCCGCTATTACATCTTGCTGTTGTACCATGTTCACCACTTGCTGACTTGAGCTAGTAAGCTCTTTTCCTGCAACAAACTTACCTGGGTCGCGTTCGGGGCCTACAAGTCCCGCTAAGCGCAATGCCTTGCCACCCGCATTTAGCACTAATTGCTCCGCATCGTATAATGTTTGTTGGCGTGCTGATTGGCAGTTAATTTCTGTGCTTTCGTCGTAACAACCATTGTCAGTTGGGTAAACACCTGTCGAAGAACATAAAATAAAGCCTTTAAAATTTAGGTGTTTGGCAAGTTCAAGCCCAGCTTGTAATGTATCTAAATAATTACTTTCTGAGCTGCGGCTACGCGGTGGAATTGCACACACCCACCATGCTCCTTCAAGTGATACGTCATGCTTAAGTACACCATCTTCAAGTGCAAACTGACGCTGAAAGTCATGTTCGTGATCGCGACTACGGTGTGTCCCCTGCACCTGCCACGCCAATCCCTTTGCCTTAAGACAAAGAGCTTGCCCCAACCAACCTGCACCTAGCACCACCATTTTATTATCATTCACAACCATTTAGTAACTTACCCTATGTATTTTGTAATATTTTATTAATAACTACCGTTTTGCAAAGTAGCGATTTAAGCGCAAATATGATTAGATAGATAACTCTAACCGATAATAAAAATACGTGCACCTATGTTAAACAATCTCTCTTTACGTAAAAAAATATTACTGCTGATTGGCGGGACGATTAGTGTACTACTGATCATCGCGTCTAGTTTCTTTGTTAATCATATTGCTGACCTATCTCGCAAAGCGATTCAACGCGAAGCTGATAGCTACTTACAAAGCGAACGACTATCAATGCAAGGTTACTTTGCTAAATACGGTAAAGTTGTTGAAACCTTCGTAACAAATCCGCATTTAGTAAACTGGTTTGACAACTGGACTAAACGTGATCAAAGCCTTGATAACCAACCAGGATACGACAACGTTAATCAAGATTTTGTTCGTATCAGTGGTAACGATGACAACATTCTATCGGCCTTCTTTGCATCAGCAACAACAGGCGAATACTTTAAAGAAAACGAGCGAACCACCCACTACAATGGCCAGCCTTATTACGCTTATAAACGTGGTTGGTGGCAAGATGCTTTAAAGATCAACAAACTTTATGTTGGCCCTATTTCTGTAGATTTAACCACAGGTAATGCCTCAGCGGTTGTGCAACAGCCAGTTTATAATAAACAAAACAAACTTGTTGGTTTTGGTGGGGTTGATTTACAGCTCAACAATATCAACGACATGGTTGAGGCCATTCGCTTTAATGGCCAAGGTTTTGGCTTTTTACTAGATGGCAATCAAAAGGTTGTTCACTTCTCTGAGCGTACTGGCCATAAATTATCTGTGACTGACGAAGGCCCTAATGGCAAAGAAGGCTTAGATGCCCTCGAAAAACAATTTAGCGACACATCAGGCTTTAGCGAATTAAACCGCGCGATGAAAAGCCAAAAAGATGGTAGCAGCTATGTCACATTTAAAGGTGAGCAATATTACGTTGTATACAATCGCCTTGAACTAGAAAGTCCATATCTTGATTGGTATGTCGGGATTTTGATCCCAACTAGCATGATTGATGAGCCAGTTAACGATGCGGTGATGACAACCACTACATCATTAATCATCATCCTTGCGATTATCATTGCGATGATCTTTTGGGCCACGCAAATGATCACCAAACCTCTTACAAAACTGACTTACATCATGCGTGATATCGCATCAGGCGATGGCGATTTAACACAAAAAATTGAAATTCATAGTCAGGACGAAGTTGGCCAGCTTGCTCATCATATGAACACCTTCATCGATAAATTACGTGCAATGATGCTCAACACAGCCGCGCAAGCAGAGCAGCTGAGCCAAGCAGCTAGTCAGCTGAAAATTGTATCGCAAAAAACCAATGATGAAATTCAGCAAGAAAAACAACAGGTTGATAGTGTAAGTGCCGCTGTTACTGAAATGGCATCTACAGTACTCGAAATTTCACGTAATGCGCAGCATACCAATAATGCAGCCGAAGAAGTGCAAGCCATTACAGTCGATGGCACTAAGCGCTCTACACAAGCTCAGTCAGTAATGACTGCGCTTGCAAGCCACATCGGCGAAGCATCTAAAGTAGTTGCAGGTCTTGAACAAGAAAGTGGCAACATTGGCGCTGTGATCGACGTAATCAACTCAATTGCAGAGCAAACTAACTTACTAGCACTTAATGCAGCAATTGAAGCGGCACGAGCCGGTGAGCAAGGGCGAGGCTTTGCAGTTGTGGCTGACGAAGTTCGTTCACTAGCAAGCAGAACGCAAGAGTCAACGGATGATATTCGAAATATGATCAGTCGCTTACAGCAAATTGCTCAACAAGCATCAACTATGATGCAACAGGGTCAAGAACGTGCTGAAGGCTCCGTTGAGCAAACGCAAATTGTATTGCAAGCACTGCAAGATATCGCGCAATCAGTGACAAATGTACAAGATCAGAGTCATCAAATTGCGACTTCAACAGAACAGCAAACTGTGGTTGCAGAAGATATTAATAATAGCCTGGCGGCTATTAACCACCTTGTTAATAGCACTGCGGATCATGCTCATGAATTGGCAGATGAAGCACGTGATTTAAATGAATTGGCAGCGTCTTTAAATAAGACAGTAAATCAGTTTAAGTTATAAAGATAAATTGCCGAAGTTATTAAAAACCCGATGTCACCTGAAGATGACATCGGGTTTTTATCGTCAGCCTTCCCTGTTAATCGTGGCGCAACCGCTTTCGCGTGTTCCATAAATTCATGCCACTGTTGCTTATTCCATAAAGCAACTCCTTTGTCGGTCAATCCTTGTGTTGGTTGCGTTTGTACTTGTTCCATATAGTCACCTCCTTACGCTAGCTTCATCCTGTTTGGCTCCAAGCCTGAGCTTATCCCTTGCTGTCATCTCCGTTCACTTTATCCATAAAGCGTTGCCATTGTGCGCTACTCCATAACGCTTTGTTACTTCCTTGCTGTCCTTTTTGCTGTGCTACATTGTCCATACTGTAAACTCCTTGCGGTTTATCGTCCTTTACTCCTACAGCTGCTCCTTGCTGTGTTCCCTGACTCATCCTTGCTGATTAATGAGGTAATTATCGCTTAGCGATGATATACACAGCATGAATCAAACCTGGAATGTACCCTAATAAGGTTAAAAGAATATTAATCCAGAACTGCGCACCTAAACCTACCTGTAAAAATACGCCAAGAGGTGGAATTAAAACCGATAAAATAATACGTATTAAATCCATGACTCACTCCTTGAAATCTATTAGCCCAGCCAAAGCTGGGCTAATTTAGGCTTGCTGTTATTCAGCAACAATCGTTAATTCATCGATTACTTTGCGAACGTCTTCAGCGTTTTCAGCGATACTGATTGCTAATTGCTTTTCAGCATCAGACTCAACGGTACCTTTAAGTGTTACTACACCGTTATCGGTATCAACATCGATGTCTGTACCACCTACTTCTGAGTTAAATAAATAACGTGTTGTGATTACAGTACTGATTTTCGCATCTGTTAAATCGCTTTCAGTTGAATCAGCTTTATCTGCTTTCATTTTCTTAGCCTTCATGTTTTTAACAACCGTTAGTTTGTTATCAACAGAGCTAACGCCATCTAGGCTAAGAACAAGCTCTTCAGCAAGCTCTTTATCTAATTCACTATCAACTTTACCTGTAAGTACAACCTTGCCATTCGTTACATCAGTGTTGATGTCAAAGTTGTTAAGGTTTGTGTTCATAAGAAGCACAGTTTCTGCCTTACCATCAATCCAAGCATCTTTACTTTCATTTTCCCAACTGCTTGCCTGAGCTGACATACTTGCTGTTGCACCAATTACTAAAGCGGCAATCATAGATTTGTTAAAAGTGTTCATAATCTTCTCCTTTTGATTTAAGACACTTTTACTAATGCGACTATGATGCCAACTATTTATTTGTTTAATTTCAATACCTTAAACCCTCATTCAGCGACTATTTATATTCAATTCGGTAAAGATTTACAGGCTGCTCGGTAAGAAGTTCACTATGTTGCAAAAATAACCATTTAGTTGCTGATTTTATTAATCTGTGGTTAATTTAACTAAGTAACGTTGACACTACAAAACACAACATATTGATTTATAATAAAATAAAATTTGGCCTAAGCTTTGCTTTATTACAAATAACATAAAAATCACTTTGATAATCACAACAGGGAACTACCATGGCCGTTAAACTTGAAGATCGCCCAATCGATCAAGTAAGAGAAGAAGTAATTGATCAACTCATTTATAACTACAGTCATGCTGTTATTTCAGCTGAAGCATTTGAACGCCGTTTAGACCAAGCAATGGAAGCCACCAGCAACGAAGTACTCGTTGAACTTGTTGCTGACTTAGAGCTAAAAGCTGATATTGACTACAAATCGCAAAAGCATGCGCAATTTAAACCTCATTATGGCCACAGCAGCGATAACGAAAGTCTGCAGCTTCGTAGCATTTTGGGTTCAAATGAGCGCAGCGGCCAGTGGGTAGTGCCAAAAGAAATTCACCTTACAAACTGCTTAGGTTCAATTGAGCTCGATTTTAGCGAAGCGATTTTCCAGCACCAACATGTCACTATTTACGTGAACTGTATTTTAGGTAACGACGAAATCTATGTGCCAGAACATGTCAATGTGGTATCAAAGCTGTTCAGCGTTATTGGCAGTGTAGAGAACAGATCAGTCGCCTTAAATAAAGGCCAAGGCCCAACCATCACCATTGAAGGTAATGTATGGCTAGGCTCAGTCGAGATTTCAGTTAAACGTACCATGAAAGAAAAGTTCATCAGCTTTGCCAACAGTCTAAAAGCCAGTTGGAAAGAGATGAATAAGATGTAGTAAAAGTTGCGAGTTGCGATTATGTTAATGTAGGTCGTCATTTATGGCGACAAGATATTGCATACGTTTCACCAATGACGCGCTAAAGCACGACCTACTAGAATGCGCGCGAAATAAATTTCACGCCTACATCGAAGATCTAATCGCACAAAGAGGGTAAGAGGCGCTTCGCTTAAGAGAAAACTCAGTTCTCTTCCTCTATGCTCTCTGTGTCCTCTGTGGTTAGAAAAAGATCTTTAATTCACAAAGAGGACAAGAGGCGCTGCGCTTTAGAGAAAACAAAAAACACAATTATCACTTCCTCATTCTCTTCTCTTTGTGCATATATTTTTCTCGACCTTCTAGTGCTCGGCTAAAAGCTGACTGCTCTAGCTACAAGTCATTATTCCTTTCACTCGGTATATCACTGAAATACTCTACAAACTCAACTTCAAAACCTGCGGGATCGATAAAATATACATTTTTACGATACGGGTTTTCTGGACCCTGTTTATCTATTTCATAACCAGCGTCAACCAAGCGTTCAATTACGGCATTAATATCGTTTGTCACATAAGCAAAATGAGCAAGGCCCACTTGGTGCCCTGCTAAATCACGGTTTTCGTCTTCACCGTTATCGCTCAGTGCAAGATATTGGTAATCATCACCAAAGTGCAGCCATTTGCGCGGCTTGCCTGACCATGTGCTATCACCTTGGCTACGCACCCGCCAATGTGGGAATGCGGCTTTATAAAAGTGCAGCATGGCATCAACATTACTAACAACAAGGTTTACGTGCTCTAAATACATGGTAGTTTTCCTTTTTATTTTTAAACTGCCATCAAGATAAAACCTCAAGTTAAGTTCAGGTAAAGCACTTTTTCAAATAAAAAAGCCCCACAAACGTGAGGCTTTAAAAATTGAGTAGTTATTGATGAATCAGCTACCAGCAACCTGCATTTGTTCAATCAATACAGAGCCGGTTTGAATACCGCCACGGCGCTCGATATCGCCACCTAAACCGACTACCGCTTTAAACATATCTTTTAAGTTACCAGCAATTGTGATTTCACTGACTGGGTATTGGATTTCGCCATTCTCAACCCAGAAACCCGCCGCGCCACGTGAGTAATCACCCGTTACAGTGTTCACACCTTGACCCATAAGCTCGGTTACTAGTAAACCTGTGCCCATAGTTTTTAAGAGTGCTTTTAAGTCAGCATGAGTTTGCTCAACTAACCAGTTATGAATACCACCAGCATGACCCGTTGGTGTCATAGACAGTTTACGTGCAGCGTAGCTTGCTAATAGATATGTTTGAAGCTCACCACCTTGAATAATTTCACGGTCGATAGTTTTTAACCCTTCCGAGTCGAATGGTGAAGACGCTAAGCCTTTTAATAAATGTGGACGCTCAGAAATATTTACACAATCACTAAATACTTTTGTGCCTAAGCTATCAAGCAAAAAGCTCGATTTACGGTAAAGCGCGCCGCCACCAATCGCAGACACTAAATGACCGAATAGTGAGTTGGCAATATCTGCTCTGAAGATAACTGGCACTTTCATGGTACCTAGCTTTTGACTATTCAGCTTAGCCAATGTTTCTGTTGCCGCTTCGAGGCCTACTTTTGCAGCATCGTTTAAATCATCTTTATGTCGCGCTACGGTATAAGCAGAATCGCGCTGCATTTGCTCACCATCTTTACCAATCACCATGGTGCTAATGCTATGACGCGTGCGCGGGTAACCTGCAATCATGCCATGGCTGTTGCCATAAACACGCAAACCTTGGTGAGAAGAAAAACTCGCACCGTCTGAATTTACAATACGCTCATCGGCATTTAGTGCCGCCTGCTCTGCTTGATGGCAAAGCTCAATACCTTGCTCTGGGCTTACTTCCCACGGGTGATACAGATCTAAATCAAGTGGTGCGAATTCAAGCAGTTCTTTATCTGCGATACCATTGTATGGATCATCTGAAGTGAATTTAGCAATATCAATGGCTTTTTCGACCACTGTACGTAATGTTTTAGGGTTTAAATCAGCCGTTGAAGCAGAGCCTTTGTTATTCCCCACATAAACACTAATACCTAAGCCACCGTCTTGGTTAAACTCTATTGTTTCAACTTCGCCCATGCGCGTACTAACAGACAAACCTGACGTGCTCGACATCGCCGCTTCTGCAGCAGTAGCACCCAACTTTTTTGCATGCTCAAGTACTTCGCTTACCGCGTCTTTCACTTCAGAAATGTGTTGATAAATAGGATCTTTCATCTTGTGTGTCCTAGGTTCTGATATTTTTTATAGTGTAGCGAATGCTAACACACTGCGAGACGTGCATCAGCTAATATTAATCATTAACTAAATGACGTATAATAGCGAATAGTTAAGTTTACTGAATGAGCATCCTTATGGCGAAGAAGAAAAAGCCACTTATCGAAGAAGAAATTATTTACGTATCAAAAAGCGAGTTAAAACGTGAAGCCATGCAATATCATGGTTTGGGTGCTGAAATCGCGAAAATGCCGAAAAAGCAACGCGATCGCTTACCACTCAATCACGATTTAAAAGAAGCCCTTGTTGTTTCTGATAAAGTAAGTGATAAGAGCGATGCTTACCGTCGTAACTTAAACTATATCGCAAAAGTATTACGTACTACTGAAAACGTTGATGAAATCCAAGCGATGATCGATATTATGCTCAACAAAAACAACCAAGCGGATGTTTTGATGAACAAAATCGAAACGCTACGTGATGATTTAATCAAACAAGGTGACGATCTGATCAATTCAACAATTGATCAATACCCTTCTCTTGAGCGCCAAAAAATGCGCCAGTTAGTACGCAGCGCCGCAAAAGAAGTAAAAGCTGAAAAGCCAGCCAAAGCGTACAAAGAGTTATTCCAGTATCTTAAAGATGCGATTATGGTTTAATTTGTATACAGAAAGCCGCTTAATGATAGTTTTGCGGCTTTTTAATAATCATTTCGGCGCTAAAACACCTTCTACAACCCCGTAGGAACGGCTTTAGCCGTGAAGAATTTACCTATAAATAGATACAATCCCAAAAAGGGTAATCACGCACACTTTTAACAATTCCGGCCCTCAATGGGTTTGCGATGATGTACCTCGATACTCCAAGCAAATGTTCTTCGTTCCTTATTAAAGAATCATAATATCCAGGCTGCCAAATTTTTCGTTTAGAGCATGTTTGCTTGTTTATGAGATATGAACTCTTCCCTTTGACCTCTTGAATCAATCGAGCTAAAGGTACTTTATCTTGTAATTGAAATAACCAGTGTAGGTGATCAGGCATTACCACAAAACAGATAGTTTTAGCTTTAATTTCTTCTATAGCCCTTAGAGTGTTAATTAAAGCTCGTGCATTATTAAAGTCAGAGAAATAACATTTTCTATCAAGCGTTGAAGTGGTAACAGAGTAATAATGAAATGGGATTGATACCCTATGCTTTCTTAGATTTTGATAATGTGCGGTCATCCATAACCCTCCATTTATTATCTTAAATCTAGACAAAGACGTATAAGAATCAAGTTAAACCCTCGTATGAACCGCTTTAGCCGTGAACATCACGAACAAAAAAATCACCTGAACATTCCGGCGTTAATACACCTCCTAAAATCCCGTAGGAACGGCTTTAGCCGTGAACATCACGCACAACAATCATCTATCATTTCGGCGTTAAAACACCTCCTACAACCCCGTAGGAACGGCTTTAGCCGTGAACATCACGCACAACAATCATCTATCATTCCAGCGTTAATACACCTCCTACAACCCCGTAGAAACGGCTTTAGCCGTGAACATCACGTACAAAGATCGCCTGAATATTTCGGCGTTAAAACACCTCCTACAATCCCGTAGGAACGGCTTTAGCCGTGAACATCACGCATAAAAATTATCTATAATTTCGGCGTTAAAACGCCTCCTACGTCAAAGCTTTCTGCTCCTAAAACAAAAAAGCTCTGAGCGTTCACTCAGAGCCTTTTTAAATCGATAATCAATTACCAGATTTTTACGCGATCTTCTGGTTTGATATACATCTTGTCGCCTTCTTTCACATCAAACGCTTGATAGAATTCTGGCATGTTTGAAAGAATACCGATTACACGGTAGTGGCTTGGTGAATGAGGGTCTGTCATTAGGCGGTTACGTAACTCTTCGTCACGGTATTTACGACGCCAAATTTGTGACCATCCCATGAAGAAACGTTGATCACCCGTGTAACCATCAATCACAGGCGCTTTTTCATCACCAAGTGATAATTGGTAAGCAGTATAGGCAACTGTTAAGCCGCCTAAGTCACCAATATTTTCACCTAATGTTAGCTCACCATTTACGCTAGCATCTTCAAATGGCTTATATTCATTATACTGAGCAACTAGCTGACCTGTGCGCTCTTCAAACTGTTTAAGGTCTGATTCGCTCCACCAGTTACGTAAGTTTCCGTCACCATCGTATTTCGCACCTTGGTCATCAAAACCGTGACCAAGTTCGTGGCCGATTACCGCACCGATTGCACCGTAGTTAACAGCGTCATCGGCTTCAAGGTTAAAGAATGGCGGTTGTAAGATAGCCGCAGGGAATACGATTTCGTTGTTCACTGGGTTGTAGTAAGCGTTTACTGTTTGTGGTGTCATGTGCCACTCAGAGCGATCAACTGGCTTACCTAGTTTAGCAATCATATCGGCATACTCCCATTCGCTGTGGCGAATGTAATTACCGACTAAATCATCGCTTTTAACTTCAAGTGCTGAGTAGTCTTTCCATTTATCTGGGTAACCGATTTTTGGCGTGAACTTATCAAGCTTTTCTTTTGCAGCGATTTTTGTTTCTGGGCTCATCCACTCAAGGTTTTCAATCGCAACTGCGTAACCTCTAATTACGTTATCAACTAACTCTTCCATACGCGCTTTCGCTTCAGGTGGGAAGTTATCTTTAACGTATACTTTACCAAGCATTTCACCTAATACACCGTTTGATGCATCAACTGCTTTTTTCCAAAGCGGAGATTGCTCAGTCACACCACGAAGCGTTGTGCTGTAAAAATCAAAGTTAAGATCTACAAGCTCTTTATCTAATAGTGCAGCGTAGTTGCTCACAAAGTGGAACTTAAGGTAATTCTGCCAAGTTGCTAAGTCTGTATCCTTGTAGATACCTGCAAATTTTTCTAGGTAACTAGGTTGGCGAATGATTACCTCTTCAGTTTTAATACCTGACGCATCAAGGTAAGCTGCAAAGTCAAAGTCGCCAGTAAGTTTGTTAGCATCTGCAACGCTCATCTTGTTGTAAGATTTAGTAGCATCACGACTTTCAACACGGCTCCACTGCGCATCAGCAATGCTTGTTTCAAGATCAATAATAGCTTTAGCCGCAGATTCTGCATCTGCTACACCCGCTTTACTTAAGATAGCTGTAACGTATGCTTGGTAAGCTTCACGAATTTTTGTGAATTTTTCATCGTCTTTTAGATAATAATCACGATCTGGTAAACCTAAACCAGACTGATAAACATACATCGCGTATTCGCTCGAGTTTTTTGCATCATTATTGACATAATAACCAAATGGTAAGCTACCACCTTTAATGCGAAGTTCAGCCATTAAAGCAACAAGCTCAGGCTTGCTCTTTACTGCATCAACGCTTGCAAGTACTGGCGTTAATGGTTTGATACCAGCCGCTTCACGGCCTGCTTCATCCATATAGCTGTTATAGAACGCCGCTAACTTAGCTTCATCTGACCCCGGTTTAACATTAGTGTTTGCCGCTGCCTTTTCTAGCACTTCTTTCATCGCTTTTTGCGAATCATCGTAAAGCTGAGTGAATGAACCATAGTTTGATTTATCACCCGGAATTTCTGTTTTTTCTAACCATTCGCCGTTTACGTGATAGTAAAAGTCATCTTGTGCGCGAACAGACTTGTCCATGTTCGCCAGTTCAATACCTGAATTTAAAGGTGCTTTTGCTTCAGTGACGGCCGCAGTTGCTGGTGCTTTAGTTTCTTGTTCTTTTTCACCACAACCAACAAGACCGAGGGCTAGTGCAATACTTGCCGCGGTAAGTGTTACTTTTTTCATGGGAGTCCCGTACTAATTATTTTTTGATGTATTTATCGAAAAACTAGCAAACCTAATTAATCATTAGTTTTTCGCTTTCTCCATAATAAACCTCTCAAGCAAAACAATAAAACCGAATATGTAACAATTCTTATCAAAAAAAGATAAGCGGCATATCTGAGCGGTGAGGGGGGAAAAAGCGATAAGGTGAAGACCGTAATGGTATTCCTAACAACTCATTAGCGTATATTTCGCAAGTCGAAGTCGTTATGAGCCGATGTTTTCACACATCAGCTTTTTAATTAGATGAAGCTTTCTTAAGCTGTGCAATCCCCCAAAAAAGCACCCCAGCCCCCGTGCATGATAAGAAAAAGAACAAACCCAAGCCGACAGGCGATCCCCAAAACAAAATACTGTATAAAACTTCCATCTATATATCCTTTATTATTATTTGAATAACACGTTATATAAGTTTTAGGAACGGCTCGTCAAGAAGCATTATCCACGCATTGCTTGAATACTCTCTAGCGCTTTAGCAAGCTGTGCTCTTAGTTTTTTATAACGTATATAAACAGCCAGTACGATAATGCCATTAATGCCAAGCTGGATAAGCCATAGGCTGTATGTTTTAAACATTACCATGTTAAACAAAGCAACGATTAGCAAAGCGCACCAAAGAACGACACAGCCAATAAAACTCACTTGCCAGTAATGAACTTGGTGCTTCAGCTGGTTTTCTTTAAAATTAAGCATTGCATTGACATCTAGCGTTTCTGCTCGCCAAAGCTTTCGTCTTAAACGGTATGACCAAATCCCAAAACCTAAAGGAATAGGCGCTAATAGCGCAAACATAATGGTTTCATAGGTATTTTTTGCCTCAAACAACATGGCGTAAATACAAAACACGGTTACCACAACACCTAATAAAGAGTCGATTAAACCTTTTAGCTTTAACTTAGTTCGCGACTTTTGTGTTTGCGCAATTAACGCCGCGCTATCCACCTTCGGGGTTGCTTGCACGAATGCCTGCTGCCACTTAGCTAATTGATCATCTGCTTCGAATTTATCCACTTTATTACTCCATTAGGCTCGCAAGTTGCTGTCTTGCTCTACTTGCACGTTTAGCAACTGCATCTTCAGACAATCCCAGCGTTTGAGCTATCTCATTTTGATTAAACCCTTCAAGCTGTAAAGCAAGCACCTGCCGGTATTTCAGCGCTAATTTACGAAGGGCAGCCATTAAATCTAAACTGTCGTCTGGTGATTTATGTGCACTTAAGGCGTGGGTGTAATTAATACTTTCAGAGCTGGCCACCTCTTTGCAGTTTTGCTCTTTAATCACATGATCAACCGCTTTATTGTGAGCTATTCGGGCAATATAGGTTTTTATGCTGGCATCGCCACGAAAGGCAACATCGGGTGATGAGTCATTACTTTCAAAAGCGCGCCAAACAGCCAGCGACATCTCTTGAATTAGCTCATCTTGTAGCGCTTGATTGATCTCGTAGGTTGCAGCAACACGCGCCAACAGCGGCGCGTATTCATTCAGCAATGTGTTTATTTGAACATCAGCTTTCACTGTACTTCCATGTTTTTATTATTATTTGAACAAACGATTATAGGCACAAAAGTAGGTACATGCTAATACCGGCCCTACCAACAACATAGGTAAAAGACTATAAGGGGCAGTAAAGGTAACGAGCATATTAATCAAACAAAGTATGCTTAATGGTTTAATCACCGTTAATGCGGTTGTAATGCTTTCTTTTACAGCTGAAATAAGCGAAGCATTATTTAAAAGTAACAGGGGCACCACAAACATAAGCAGCATATTTATAGGGACAATTGATACAAACATAACCCCTACGCGCCAGCGCTCAACATCAACAAACTGACCAGACAATAATGCCGATAACTGCTCACTACCGATCAAAGCACTGCCAACAGCAAATTGCACCAGCGCCAGTAAAATACCCACAACAGACCAAATCGCAACCCTGCCCCACTTCACCCATGTTGCATTGTGCCTAAATGAAAAGCTTTGCTGATTATTCAGGTTAAACAACAAAGGCCATACCGTTGCCATAAGCATAGGCGCTAACCATTTTGATACGGTTAAACCAGTAGGTGCAGGCAATAGTTGCACCACACCAGGTACAATAGCGAACAGCGTCATAAGTAAGAAAAGTTTAAACGGTGCTTTTTTAAATAGCCGCCACCCTTCTTTTAACCAAAGAGTAGCATCACTAAATGGTGCGTTCATTGAATCAAGTTTTAGCGTATTCACAGTTGAGGTTGTAATCGTCATGAGTTTGTCCTTTTCGTAAAAATAGATACACAAGACACTGCCTATCGCTACCACCAAATAGAACAACTTCGTGTCATTTGCAGCTATAGACGAGACAAACTCTAAAAACCTGACAAAATATTTTTAAAAAAATAAAAATATTTTTTATTTCGTTGAATTTTAAGGATAAAAAAGAGGTGGAACAAAAGTGGAACACAATTGCTAAAAATAGATATAAGCTTTTGATTTTTGGATTTTTACAGTAAGAAAATGGTGGCCCCTCCCAGACTTGAACTGGGGACCTAACGATTATGAGTCGTGTGCTCTAACCAACTGAGCTAAGGGGCCATTGTATTAGCTTTTGCTAATTGTGAGATGCGTTTAGGAGGGTTAACTCACTAAAGCGGGTTGCAGTATAAAAAGTTTTTGTAACCTTGTCACTAGCAAAACTCTTTATTTTAAAAATCCTTAAACTATTTGCTCAAATAGTAAACTCTTTGTTTTTTCAACGACCTTAAAGCATGTCGATTGATTTCTAGCCTCCGACATTGTTCTAGATCAAATAGCTAAATCACTAAACTCGTTAAAATAACCGCTCAATCAATTGCGGAGTGCTGACTGTGATAAATTTACCAAGCTGGGATCAATCTTTGATCAATAAATACAATATTTCAGGGCCAAGATATACATCTTACCCCACTGCGTTGTCTCTAGCTGATGGTTATAACCAACAAGATATGATTAACGCGATTGCGGCATCGAAAAGCCGTTCTTTATCGTTGTATATCCATATCCCTTTTTGCAGTCAGCTTTGTTATTACTGTGGTTGTAATAAGGTGATCACTCGTCATCAGTCTAAAGCCGATTTATACCTCGATAATTTAGCGCTTGAGATTGCTGAGCAGGCAACGCTTTTTGCTGATTATAACGTTGAGCAACTGCATTTAGGGGGTGGTACGCCAACGTTTTTATCTGCAGAGCAAATGAGCCGCTTAATGACGTTAGTTGAGCAGCATTTTAATTTTGCTGATGATGCCGAGCGCGGAATTGAGATTGACCCTCGCTCTTTAGCTGATGGCATGTTAGTACATCTACGTAAGCTTGGCTTCAATCGTGTCTCGTTTGGTATTCAAGATTTTAATGATGCTGTACAGCTGGCGGTTAATCGTCCGCAAAGCGTGCAGTCAGTAAAAGGTTTAATTAGCGAGGCTCGTGAGCTTGGCTTTAAATCAATTAATGCCGATATGATTTACGGTTTGCCATTACAGACACCTGAAAGCTTTAAAGAGACGATTGCACAGCTGATTGAGCTAAATCCTGACCGAGTGTCTGTGTTTAATTACGCTCATTTACCAGATAGATTTGCAGCGCAACGTAAAATTAAAGACGCTGACTTACCTTCTGCTGGCGATAAACTTACTATGTTCAAAAATACACTTGAGCAAATGTTAGCGGCGGGCTATCAGTTTATCGGTATGGATCACTTTGCTCGTAAGGATAATGAACTAGCGATTGCCCAAAACGCAGGTCAATTACACCGTAATTTCCAAGGTTACACAACGCATGGCCAATGTGACTTATTAGGTTTGGGTGTGTCATCTATTTCGCAAATAGGCAATGCCATTTTACAAAACGAAAAAGAGTTAAAGCACTATTACAAAGCCGTGCAAGAAGGCTTTGGCAATGCAGTATGTAAAGGTGTCGCTCTCACTGATGACGATACGTTACGTGCAGCGGTGATCAAACAATTGATCTGCCAGTTTGAGCTGGATATTCCCTCAATCGAAAAACAGTTTAATATCAACTTTGCCAGCTATTTCTGTGAGGCATTGCAAGCACTGGACCCATTACTAGCTGATGGCTTGGTGTCTGTTAGCCAAGATAAGATCACAGTAACAGCCCGCGGTAATTTATTTATTCGTATTATTTGTATGTGCTTTGATGCGCACCTACAACAACAAATCAAGCAAACTCGTTTCTCACGAGTAATTTAACAACAAAAAGCAGAGCCTAGGCTCTGCTCTTTAATTAGCTTAATTCAACGATACGTCGGCTTAATTAAATACTACGTTTTCGCTGCCTGGAGCTGCTTTAAACTCTTCAATGATACGTGCGCAATCGGCTTTAATCTCATCGCTATGCTGCTCTTCAGCACGCCAACGAGTGGTGTCCATTTTAAAGATCTCTTTTTTAGAGTACTTTTTACGGGCATCGTGCGTTGGCATGTCTTTTACAACTTCGTACATTTTGAATATGCCTGGGTAGCGCTCACTTAACTCAAACTCTTCTGCAAAGCTGTATTGAGAGATCAGCACCCAAATGCGTAGACAGCCTTCTGAGAACTCACATTGCTCTTCATTCATCGCACGGGCTATTAAATGAATGCTGTCGGCTAACTTTGCATTACGCTTTGCTTTTGAGTCAGCAAGCTTTAGCGCATACTCAGCTTTTTTCTTAGCGATAAGCTTATTTTGCTCTTTTAGTTTATACAGAAGTTGTCCTGCATAAAACGCAAGTCCTGCGATAATTGCCGCACCAATAACTATGGCAATAATCAAGGGTATGCTCATCGTTCATCCTCATCTTCGTCATCTAACCATTCGTTTGCTAGGTCATCAGATAAGTACTTATCGAAGTCAGATTCACCTTCATCGTATGAATCATCTTCAAAGTCATCTTCGTACTCGTCTTCGTCTTCAATACCTAGCAGTTCACATAACTCTTGGTGACGTGCGATACGACTATTGAAGTACTTAGCATCTTTACCTGTTAACAACTCACCACGTTCGTGACGCTCAACAAGCTTTAATAAGCGCTCATCATTTTCTAATGCTTCTAGCTCTTGCTCTGGTGTTAGCTCTGGCTCATTAACTTTCTTAAGCTCAACCATTGGTTTTAAGTTACGTTTCATTTCAACTTTTGGTTCAGCTTTAGGCGCAACTAATGAAACTGGCTTTTTGCTACCAACACGTTTATCTTTCGGTTGGTTATTAGCCTTTGTGTTCTCTCCCTTTTGCACGTCAGGGGCGTTTCGAGAACCTGGTTTAGCACCTTTGGTCTTTTTAACTCGCTGCTCCTTCAACGCTCGCATCTCTCTAAGTTTTTCTTTACTCAGACGTACCGGGCCATTTGATGGAATTTTACGCGACTTTTTCTTTCTACTCATATCTTGATCGTCTCACTTAAGAGGTTGTGCACAACACCTTTAGCGGCATTGTAATGCTGGCATAACCAGAAGAATTCGGTGTGCGGATGTGGTTTGTCAACATGACGAACTGCGCACTTTTCATACTCTCATATCAATCGTGTTAAGTTATTTAGCAGCTAAATATTTAAGTCGATTGGTATTAGTACAAACGGTGGCTATTGTAACAGGACAAATAAAAAGGCGGTAGAGAAAACATCTCTACCGCCTACTAATCTGAGCGCCAATAATTTGGACACTTCTCCCTTCGACTTTTAGTCTTTATTATTTTTATTATTATTTTTTATCCATTTTGTTATTTTTAAACCTTCCGTGTAGCATTCCATTTTGTTTTTATTATTAAACTTCCGTGAGCTTTTATTATTCTCGGTCAATCCTGACACTTTTTTGTTATTTCCTTTAGTACATCAAACGATGTAACCCCCTAAAGATTTGCCGCAATCACTTTCCTTATTGCTTTGTCCTTGTTGTTTTTATTGTCTCAGCGACAGTGGTTAATTTACTCATTAATAATTTTGTTACAACTAATTTATATAACTTTTCTTACAGTCAAAAGATTAAAAAACGACAATTACCTTTTAAAACAATTTGTTATATTATAAAAAAAAATAAAAATAAGATTTAGCTCACATTGAAATGTGGGCAATGTCTCACAAGGAAGTAAGAAATTTCGATGAGATAAATATGAAAAAAAAGCAGCTTGCGCTGCTTTTTTTACAATTTGTACACTTTAATGCCAATATTTACATTCGGCAATCAGACTTTAGTGTAAGCCACCTAAGTATTTTGATAGAACTTCGATGTCTTTGTCTGTTAATTTTTTAGCGATGTCTTGCATCATGCCGTTTAGGTCATTATTGCGTGTACCATCACGGAATTTTTCAAGTTGAGACTTGATGTATTCTGGGTGTTGGAACGAAATTTTCGGGAATTTAGCAAGTGATGTACCGTTACCACGAGGACCGTGACACGCAGCACATGCTGGAATACCACGCTCTGCATCACCGGCTTTATAAAGCTGCTGACCCACTTCTACTACATCTTTAGGTGTTGAACCTTCAGACATATTTAAAGAAGAGAAGTAAGCTGCTAGGTCTTTCATGTCTTGATCGCTAAGCGGCATAGCCATACCACTCATTACTGGATCCATACGGCCTTCTTTGCCGCCAGACGTCATACCTAATTTAAACTCTTGTAATTGTTTATAGATATAATCTGCGTGTTGGCCTGCAATTTTAGGGTAGATATTAACCGGTGCATTACCGTCTGGGCCGTGACAGGCCGCACACGTTGCCGATTTCTCTTTACCTGCGTTTACATCGCCATCAAATGCTGTTGCGTTGCTTGCTGACAACGTTCCAAGCAATATAGTTAAAGATAGTGCTATTTTTTTCATGGTGAATTCTCTGTTTCCGACCCTGTATCATCTACAATATGGATGTTGTGATTTCTATATTCTACACGATAATAAATTCTCTGGCACGTTTTCTGCCCACTTTAAGCTCATAATTTATAGGGATTTGACTTAGATTAAGTTTCTATCTAGAAATTTTCCCACTATGTAACTAAATTTAGCACGCTTAAATACGCTTTTGAATGCTGCTTTAATAGTATAAAATACGCGTCTTAAGTGAATTTTAGTCACTGTTCAACATTATTTATAAAAGATTAGGAGAGCCTGTGCTCAAATCTCGTATCAAATACAATACTGCGTCCTTTGTTACTAGCGCACCTGACATCTCACGCTTGCCTGCTGATACGGGGATTGAAGTCGCGTTTGCTGGTCGCTCTAATGCGGGTAAATCAAGTGCCCTTAATACGCTAACGGATCAAAAGTTAGCACGTACCTCTAAAACGCCGGGTCGTACTCAGTTGATCAATACTTTTGAGCTTGATGCTGATAAACGCCTTATCGACTTACCTGGTTATGGCTTTGCGAAAGTGCCAATCGAAATGAAGAAGAAATGGCAAAAATCGTTAGGTGAGTACTTACAAAAGCGCCAAAGTTTAAAAGGGATTGTTATTTTGATGGATATTCGTCATCCACTAAAAGATCTTGATCGTGACTTAATTGACTGGGCCGTTGGCAGTGAGATCCCAGTACTTGCACTTTTAACTAAAGCCGACAAATTAAAACAGGGCGCACGTAAAGCACAAGTTTTACAAGTTCGCCGTGAGCTAAGTAGCTTGGAAGGTGATATTACTGTTCATGCATTTTCATCATTAAAAGGAACAGGCTTACCAGAAGTTGCTAAAAAGCTAGATGAATGGTTCTTAGGGCCAATTGAAGTTCAAACTCCTGAATCTGAAGAAGAACCAGAAGCTTAGGCCAAGTAATAACGCTTACCTAATGACTCTATAAAGTAGCCCTGCTCGTCTGAGCAGGCTATTTCAGCCCATTGATAATAAACATTTCTCGATACTCTTGCCGCTAACCCATGTGCTAACTGTAAATAAGGTACCTGCAGATTTTCAAATTTGCGTAATTGTAGTGGTTGCGATGATGTCACTAACCAAGTGCGTTGTAGATTATCAACACAGCATAAAGCCTGCCCTTGCTCGGTCTCTTCAAAATACCAATCAACAATAACAAAAGGCACATCAATGACTGTAATCGCCATTTTCTCTACTGGCGTTTTTAAATAGTAAGTATTGGCTTCTTTACAAAGTACGGAGGCAAATAGTTTGACCATTGCCTCCCGTTGAATTTCGCTGCCAGCATAAAACCACACTCCTTGACCATTGATCTCAATAGGCAACTGACCACAATTGTCTGGTTGCCATTGATCAAAAGGTTTATCAGGCTCTGCAAGTGCAGCTTCTAGCTCGGCAAGCGACTGCATTACTTATCTTTATCGAGCGTCAAAGAAAAAGTTACAGGAACAGCTGTTGCAATAGATGGTAAACCAGCAAGCTTTTGTAGCTGTGCAATGCCTTCTGTTACTTTGAAATCATCTGCATTAATAATCACTGGTGAGAACGAAGAAACTGTCACATCACCATTGGGTGACATGTTTGCCAGTACATCAATCGTTAACTCTTTTTTATTGCCATGGAAGTCAAGCTCGGCTTTCAAACCAGTTAATACATGTTGTCCTGGCTTCAGTGCTAATAATGATTTACTTAAATCAGCAGTTAAAACTGCATGAGGAAACTCAGCTGTTTCGAACAACAATTTAGTCATGCGCTCATTACGGATAGGAATTAGCGTTTCAACAGAGCTAAGATCGATCATTAACTTGAATTGACCTTGCTCATTCAACGTACCTGATACTTTTTTGAAATGATGCGCTTCAGCAATTGAATTCTTTTTGATAGATACAAAGCTAACCTTGCTTTGCTCATTGTTAACCTGCCAGTTTGCACTAGCAAAAGGAGCAACTAATAAACTTGATAATGATAAGGCGGCAAAGGCCACAGATTTAAACATAACGCATTCCTTCGAAGATAATAACAATCTATTAGATGGTATCACCTGCGTTAATTTGTGCAATGAATTGTATGATAAGAAGAGAAAAAACGGCTCGCTCAATAACAAGCGAGCCGGTATAGCAAACTGGGGAGAAGCTATCAATACGTTGCATCTTTTCAGATGCATCATCAACAGGATGTCCTACAGGATGAGGACGGCGCGGACTTTAACAAAGTCCGCGTTAAAAAGAAATTGCATCCGCAAAGAAAACGCTCGATTTGATAAACATATAACGAAACTCTAAAACTATCTTTTCTTGTTTACCTATAATTAACATTACATCAAGTGGTTATTTAAGGTATCGTTAAATTAATAAGAGAAAATAGCAGCATTATTAATACATGTTGATGGCAAAAACTTAGCACAAGAGTAAAAAGGAATGAAAAAATGCCTCCTAGCACTAGCTACCATCTTACTCATTTCGCTGAGCTTGCCCTGTCACGCGAAAAATAATAACACTCAATACCCGATTGTTTTGGTACATGGGCTGTTAGGTTTTGATAGCCTATTAGGCGTTGACTATTTTTATAATATCCCCAGCACTTTATCGCTTGATGGCCACCAGGTTTTTGTTGCTGCTGTGTCAGCTGTTCACAGTTCAGAGTTTCGTGGTCAACAATTACTGGCTCAGGTTAATCATATTTTGACACTCACGGGCGCAGAAAAGGTTAACTTAATTGGTCATAGTCAAGGAGCGCAAACTGTTCGCTATGTCGCTTCGATCTCGCCTAACTTAGTTGCCTCTGTGACCAGTATCGGGGGGGCAAACTATGGCAGTACACTTGCTGATCTTATTCGCGAAGAAATAAAACCAAACTCACCATCTGAACATTCGTTTAAGCTAGTATTTGCAGCACTAGGCAGCATGATTTCGTTACTATCAGGTCACAGTGATTTACCGCAAGATCCGTTAGCAGCATTACATAGCTTAACCAGCCAAGGAGCCTCTGTATTCAATCAAAAGTACCCAGAAGGTTTACCGCCAACGGCATGCGAGCAAGGACAAATGCTTGCCAGTAATGGGGTGTATTATTTTTCGTGGAGTGGCACAGCAGCGCTTACCAATATTCTTGATCCAACCGACTTATCTATGCTGCTTGGATCAATATTGATCGTAGGTCAAGATGATGGCCTGATTTCACGCTGTAGTAGTCACTTAGGTCATGTCATTAAAGATGATTATAAAATGAATCATTTAGACGAAATCAATCAATTTATAGGTTTGCATCATTTACGCGAAGTCGACCCTGTTGAGCTTTATCGTCAACATGTAAAAAGGTTACAAGAGTTGGGGTTATAGTTAACGAGTAATGATTTATTTTTGGTTAAGTCGGGTCGCTAGAAGTGATGTTCTATATACAGAAGCGATCAGCTTTCAGCCTTCAGCGGTCAGACGCGCGAAACAAGTTTCACGCCTACCTGTAGCAGCGCCTTTATGCCGCGACCCTTAAATTGGAAGCTAGATTCGAGATAAATACGGTATAACGGTCAAGCAAATCGCTAACTTTTAGTCTGAAAGCTGACGGCTGATAGCTGACAGCTCTAACTTTCCCCTAGAAACTCGCTAACTTTCAGTCTGAAAGCTGACGGCTGATAGCTGACAGCTCTCATTTATTGCGACTATTAGTGTGCTTGTTGCCAGTTGTCACCGCTGTCGGCTTCAACAATCAGTGGCACATCAAGAGTGGCAGCTTCTGACATTAGCTTACAGATTTCAGCTTTATAGTCGTCAACACACTCTTCTTTAATTTCGAACACTAATTCATCGTGCACTTGCATTAGAAGCTTCACTGACCCTTCAGCTTGTGCGTTTACCCACTGATGAACTTTAAGCATCGCTTTTTTGATGATATCAGCAGCAGTACCTTGCATTGGCGCATTGATAGCTGCACGCTCAGCGGCTTTGCGGCGAGCACCGTTACGGGCGTTGATTTCTGGTAAATGTAAGCGACGACCAAAAATAGTCTCTACATAACCTTTATCAGCCGCTTTTTCACGGGTAGTTTCCATGTACTCAAGTACGCCCGGGAAACGCTCGAAATATTTATCAATATAATGCTGTGCTTCATGACGTGGTACATCTAACTGACGCGATAAACCAAACGCTGACATGCCATAAATTAAACCAAAGTTAACCGCTTTGGCTTTACGGCGCATATCGCTGGTAACCTCTTCAAGGCTAACGCCGAATACTTCTGCTGCGGTGGCGCTATGAACATCTAAGCCATTAGCAAACGCGGTAAGTAGGCCTTTATCTTGTGATAAGTGCGCCATGATACGCAATTCAATTTGGCTGTAATCGGCAGCGACAATTTTATGGCCAGGTGCAGCAATAAAGGCTTCACGAATACGACGACCCTCTTCCGAACGAATTGGAATATTCTGTAAGTTTGGATCCGTTGAACTTAAACGCCCCGTTGCTGTTACCGCTTGATGGTAAGAAGTATGCACACGCTTAGTGCGCTCATTCACCATTAACGGTAGTTTATCTGTGTACGTTGATTTCAGTTTCGATAAACCACGGTGTTCAATAATTACCTTAGGTAGCGGGTAATCATGAGCAAGTTCTTGCAATACTTCTTCTGCCGTCGACGGTGCACCTTTTGGTGTTTTCTTGATAACCGGAAGCTCTAGCTTTTCAAACAAGATTGCTTGTAGCTGCTTAGGTGAACCTAAGTTAAACTTTTCACCAGCCATATCATAGGCTTCTTGCTCAAGCTCTAATAAACGTTCGCCTAAACGCTGGCTGTGAGCTGCCAGCATGTTGCTATCAATTGCAACACCGGTACGTTCAATATCAGAAAGCACCGACACAAGTGGTAATTCAATGTCTTCGAATACCGATTTTAATTGGCTATCAGCATCAATTTTTGGCCATAACACTTGATGAAGACGAAGCGTTATATCTGCATCTTCAGCAGCGTATGGTGCGGCTTTTTCGAGCTCAATTTGATTAAATGTCAGCTGCTTTTTACCTTTACCAGCAATATCTTCGAAACTGATATTTTTGTGGCCTAGGTATTTAAGTGCCAGCGAATCCATATCATGACGGCTGCCTACACTATTAAATACATACGACTCCAACATAGTGTCGTACTTAATACCCTTTAACTCAAAGCCTGCATTCGCTAATACACTTTTATCGTATTTTAGATTCTGGCCTACTTTTGCCTTGTTTTCGTCAGCTAAGATTGGGCCAATTTTTGCCATAACTGTGTCTAAGCTTAATTGCTCTGGCGCATCTGGGTAATCGTGAGCAACCGGAAGGTAAGCCGCTTCACCGGCTTTAACCGCAAAGCTCATACCAACCAATTGGGCCTGCATGTAATCAAGGCTGGTTGTTTCAGTATCAAAGGCAAAAAGCTCGGCGTCATTTAACTGCGCAACTAAGGTATCAAGCTGCTCTTCAGTTAAGATTGTTTCGTAGTGCGCATCAGCCACTTTAGGTAGTTCGTTGGCTTCTGTTGGTACATCTAAATGAGTGTCAGCATCTTTAGGGTTATCAAGTAGCTCTGCTAACCAACGGCGGAACTCACATTCACCATAAAGTGCAATCAGTTCATCACGGTTTGGCTCTTGTAGTTTGAAACTTTCAAGGTCCGTTTCAACTTCAACATCACATTTTATGGTTGCCAGCTCATAGCTAAGTGGCAAATGATCAAGTGCTGCAGCAAGCTTTTCACCAATCTTGCCTTTGATCTCACTAGCGTGATCAATAACACCTTGTAATGATCCGTATTTTTGTAACCATTTCACCGCCGTTTTTGGACCACAGCCATCAACACCCGGAATGTTATCGACTTTGTCACCCATTAAGGCAAGGTAATCAATGATCAGCTCAGGTCCAACACCAAACTTTTCAACCACAGTTTCTGGATCTGAGATGCTATCGGTCATTGTGTTGATAAGCGTTACATGTTCATTTACTAGCTGCGCCATATCTTTATCGCCGGTAGAGATCAGCACATGGCGCTGTTGCTCAGAGGCAATACGTGCAAAAGTACCAATCACATCATCGGCTTCAACACCTTCAATACTGATAAGCGGAAAACCCATTGCTTTAATAATGTTATGTAATGGCGCAATTTGTGTGCGTAAGTCATCCGGCATAGGTGGACGATTAGCTTTATATTCGCTGTACATATCATTTCTAAAGGTTTTTCCCTTCGCATCAAACACTACAACCATATGTGATGGATCATATTGTTTGATCAAACTCTTCAGCATATTTACAACACCGTATATAGCACCTGTAGCTTCACCTTTAGAATTAGTAAGGTGCGGTGGCGAATGATATGCACGGAATAAATAAGAAGAACCATCAACAAGAATTAGTGGATTTTCAGGGATCTGAGCCATGGTGAAATTGGATCCTAATTGAATAACATTAAATTGTTTGTAAGCATGCCATAAGGCTATGAAGAAAACGACTGTGAATTATTAACCAACAAGCGTTTAACTCAATAGCAACCTGTGGATAACTATGTAGATAACGGACACAGTTAATCCTCCCAAAATGTAAAAACACTTAGGAAAATTTTATTAAGACTATGTTTTTATTTAAAAAAGATAATGCGTGGTTCTTTTTTTATTATTTTTATCCGATGTGGAAAACGGTTTTAGCAGCGATTTACCTTGTGCTTATTCGATACCGAATTAACATCCCTTTTCATAACCGGAGGAGTATTTTAGCATAATGGATCAAAGATCATAGCGATCCTTTATACTTTTTTTTTCGTTAGCTATTTATGAAATGGCATAAACAGCCATTCATCATGCTTTGCGAGTAACTGAGCATCAAAAATTTTTTATTTTGTCGCCTGACTCGCATAATTGTTACACTAGCGTTAGTCACATTAAGGAGAGACAAAAAATGAAAAAAGTTGCTGTAATTTTAGCGGGTTGCGGTGTTTATGATGGTGCAGAAATCAACGAAGCCGTCCTAACTTTACTACACATTGCTAAAGCAGGTGCAAGCTATCAATGTTTCGCTCCTGATATTGAGCAAATGCACACTATTAATCATCTAACGGGCGAAGAAATGACTCCAAACCGTAATGTATTAGTAGAAGCGGCACGTATCGCACGTGGTGAAATAAAAGCATTAACCGAGCTTAATGTGAATGAGTTTGATGCCTTAATCGTACCAGGTGGTTTTGGTGCCGCGAAAAATTTATCTGACTTTGCAGTGAAAGGTGCTGATGCCCAAGTGCAAAATGATGTACTTACAACAGCAAAGGCCTTTGTTGATGCAAACAAAGCAGCTGGATATATGTGTATTGCACCGGCAATGTTACCAATGATCTATGGTAAAGGAGTCAAAACAACCATTGGTAATGATGCAGATACAGCAGCGGCCATTGAACAACTTGGTGGTTCACACCAAAGCTGTGCAGTTAATGATATCGTTGTTGATGAGCAACACAAAGTGGTCACGACTCCTGCATATATGCTGGCGCAAAGCATTTTAGATGCAGATGCAGGTATCGAAAAATTAGTAAATAAGGTCTTAGAACTCGTTTAATTATTTATGTTAAGGCCAGCATCTAATGCTGGCTTTTCTTGCGCTAACGCAAAAAAATGACGTTTTTTATCAAGAAAAAGCCTTTTAGATCATTTTATAAATTGTGGCTTAGCGTTATAATCGTTCTAATTTCCGTCAGATATCGTGATTGATCACGTTCAAATCGAAGTGAGCAAGGCAAAATGAAAAAACTATCAGCTGCATTATTACTGCTAGCAACAACGGCATATGCACAAGCGTATGACAACTCTTTGACTGAAGATGCTATTAAAAAGCGTCTAGCGCCAATTGGTTCTGTATATCTAGAAGGTGATAAAGCTGCGGCCGCTGCTGAGCCTACTGGCCCTCGTTCTGGTGAACAAGTTTATCAAGCAGCATGTTTTGCATGCCATGGTACTGGTGCATTAGGTGCTCCTAAATCAGCTGATGATTGGGCTCCTCGTATTGCTAAAGGTAAAGATACACTATTAGATCATGCTATCAATGGCTTTAATGCGATGCCACCAAAAGGTACATGTATGGATTGTTCTGATGAAGAAATCAGTGCTGCTATCGACTTTATGACTAGCAAGTAACAATTCAAAAACTAATACTAAGGGCTTAAATTTTTAAGCCCTTTTTTTGTGCCCATTTTTGCTCGCCAGGCTAGCTCTGTCGCCGAATTAGCCCCACAATTAATTAGTATTTTGTTAACAACTGTTACTTGACGATCTAATAAAAAAGTGGAACTATATAGGACGATATTTAAACAATAATAAGATCTGGTTCTAAATCATTGGAAGATTCAGCAACACACATTGATAAACTAGCCCGTAAAAATGCTCGTTTAAAATCGCTTTTACAACAGTATAAGCAATCACATCACCTGCAAAATGCTCTCTTACAATTATCAGAGCAGGCCAGCACTGTTGCCGAATTAACCCTACTCTATCCAGCTATTCACGAAATTTTACAAGATTTTATTCCTAGTAAGAATTTTTTCGTCGTTTTACACAATCCTGTATACGATAACCTCGAACTGTCTTATTTTGCCGATGAAAAAGATGGTTTATCGGTGCCTTTAAAGTATGAGCAGTACTTTAAGGAAGGATTAACGGGGTATGTGTTTAAACACGGAGAAACCAGTTACTTTACTAAACAACAAACAGAGCTAGCCGAGCAGCAAGGTCTGTTTAAAGTATTTGGAACCCCAGCGGAGCACTGGGTGGGTGTACCTGTATACCGAGATAAAACAATCATTGGTGTAATGGTTGCACAAAGTTACGATGAACAAAATGGCTACACCGAGCAGCAAATTGAACTACTCGAAGCGATGTCGATGTACTTAGCAACAGCGATTGAGCGGGTCAAAAAACGTGAATTACTAGAATCAGAAGTAAAAATTCGTACTCGTGCACTAACGCAAAGTAACCAAGCCCTCAACGAAGAAATTCAACATCGGAAAAATGCCCTCGAGCGACAACAGATCCTGTTTAAAATCTCAGAGCTAGCTACGCTCAGTGAAAACTTAGAGGATGTTTATCTACATGTGCATGAAATTATTAAAACAATTACATACGCAGATAATTTATACATTGCACTGTATGATGAAAACACAAACTGGTTAAGCTTTCCGTATTGTGTTGATGAATATAATAACAATGCTAAGCCGCGTCCGTTTGCTAAAGGCTACAGTGAATTAGTGCTAAGTACCGAAAAATGCCAGCTTATTGATAGTAAAAGAGAGCAAGAACTGGTTAAACTTGGCATAGTTGAAAAGCCTGTTAATGTTCCCCGAGAACAAACAGCCACGAGCTGGTTAGGTGCCCCTCTTAAAACATCGCAAGGTGTTATCGGTTTAATAGTCTGCCAAGCATATAATAACAAACATGAATTTAGCCAAGATGACTGTGAGCTCATTACCTTTGTTTCACATCAAATTGCCAACGTTATCCAAGCACATTTAGCCAATCAAGCGCTTAAACAAAGCCATCAAAAGCTTGAACATAGAGTGGCCGAAAAAACCAAAGAATTACGCCAAGCTAATATGCACTTGCAAATGCAGATGGAAGAACGTAAAAAAATAGAGCAACAGCTTTATCATGATGCCCATCATGATTCTCTCACTAGTTTACCAAATCGCAGTTTATTCTTAACTCAGCTTGAGAAAACACTTCAGCACTACCAGCGCTATCCAGAACAACAATTTGCAGTGTTATTTATCGATTTAGATAAATTTAAAGACATTAATGATCAGCTTGGTCATCAAGCCGGAGATCAGTTTTTAATTAGTGTTGCAGAATCCTTTTCGCACTGTATTCGTGAGCATGATTTATTAGCGCGCTTAGGCGGCGATGAATTTGTTGTGTTGTTGACTCATCTAACAGAGCAGCAGCAAGCACAAGATGTTGCTAAGCGAATTATTGAGATAATGAAAAAGCCGTTTTGTTTAAAAGGTCAATGTATTCAAAGCGGTGCGAGTATTGGTATTACTTACTCTCAACCGAGTTATAAGCACACTGATGAAATTATTCGCGATGCTGATGCTGCTATGTATTACGCTAAAAATGCAGGTCGTAATCGATTTGAATCTTTTCATCCATTGCTTAATACGTCGCTATCTCATCACGAATCAGAATCAATGCATCACTTGGATGATTTGCCAATGCACTTTAGAAGTGCAGAAATCATTACCCTTGATGAGCAACCTCACCCAGAGTCTTTACTCGAAGCATTTGGTGAACACCCTGTACTTGGCAGTACTAGCTTTGAAGTTTTGAAGAAGTTTGCGACTGATCGCGTGCAGCACTTTGAAGTTGAGCTAAAGCTCATTGAACAAGCTTTTACGTTAATCAATACGAATAATCTTAAAAAAGTATTATTCCCATGCTCAGGCTTAGTACTTGAACGCATTAATTTCAAAGTATTGACTAAGCTATTACAAGTAAATCATGCGAGCAAAATCTGTTTGCTATTTAATGAGCAAGAGATCCGTTATGCATCAGCAGTGCAAATAGAGAACTTAAAAGAGCTTATTTCTTTGGGGGTATCTATCGGCTTGAACGAATTTGCTAAAGATCGCTGTGAACTAAACCTGCTTACTGAGTTCGAGTTCGATTACTTACTGTTAAGCTCAACCTTCAGCAAACGAGTATTACAGCAAGAAAATTATCATTTACAACTGCAAGGTGTGCTGGCGATTACTAAACTGCAAAATATCCAAGTAATCGCTAAAGGGCCGTCTATTTTCAATTACCGCACCTTGCTAGAAAAGCATGGCTTGTCTTTGTTTATTGGAAAACAACGTGCGCTGGCACCCTTTGATCAAGTCGTGCCAAACGCAAAGTCGATTACTTCTTAAGCATTGCTCTTAGATTAGCCACACGAGCCTGTCCTTTTTCCATACGCTCTGCTTGCGATGACGGTGGCTTTTTAGATTCAAAGGCTAGGTCATCTTGCGGTAATTCCTGTACAAAACGGCTCAACTCAGTCTCTGAGGTTTCACCAAATTGACGGCGTAACTTAGCATAGGTCATTACCAGCTCTTGCTGAGCACGCGTAATACCTACATAAGCAAGGCGACGCTCTTCTTCGACGTTATCTTCATCAATGCTCACTTGGTGCGGTAATAAGCCTTCTTCCATGCCAACCATGAACACATACGGATACTCCAAACCTTTTGAAGCATGCAGTGTCAGTAATTGTACTGCGTCAGATTCATCTTCTTCTTCGTTACGTTCAAGCATATCGCGCAGGGTCAGTTTACTGACCACTTCAGCGAGGTTCAGTGGTGGATTGTCTGCATCACCGGTGAGCATATCAGTGATCCAACGATAAAGCTCTGAGACATTTTTCATGCGCATTTCAGCGGCTTTTGCACTCGGTGATGACTCGTACAGATATGCTTCGTAATTAATTTGCCTAACTAATTCTTTAACTGCTTCAAGAGTGTCACCACGTACAGCGTTATCAGATAGCTCAACCACCCAACGGGCAAAACCAGCTAAAGCATTAAAACCACGGCCTTTTAGTCGATGCGCAAGCTCAGGCTCAAAACAGGCAGCAAATAAGCTGATATGTTTTTCATTAGCAAGCGTACCTAGCTTTTCCAAAGTGACCGTACCAATCTCACGGCGTGGCGTATTAACGATTCGTAAAAATGCGTTGTCGTCATCTTGGTTCACCAATAGACGTAAGTAAGCCATGATGTCTTTAATTTCTGAGCGAGAGAAAAACGACATACCACCGCTGATCTTATAAGGAATGCGGTTGCTCATGAGTGCTTTTTCAAACACTCTCGCTTGGTGGTTACCACGGTATAAAATTGCGTAATCTTTATAGCTGGTGCGTTTCATAAATTTATGAGAAATGATCTCTGCCACCACTCGCTCTGATTCATGCTCTTCATCACGACAACCAATGACCTTGATAGGCTCACCATAACCAAGCTCACTAAATAGCTTTTTATCAAACTCATGAGGGTTATTGGCAATCAAAATATTCGCCGCTTTAAGAATTCGCCCAGCACTTCGGTAGTTTTGTTCAAGCTTAATCAAACGTAAGCCCGGAAAGTCTTTACTCAATAACACAAGGTTTTGTGGTCTGGCACCGCGCCATGAGTAAATTGATTGGTCGTCATCGCCTACCACGGTAAAACGAGCTCGCTCACCCACTAATAATTTAACCAGTTGATACTGACTAGTATTAGTATCTTGATACTCATCCACCAGCAAGTAACGAAAACGCTGTTGCCAACGCTCACGAGAAGTGGCGTTTTGGCTAAGTAATAAAGTGGGGATCATTATCAGATCATCAAAATCAAGCGCATTATAAGCCCTCAGTTGATTTTGATAACGCGCATACAGCTGGGCAAATAAAGCTTTTTGCGGCTCTCTGGCTTCGCGAATGGCACGCTCAGGTAGAATTAATTCGTTCTTCCAGTTGCCTATTTGCATCTTAAGCAGGTTGAGTAAGTCTTTGTCTTTTTTAAGCTCTTCTTCGGTCAGCTCAGCTAATAGCTGATTGGTATCTTGATCATCAAACAACGAAAATCCGGGCTTAAAGCCTAAAGTGGTTAGCTCTTTTTTGATGATCTCAAGCCCGAGGGTATGAAACGTTGAAACCCATAAGCCTTTCGACTCTTGCTTGCCGAGTGTTTGCGTGACACGCTCACGCATCTCTTTTGCTGCTTTGTTGGTAAAGGTTACCGCAGCAATATTGCGTGCTTGATACTCACACTTTTGCACCAAGTAAGCGATTTTATTAGTAATAACACGCGTTTTACCAGAGCCCGCACCGGCTAATACCAGACACGGCCCACTAATATACTTTACCGCTTCATCTTGTTTTGGGTTGAGTTTCATAAGCCCCTAAAGAAATTATCCAAAGACAGGACGGGCAATTTTACCGTAATCACTACACTACGCCTAGCCAATAAGGTAAGATTGTTTTTTTACGTGACTCAAGGGACGAACATGATCAACCCAGCAAAACTTGAAGAAATCGCTAAGCAAATTACTGATAACATGCCGCAAGGTGTGAAAAACCTTGCCGAAACAGTTGAAGGCAAAACAAAGCAAGCTATTCAAAACAAACTTGCTGAGATGGACTTTGTAAGCCGTGACGAGTTTGATATTCAAAGCCAAGTACTTATTCGTACTCGTGAAAAACTCACTGAGCTTGAAGAGAAAGTTGCATTACTTGAGCAGCAACTTGCTAGCAAACAAGACGAACAATAAAAAAGGAGAGCGAATTAGCTCTCCTTTTTTCTACTTTATTCGGTATTAGCTTTTTTCAGCCACTCGTTCAAATACACGCTTAACCGCAATTCCATAGGTCTCATTAGCTTCTTCAGCACAGGTCACTACCGACTCTAAGTCATTGAGGTGACCATTCGCTAAGCCATAAACCCAACCATGAATTGTTAACTCTTGGCCTTTCGCCCACGCATCTTGCACTATGTTAGTACGGCACACGTTACGTACTTGTTCAATAACGTTTAATTCTATCAGACTATTTAAACGCTCTTTTTCAGGTAATGCGTTAAGTTGTTCGATGTGTTTTTCTTTTACATCACCTACATGACGAAGCCAGTTATCAATTAAACCAAAGCTCGCTTCATTTAATACCGCTTGCACACCACCACAACCATAGTGACCGACCACCATGATGTGTTTTACTTTAAGCACTTCAACAGCATACTGCATTACTGATAAACAGTTATGATCAGTGTGAACAACGACATTTGCTACATTACGGTGAACAAATAATTCACCCGGTAACAAGTCAACGATTTCATTAGCCGGTACACGCGAATCTGAACAACCGATCCACAAGTACTCTGGATTTTGCTGCATTGATAGAATTTTAAAAAACTCAGGATCATTTTCACTCGTACGCGCTGCCCAACGTCTATTATTTTCGAATAAATTTTTTAACTTTCTCATTGCGCCTCTTTACGATGTTTTAATAATTAGCTTGGATCAAGATATTCCTTGGGGTGAGCTGCTTTTCACAAAACGTACTAACCGTTACTTGATACCCTTGTTGTTGCAAATATAAAGCACGATCGAGCACGAGCCAAACTTCAATTGCCCTTCTGAACACATGTCGGACGAGTTCAACACGCTCAGTTACTCGTTTTCGTTGTTTTCCTATTGCTAAAAAATCATGGTAATCAATATCTTCTGGCAGTGATAATGATTTTTTCTCAGCAGCCCATAAACAAAATGATTTAAAAGAATCAGAAAAGATCGCTTTGTTCACCGACGGGACACTAACATAGTGCTGCTCTGCCGTGATTGATTTACGCAACGCATCAAAGCCAAGCCGCCATTCGACTTCAGTTTTTCGTACCTTATCAACACGACTCGGAGCAGTGACGGTTTCTTGTAGTGCCAATTTTAAATCGCGATGAGTCAACGCAAGCAGGCTTTGCTTTGCAGGCTCGCTCATTGCTTGATAATCGTTATCCGTGAATAAATGATAACAACATGGAGAAAAGCTTATTTGCTGAGTTTTAGCATCACTTGCTTGCTGCAAAAATGTTTGATGCAATCGACCACAGGCGTGCAACGCAACGGCATGCTGTTGCTCTTTAAAATACTCAGTAACATCATCTGTAAGTACATTAGCTTGCGAAAACTGCATAGGTAATTGTTGTTGATTAGCACTGTGTTGACCTTGTTCACACAAATGCGCTTGTAGTTCTATGCTATGAATACTCGGTGCTCCATTAAAAGCGAGCATGCGCCCTAAATGCCCTTTTCCAGCACACCATTCAAGTACTGGATACTGTGACTTCTGCTGGCTAATCGCTGCAACAAAGTCCTGTAGTTGTTCGAACTTACGTCCTTTAATACCGTTACTGATCCAAAATGGAAACTCATCTCGGGTTTGTTGGGTTGTGGGAAGTTCGCATAACGATTGAAGCTCATCGAGCCCCTTAATTGCCTTTGCAAAATAGGCATACAACGCATTTTGGTCACTATCTAGTTCACTAACTTGTTGATCGTCAAGCGCCCATAATAAAGACGAAAGTTCAGGCCAAGGGATTGCATCATAATCAAATGCGGTACATTGCCAGTACTGGCGGGTTGAAAAAAGCAAAGTATCTAAGGCAGCAAACTGCTGAGCAAGGGTCATAACTACAAAACGACAACAAATAAAATGCAGTATAACAGTTTTTACAAGCGCAGATTACTTCTGTTCAAGTGGATATATAATGGAATGCAGGCAATGCTTAATAAAATTGCTAAAATCAGCATCCACGATAATTCTGTTCCCTCATCTTGCTGGTGTTGATACATAAAACCGGCAAACGTTTGATCAAACTCGTCTTGGCTGAGTCCATATAAGTCCGCAATCAATCGCCATTTAGCCATCGACATATTGCCGATGTTAATTCCTGGCGGCTGAATATAATTGACCAATACATCAGCTTCATGGGCAAGTTCTTGAATACTCTTATGAACCGCATAGTGCTTTTTGGTCAATGCAATTGTCTCATTCATGTTGTGTAATGCATATCGCCAGCCTTTAATACTTGCTTGATAAAAGCGGTTAACAACATCAGGATTAGCTTTGAGCATCGACTCTGAAGTATATAAAATATCGCTATACACATTTAGACCAAACTTTTGTGGGCAGATTAATCGGTGCCCCACACCACGTAGCGTCATTGTATAAGGTTCATTGGTAACATACACTTGCACCGCATCAAGCTCACCATTAAGCCACTGCTCAATTCCTCCTTCGGTGCTTGCCTCTATTAAATGTTGATAATCTAATCCAGCTTTACGAAGCATGACTAGTAATTCGGCGTTTTCCAACGAGCTTACTTTACTGATCTTCTTGCCTACAAAGTCTCGAGGCTGAAAAATATCTGAGTTATTTTTCACCATCCAACAATAAGGTGAAAACTGCAGTATGGCTCCTAAGGCAACAACTGGCGCTCCTTGTTGGCGCTTTTGCAATATGCCTGAGTGAGTAATTGCAAAGTCAGCTTTGCCACTTAACACTTTAGGGAAGGTATCAGGGTCGTTTGGATCGGCGGGTAAAATTGTTACATCAAGGCCTGCTTCTTTATAAAAGCCTTTCTGTGATGCCACATAATAGCCAGCAAATTGGAATTGATGAGTCCATTTTAATTGTAGGGTAACCTTATCCTTACTCAATGCACTCAAGCTGCACATTAAACAAAGTAACCCTATGTAATAGCGAGTTCCACGCACGCATCATCCTTGCTTGAAAACCATCCATTAACTATAGGAAAAGCCAATAAAAAATCAAGGCTCCAAAAGGAGCCTTAAATCGGTTTTATTGATTAGCCGCTTTTACATCAGCTAACTCTTGGCCTTGAGTGGTTAAAAATTGCGTAAAACATGGGTTATTTGTTTCATCTTGAACGTTATAACCCAACCGGTTCAAGTGCTCGTTAAATACCTCATAATCACTCGGCTCAATAGCAAAGGCAGCCAAAACATTACCAATTGACCCACCATGATTGCGATAGTGGAATAAAGTGATACTCCAATTGCTACCTAGTGTATCTAAGAAGCGCGCTAGTGCACCTGGGTATTCAGGAAACTCAAAACGTAACAGACGTTCATGCAACTGAGCCGGTGCTTTACCACCCACCATATAACGAATATGCAATTTAGCCAGCTCGTTATCTGATAGATCGCAAAACGTATAACCATTTTCAGTCAGTGCGCCTTTCAGCTCATCAAGCTCTTGTTGGCCTTGTCTCAAAGCAATACCAACAAAAATTTGTGCTTCGCCTGGTCCTGCATAACGATAGTTAAATTCGGTGATTGCACGCCCACCTAAAGAAGCGCAAAACTGCTTGAAGCTGCCCTTTTCTTCTTTGATAGTTACGGCAAGAAGTGCCTCGTTCTTTTCACCAAGCGCGGTTCGCTCAGCAACATAACGTAAGCGGTCAAAGTTTAAGTTTGCACCCGATAAAATCGCAGCTACGTTTAAGCCTTTCACACCATTTTGTTGGCACCACTTCTTTAAACCCGCTGTTGATAGTGCTCCTGAAGGCTCCGCTATAGCACGGGTTGAAACAAAGATATCTTGCATTGCTGCGCAGATTTCATCGCCCGTTACAGTGACAACTTCATCACAAAACTTTTGCGCTAAACGAAAGGTTTCTGTACCGATGATTTTTACTGCTACGCCATCCGCAAAGCTGCCAACGCGGTCAAGCTCAACGGGTTTGCCAGCCTCAAGCGCAGCTTTTAAACAAGCACTCTCGTCGGCTTCAACACCAATAACTTTGATATCGGGACGTAAAGATTTAATGTACACCGCCATGCCTGCAAGTAAGCCACCGCCCCCCACAGGAATAAAGACTGCATCAAGCTCATTAAGCTGTTGCATTAATTCACGGGCAACCGTACCTTGGCCAACAATCACATCAGGATCATCAAACGGTGGTACAAATACCCCATTGCGCTGCTCTGTGAGCTCTAAAGCATGGGCTTTAGCCGCATCAAAATGATGGCCGTGTAATACCACTTCACCACCTAAAGCACGCACTGCATTGACTTTAATTTCGGGTGTTGTAACTGGCATCACAATAGTTGCTTTATGCCCTAAAAAAGAGGCACTCAGTGCTACGCCTTGTGCATGGTTGCCAGCTGAAGCCGTGATCACATCAGACCCTTTTGGCAGCTTGCCCAGCTTATGAAAAGCACCACGTAACTTAAATGAATAAACCGGTTGTTGGTCCTCACGCTTTAACCACACATGATTGCCTAATCGCGCACTGAGTTCAGCCATTTCGCTGACCTCAGTGACTTTTGCAAGCGGCTCCATGTTCGCTTGGATGATAGCGCGAAAATAATCGAGCTCTTGGGACACCATAATTAACTTAGCTCCTCAAGTTTAGCTAAATCGCGCACAGCTCCTTTATCTGCGCTGGTTGCAAGTAACGCATAGGCTTTAAGTGCAGGCGATACATAGCGTTCACGATTTAATGGTTTATATGCATCTTTACCACGCGCTAATTGTTTTTGCTTACGCGCTTCAAGCTCTTCATCAGACAACGCCAAAGTGATTTCACGGGTTGCGATATCAATGATTATTTTATCGCCATTTTCAACATAGGCTATTGCACCGCCGCTTGCTGCTTCTGGTGAAACGTGACCAATTGATAAACCCGACGTTCCACCTGAGAAACGACCATCTGTGATAAGCGCACATTTTTCGCCTAAACCAACCGATTTTAAGTAACTTGTTGGGTACAGCATTTCTTGCATGCCCGGACCACCTTTTGGCCCCTCGTAGCGAATAACAACCACATCACCCGCTTTTACTTCGCCATTTAAAATTCCTTCTACCGAATCATCTTGTGATTCATAAACAACGGCAGGGCCTTCAAAATGTAGCATCTCTTCAACAACACCGGCACTTTTAACAATACAGCCATCAAGGGCAAGGTTGCCCGATAACACAGCTAAGCCACCATCTTGACGAAAGGCATTTTCAACACTGCGGATACAACCGTTTTCTCGGTCATTATCAAGTTCTGGCCAGCGGCATTCTTGGCTCATTGCTTTTGTAGTTCGAATACCAGCAGGGCCCGCTTTATAGAATTTTTGCGCCACTTCGTTACTTGGATCGGTCGCGTCCCATTTAGCAACCATCTCAGCCATAGTATGACCTGCTACGTGATCAACTGATAAATCAACTAATCCAGCTTTGCCTAGCTCTCGGATGATGGCCATCATGCCACCAGCACGGTGAACATCTTCAATGTGGTATTTGTTTGTCGCGGGTGCCACTTTACATAGGAATGGTGTTTTGCGAGACAGCTCATCGATGTGCGACATATCAAAGTCTACACCTGCTTCTTGCGCCGCAGCTAATAAGTGAAGCACCGTATTTGATGAACCACCCATGGCAATATCAACCACCATCGCATTCATAAAAGCGGTGCGATTTGCAATAGCACGTGGTAATACCGCTGCATTATCTTTTTGATAATATTCACGGCATAAATCAACAATGCGTGCGCCCGCTTCAACATACAGCTGCTTACGGTCTTTGTGCGTTGCAAGTGTGGTTCCGTTACCCGGTAGTGCCAGACCAATCGCTTCTAATAAACAGTTCATTGAGTTGGCAGTAAACATACCTGAACACGAGCCACAAGTAGGGCACGCTGAGCGCTCTACTTTTTCTGAATCTTCATCGCTCACAGAGGTATCAGCCCCTTTAACCATGGCATCAACCAAGTCGAGCTTGATATCGATATCAGCAAGGCGTGTTTTACCCGCTTCCATTGGCCCACCTGATACGAAAATAACCGGAATATTTAAACGAAGCGCTGCCAGCATCATTCCTGGGGTGATTTTGTCGCAGTTAGAAATACAGATCATAGCATCGGCACAGTGTGCATTAACCATGTATTCAACTGAGTCAGCAATTAAATCACGCGATGGCAGTGAATAAAGCATACCGCCGTGACCCATTGCGATGCCATCATCGATTGCAATGGTATTAAACTCTTTTGGTACACCACCTGCTTCGGTGATGGTTTCGGCCATTAGTTCACTTAACTGATTAAGGTGAACGTGACCAGGAACGAACTGAGTGTATGAGTTAACAACTGCGATAATCGGCTTACCAAAGTCTTTATCTGTCATCCCCGTTGCACGCCATAGTGCGCGCGCACCTGCACGTTTGCGACCTTCTGTTGTTGTTGCACTTCTTAATTTAGCCATAATTACCTCAGTTGTTGCAGTGGCATGCCACTGACTTCCTCATTCCAAAAATTTATTTATTCGCTTAACCGTCGTTTTAGCGCTTAAGCGACCTGTTGAATTAGTTTATTCGTTGTTACATTGCCTGTTGGTGAAACTGGTTTTCAATGCTGACCTGTCTTACATCAACCAATTTATTTAACTGTGATGTTAGTAAATAAATTGGCTTATCGCTGTCGACTGTCATGGTGACATGAAAAGTTCCATCAGCCATTTCTAGGTTCATTGTTGTTAAATCAAAACCGCGATGACGAACAACGCGTAAAAAGCGCTCAACTGCGACACTTTGATTTTTTAATGTAATCGTTAGGGTGTGTTTCATTTTACTGTCTCCGTCATCATTTCATCATTGGCTGCACCTGGTGGTACGAGCGGCCATACATTTTCTTTATCATCAATACAAGCATGTAAAATGTAAGGACCTTCACTTTTCACTAACGCATCAACCGCAGCATCGACCTCTTCTGCTTTAGTGATGGTTTGACCTGGAATACCAAATACTGCCGCAAGTGCTACAAAATCAGGATTATCCGAAAGATTGGTTTCAGAATAACGACCCTCAAAAAATAGCTGTTGCCATTGACGTACCATGCCTAAACGCTGGTTATCTAAGATTAAAATTTTAACTGGTAAGTTGTTACGACGAATCGTTGCCAGCTCTTGAATGTTCATCATGATTGAGCCATCACCTGACACGGTGATCACAAAATCATTTGGGCGAGCAACTTGGGCACCGATCGCTGCCGGTAAACCAAAGCCCATAGTACCTGCACCACCACTACTTAAATGATTGCTTGGGTGGCTAAATTTCATATGCTGCGCAACCCACATTTGGTGCTGGCCAACATCACAACACACTACGCCGGTTGATGGCATTTTTTGACTTAGTTGGTTTAACAAATAAGGAGCAAATACTTTTTCGCCCGGGTAGTCGTAACGCCAAGCATGCTCTTTCATCATACTTTCGATATGAGTCAACCACTCGTCAGGTGTCACAAAACAATCAAGTTGCGGTAATGAGGTTTTTAAATCTGCCACTAACGACGCTTTTACAGGCTTGCGTTTACCTACTTCAGCAGCATCGATATCTAAGTGGATCACCTTTGCTTTTGCCGCAAACTTACTCAAGTTGCCAGTTACTCGGTCGTCAAAACGGGCGCCGATACAAACTAATACATCACATTCTTGCACCGCTAAGTTAGCCGCTTTACCGCCATGCATACCTAGCATACCTAAGTCATAATCGTAATCAGGTAACACACTACCTAACGCTTTTAAGGTTGAAACCGCAGGCATATGTGTTTTTTCTAAAAACTGCATAAGCTCGTTTTGCGCATCAGCGGCTTGTACGCCACCGCCCACGTAGGCTACTGGGCGCTGTGCTTCGCTTAAGATTTGATTTGCTATAGCAACTTGGTTCGGATCTAGTTTAGGTAAATAATCTTCTGCAGCTAGCCAAGGGTGGAATGGCACTTGCGCCATTTGAATGTCTTTGGGGATATCAACTAACACAGGGCCAGGGCGACCGCTTTGTGCTAGGTGGATGGCTTCTTGCAGGATTTCGGCAAGGTCTTCTGCACGTTCAACCATGTAGCTGTGCTTTGTGCATGATAATGACATACCCAACACATCCACTTCTTGAAAAGCATCTGAGCCTATCGCAGCGGTTGGCACTTGCCCTGTTATAGCAAGTAATGGCACTGAATCCATCATGGCATCGGCAAGTGCAGTGATTAAGTTAGTTGCACCTGGGCCCGATGTTGCAAAACACACACCTAACTTACCCGTGCTACGTGCAAAGCCTACGGCCGCAAAACCAGCACCTTGCTCATGGCGTGTCAGGTAATGCTTGACTGGCGCACCGTACAAAGCGTCGTAAATAGGCATGATGGCACCACCTGGGTATCCAAAAACATCCTTAACGCCATGTTTGGCTAATAAATCGATTGTTAACTCTGCGCCTGTCATCGTAAATCCTCATTCCTCAGTGACATTGTGTATTTGCTGCGATTCAAACCCTTTAAACGAAAAAGCCCCCCGGACTATTAAGTGCGGGGGGCTTTTTAAATGCTTTACTTTTCTCCAAGCACTAACTAGCCCCCGCGGTAATAATAATCACCACGACGTTAATTAGAATAAGAGTGAGTTTGTTAGTAAGCATTATCTGTAACCAAATTCTGTTCATTTGTAGCGGAAATCTAGCCATCCCGCTGCCTTTTTCTATTAGTACCGCGACAAGCCCGTTAAGTCAACATAAAAATCAATTCAAAAAAACAAGGCAAACGCGAATTTAAAGAAAAATATATGCACAAAAACAATTATTACGGATTTATTTTTCTATATCGTTCGTTTTTTGAAATTTCATACCTAGTAATAAGCCATTAAATGATTGATTAATTTTTATCTAGGATATTGCTGAATTTCTATTTGAGAGCGATTTAATTTAACGACCAACAAAAAATTAGTTTAGTATTGAAAATAACGACAGCTTAAAAGGAAAGTTATGAAACTCATTCAGCATATCAAGGTTTTGTTTTGTCTTGTTTTAGTGCTTGGCTTTAGTCAGCATGTTTTTGCAGAACCTGGCTTATGGAAGGTAGAAAAAAACGGCGTTGCCTCTTATTTATTTGGCACTGTTCATGTGGGTGATACCAGCATGAAAGTCTTGCCAAACAAAGTAACTCAGGCCCTTGATAATAGTGATAAAGTGATTGTTGAAGTGGATATTAGCTCAATATCTCCTATGGAGATGCAACGTCGCTCATTGCCATTTATGATGCTAAAAGATGGTAAAACCTTACAGTCAGAATTATCGCCAGCTAACTATGCGAAACTGCAAAAGTACTTTGCTGACAAATCAATTGATATCGCAATGTTTAAGAACTTAGCGCCTTGGGCGGTTATGATTACGATGATGCAAATGGAATTTCAACGCGTTGGATTTTCAGATCAATATGGGATAGACAAACAGGTTCTTGCTTACGCTAAAGAAAATAACATTGCCGTAGGTGAGTTAGAAACTCTAGAACGACAAATGGAAATGTTTGAACACCTAGCGATCATGAACGACAAAATGATTGAGGAAACCTTTGAGCAACTCGCTGATGTCGATACCTACTTTTTAGGTCTGATTAAGGCGTGGAAGTCAGGCGATATGAAAACGTTAACCTCTTTTTATAATGAAAGTTTTGACGACTCACAATACGGTGAATTAAGTGAGCAGGTTATGCTGATTGATCGCAATAATGACTGGGTTGAGCAACTATCGACTCGCATTGGTAAAGAAAAACTGTTCATAGCTGTAGGTGCTTTACACTTACCTGAGCAACATGGTTTATTAAAACAATTAACAGATAAAGGTTTCACCATTACCCGTATCTAAATATATAAACATCAGAAAAAGCGCCTTATGGCGCTTTTTTTGTGAAATCAGCCATCTCTAAATAGTTGTCGATGCCTGCAATTTTATCACTGGCATGATGGTTAACGTAAACCACAGTACTGGTACCCGCGGCGCAGATTTTTTCTATTAGTAACAACACGCGTTGCCTATTCGCTTCATCAAGACCTAGGCATGGTTCATCTAAAATCAATAAACTAGGATGTTTTACCATAGCTCGCGCTATCAATAATAAGCGTTGGTCGCCAAAAGAAAGCTGGCTAAATGAGCTATTTTGTTTGTCGTTTAACCCTAGTAAGGCTAACCATTTTTTAGCGATTGATAGCTGTGTTTCAGTGGCTTTTTGATAAAGACCAATGCTGTCATAAAAACCCGATACAATGGTATTGAGCGCTGTTATATTAACGCGATAATCCATATGCAAGGCATTTGAAATATAACCAATATGCTGTTTAATTTGCCAGATACTCTCGCCACTACCGCGCTGATAGCCAAACACCTTAATATCGTTGTTATAACACTGCGGGTTATCGCCTGTAATTAGATTAAGTAAGCAAGTTTTACCCGAGCCGTTTTTACCCGTTAACTGCCAATGTTCACCTTGATTAATTTGCCAGTTTAGCTTTTCAAAAATAACGGTTCCGCCAAAACTTACAGAGGCATCTTTAAGTTTTACTAATATGGGATCAGTTAAGGCTGGCGCTTGATGGTCGTTATCTGCCTCGGGCACGTTTAATTCGGTTTGCGCTAAATGTAGCAATTTAAAAAGATCTTGGCGTTGCTCTTTCGTTGGCTGCGCTAATTGGTGAGTGATCTGAGCATGTTTTATAAACGCATAATGATCAACAAAGTCAGGGATTTCACTCAACCTGTTAAGAACAAAAATCATCGTCGTGTGTTTGCTTAATTCAGCTAATAACTGATTAAGAGTTTGCAGTGCTGTTACATCTAAACCATCAAACGGTTCATCCAAAATAAGTAACTCAGGGCGTCCAATTAGCGCTTGGATCAGCATCAGCTTTCGCGTTTCACCGGTTGATAGGTCACGAAATGCATTATTCATTTTACTATCAAAATCAAATGTTTTTATGAGTAGCTCAAGTAACTCACTGTCAATGTCATGGTCGCTTCTGGCGGCCAAAATAATGTCTTTAACTGTGCTTAGCGGCGTAAGACCATCAATAATATCATCCTGATCTTTATTTAGCTCATCGGCCAATAATTGCTTTTGTCTATCAGGTGACACCACAGCAATTCGTGCAAAGTTATTGGTAAACTGGCCTTGTTCAATACGCGAGCAACCTGCAATTACAGCTGCTACAGCTGATTTTCCTGCACCATTTTCACCCAGTAATACCCATTGCTGCGCTGCTGATACAGTTAAACTTAAATCACGTAAACGATACTCTTCATTACCCTGCCCCTTAAGGCTGGCATTAACATTAACCAACTGAACATATTGCACTATGAATCCTCATTCCGGCTTATTACTAGCCTGACGTTACAACATTCAACAAAAAAATAAAAATCGTTTAAACCTTTTTTGAACATAGCTGCGACTAAGGTATAAAAGGTTATCAACAGGAAACAGACAATGAAAAAATTACTTTATGTAGCCGCTATTGGCTTAGCACTAACAACAACATACGCAATGGCGAAAGATTCACGTGAACTAAATCATAACTTCGCAGTGAGTGGTGCAAGCCAACTTGAAATTGATTTTCCAGTAGGCAGCTTAGAAGTAGAAAACTATGACGGCAGCGAAGTGGTCGTTACTGTCCGTATTGAGCCTAAAAATGATAAAGGTTGGTTTGGATCTGAGGTTGATTTATCTGATATCGAATTAAGCCATTCGCAAAGCGCAGGGTCGTTGAACTTAAAACTAGATAACGATGACATTCAACAAAGCTGGTATGTAAAAATGCCGAAGTCTATGGCCATTGATGTTGAGCTGGGTGTTGGTGATATTGAAATTAACGACGCTAGCAACTCGGTAGATATTGAGCTAGGCGTAGGTGCCGTTCGAATTGATAGTGCGCTTTACGACTATAAACGTATTGAACTCGATACGGGCGTTGGCGATACCAAAATTCGTGGCTTAAAAAATGATGCAAACACTAGTCGTAAAGTTGTTAGCTCTCACTCAAGCTACCGTGGTAATGGTCAATATGCTATTGACGTTGAAGTGGGTGTCGGCGACATCAAAGTAAATAACTAAATACTGGTTTATCCCTGTGAGCTCTCGGTAAATAAAATACTGAGGGCTTTTTCGACCGAGTCAGCAGAAATCGGTTTATATACGTGTAAATTAGCCCCTAGTTCATATACTCGTTGTAAATCATCATTAGAGGTGTTCGCTGTCACAACCAAGATTGGGGTTTGCTGCCCTTGCTCATTACGAATGATATCTATCGCTTTAAAACCATCCATTACGGGCATATTTAGGTCCATAAAAATTACATCATACTGAGTATGCAAGGCCATATCTGTGGCGATTAAACCATTTTCAGCAACGTCAAAACTGTAGTTAAAATGCTTAAGTATGCGACCTAGTATCGTGGCATTAAGAGGATTATCCTCAACAATTAAGCAGTTCAAAGCACCTGGCAACTTTGCAGACTGTTCTATGCCCGGTGAACTTACGAAGTTAAGATTTATAACCACTTTGGCGCCTTGTGGCTGCGCATTAAAAAATTGAATGTCGCCATTTAATGCTTTAACAATGTGCTTTACTCGCAGTAGCCCTGTTTTTAAGCCTTGAAAATGTTGCTCAGTTCTATTTTCATTATCTTGTATATCTGAGGGTAATTCGTCAAACCCCTTACCATTATCTTGCACTTCTAATAGCAGGCGTTGCTTACCTTGATTAGTCGCTGTAATTGCTATTCGCCCTTGCACCGGCGTAAATTTAACCGCGTTATTTATCAATTCAGCAACGACTTGTTGTAACCGCGGATGATCAGTGATGAAATCGCTGTTAAGCGAATCAGATAAACTGACGCTAAGAGTAATCTTTTTCTCGTGACAAGCGTATTCATAGGGTGCAATCGCTTGTTTTAATGTTTCTAACAAGTTGCCTTGGTCAAGTTTAGGTTGCCACTGGCCTGTGGTCATTTCTTGTAAATCAAGCAACTCATCTAACATCACCACCAAGCGGTTAGCACAATATAGTGCTTGTTGCTGAGCCAGCTTTTGCTCTTCTTTAATATCAAGAGACTCTATGGATGCTGTTAATCCTTGTAAAGGTGTTCTAAATTCATGACTAGTGCGAGCAATAAAACGCTCTCTCGTTTTATTTACCTGTTCTGCATAATCTTTTTGTTCTTTATAACTTGTAAGTGCTTTTGTGATTAGATTCTCCATTGGTTTAAAAACAAATAGTAACTCAATGAGTAGTAATACCATTGCAATAACCCAAAACATCATTTCGAGAACGGCAAGTAGTGTGACCTTATGCACTGACTTTTGCTCCAAGAGCTTTACGGCTTGATCTAATTTTGTAAGTAAGGCTTCAAGCTGATTACTGGCAAATAGTGAGCTGTCTATTTCTAAATAATTTTCGCGGCTATTGAGAAGTAACTGGGCTTTACTGATGTAGCGTTTAACGTGGGCATCAAGAGCTGTGGGCGGTAAGAAGTAGTGAGCCTGTAATGATTCGTTTAGATAAATATAATCACCTTCACTATCTTGCTGAATTAAAAACTGGTGACCTGCAATAAACTGATCGACCGCCTGCTCTAGCAATCGACGATGTTGTTGCTGAAAGCTATCAGCTTCATGATAAATTAACGCATTACCGTAAAGAGCTATCTTTTGCGAAAGCATGCGCTGTTTACCTGCAATGTTAATCACTTTCGCATCTCCCTTTTGCACATACAAAAGGGTTTGGATCAACGCCGCTGAAGTTGATATCAAAATTGCTATCGCTAACAATCCGAAGCGATATCTTCTGCGTATATCTGTGACTAACTTAAACATGTTTTACTCGTTTATTTTTAGAGTAATTGTAGATCATATAATGCAATAAAGCCCACTCGAGGTGGGCTTTAAATATCAGCTAAATAGGTAAATTAATTTACCTATTTTCAAGTCGGTTATAATCAAACAAACCAAATTCGACGCCGCGATACTCTTTCGCTACACGGTGTAAAATATCGCTGTATTGCCAAAACTGTGGATGCGTGCGACGAATAGCAAACTCACTTTTTAGCTCTCTGTAGGCTGCTTCATCTGTTAATTTTGCAAGCCCAGATGCAAAAGCTGCAACCTGTTGTTCATTGTGTAAATACCAAATTGCTTCTGGGTAATCACCTATAAATCCAGGCACAATTGTTACGGTATCTTCATCATAAGCACGCTGACCTTCTTCATTCAATAAGCTCGAGATATTGTAATGAGCATTATGGTGGATCAAGGTGTAGGCTTTATGTTTATCATCGCTGTCTTTGACCAACACAAACGAAATTTGTGGCAGCAAGTTAACTGCTTTAACAGGAAGATCGTTAATTTTCGCCAGTGGTTCAGGCACTTTCGTATAATCATAGCGAGGACTCAAAATTGGTTTGAGTTTCTCTTTGAGCATATTATAAAGTTCAGACTGTTGATCTGCGGTTTTATATTCTATGCCTGTAGGCTGACTAAACGACAACTCATCTTCAAAGAAACTCGTTAGGCTAGGTGGCGATTTACGATACCACTGTGCTTTAATTTCTTTACGTTTAGCTTCTGGTAATAATGCAAGGTAGTTTGCTTCACCTTCTAAGCGTAAAAAGTCCATATACAAACGAGTTAATAACTGATGACCAATGTTGCCATACACATCAAAACCCGCCACCAGCAAGTAATGAATACGTTCAAATAACGCGTAGTCGAGTATCCAAGTGGTCTTTGGCTCTTGACCTATCCAGCCTTTAACAACCGTTGCGCTATCGAAATGACGAAATACCGTCAGCGCTGCATTTTGGTTATGACCATCACCTTGCCAAAGTAAATCGGTTGTGAGGTGCTGACCGTTGGCAAACATCTTATTTGCCAGTGCAACTTTGGCAGACAAGTATTTGTTTTGGCGTTTTGAATACTTCACCCAGCTAGAAATCGGCAAAGCATTACTTTCTTCTTCTGCAGGCAAGGCTAGCGCATCTTCATGTTGTAACAACATTTCACCGACTTTCGGTGTCGCCGCCATTTCAGGCTTCGCAAAACCTACCCAGAACTGATCGTTAATCACGTTTAACGCAATTTGACCACGACAAACAGGCCCTTTAATAAAGCCCATAATAATAAGCTCAGCTTCATCAAGCATAAATTGATAACGCGAGTTTACTGGAATTGCAGCAAAGGCTTTAAACGGGTTTGATGCCACTTCAGGCTTATAACTTGGCAGTTTATTTACTTGATAATCAGCTTCAATAAATTGTGAATGTAAGCGTGCAAGCTTTTCGTCATTTAATGCTAAAGGTAAATGTGTTTTCGCTAAAATAGTCGAACGGTCATGCATTAAACGATAATAAACTCGCTCAACTTTAGGGTCTTCATATGGGCGACGGGTGCTAATGTGTTTGATCTCTTCACCCGGCGGCGTCGAAGAGCGCACCAACTTAAAGTAGCTATGTTTATCGCCATGCTCAGGGAAATAAATATGCGCTAAGTACCAGTGTTCATAAATATAGCGAGCGGCAAGCTGATGCTTTAAACCATCTTGATTTAAGAATGCTTCCCAGCGTTCAACTTGTTTTAGTACGTCCTTTTCAGGAGGATCTATATGAGCAAGATAGCCGCCTTTTCTAAGCCACTTAGCCAGATGCTGAAACTCTTCAGTTGAAATACCAGGCAACCCATAAGGCATACCGCTGTGCGGGTTATCCTTAGCAAATGAGTCAAACTCACTCATTGTGGTACATGTTTGCTCACGATCGAGTGAAAAATCAAACTCATCGCCTAAAATAGCTTGCTTAGGCAATGGGCTACTTTGCTTAAGCACTAAGGCATTGTAAAGCACGCTTCCGGTAAGGTTTGCCTCTGCTGTTTGGATTCTTTCATTGAGTACTGGAGTGAAACCTTTCTCCCGCCACTGAGCGGCCGTTGTCGCATCAAATAGTAAGCGACTTGGCTCTTGCGCTAATAATCGTGTGCCGTCATAAACACGCTCTTTACTTAAACCACGGTCGATACCTTCTACAGAAGATAGCTTGAGCTGACATGGTGCGTCATAACAGCCATGACACACCACACAACGAGTATCAAGAACAGGCTTTACATCATTTAAAAACTCAGCCCCTTCTAAGGTTGATGCAGCAACAACACGCTCTCTTGGTTGCTCTTCACCAAACAATTTATCATAGTGTGCTGCACCTAAATAAGCACAGCCACTTAACAGAATGAGGCCAAATACGGTAGTGAGGAGCTTTCTCATCCTTCCTCCTCGATATCTTCAATGTCATCACCTAAATCGAAGGTTGGCATCATATCTACTTGCGGCGACACAAAGGTTTGGTCGTTGTCGCAGCTAAGCATAGCGCTTAATAGTGGCCCACGAACTAAACTCAGTTGCGCGCTGTGCTCACCATCAATTAATACTTGATAATCATCATTTAACGCTTCAAGACGATATTCATTAATGGCAATTGCGACACTGCTATCAACAGCTGGGTTTTGGCAAAGCTGTGCGAGTAACTCTTCGCTAAGTGTTACATGTAATAATAAATCTGGAGATTCGATATCGCGGCTGTGAAGATTTTCATCGAAATAAAAAAGTGGAAGGGTTAAATCGCTATTTTGCTCTAATTCCATGTGCTTTTCTCTACATCAAAATGACTTTCAATTGTACGAGTATAGCAAACTATAAGTTCAATAATTAGCGAAAGTTATCAGCCGTTAGCAGCTTAATCACTACTAACTAGCTGAAGATAAAAAAAGCAGAAAAAACAACTACCAAGGTAGCGTTTCGCCATTTGAATGCCAAAACCCACCAGTGTTGCTTAGGTTTAATTCATCAATACGCTTAATGAGCCGCTCTGCCGCAGTTTCGGGGCTTATGTCGCCGGCAAAATTAACCATTTGCGTTTGTACAAAGCCTGGATGAAATAACCCTACTGCAATTTCTTTCTCTTTTAGCTCATGGGCCAAACTAACACTGGCGGCATTAAGTGCTGCTTTTGACATCCGATAGCCAATGTAACCGCCCGAGCTATTATCTGCAATTGAGCCCATACGAGATGTGATCATCGCCACTTTGGCATCAATACCTAAGCTTTGCAGTAATGCATGAGTAATGCGAATTGGTGCGATACTGTTAACGCTGATTTGCTTTTCGATGGTAGCAAAGTCCATGTCAGCTAATGTTTCGTTATGAAAAATACCGGCGTTATTAACCAAAATATCAATTTTGTCGCCGTGTAAGTAGTTGGCAAGTGTTGCAACATCATCGGCGTTAGATACATCAATGTCGCTAATAATTTTTACATCGAGTGCTTGTAACTCTTCGCTTGGAGTGCGAACTACTGCACTAACACGGTAACCTTGAGCTAAATACTGTTTACAAAAATTAAGGCCAATACCTTTATTGGCCCCTGTAACCACCACATGCTTAGTCATCAATCTGCTCCTTAGTTGGCTTTTTTATACCCAAGTCACCTCAAGGTGCGAGTTTCTGCATCTTCAGGTGGTTTGGGTATATATATACCTTGGGACAGATTGGCAAAAACCAAGGGCTTAAGTTAATTCATCAATGGTTGACTTAAGAATGGAAAATACGGCCCCTTGGGGATCGGTAATAACACTAAAGCGTCCAACATCTGGGATGTCTGTTGCTGGCACACAAATAGCCCCATTAAGCTGCGTTGCTTTGGCAACTGCCTGATCGCAATCTGCTACCGCAAAATACGGCATCCAATGAGATGGAATGTCATCGGGCCATTCGTTGGTCATTTCAAGCATGCCTGCAATCGGTTGCTCATCGATGGTAAATAAGGTGTAGTCCATGCCCTCCATGGGTTTCACCTCAAACTGCCATCCGAACAACTGACAATAATAGTCGCGACTTTTTTGCATGTCTTTCGACACAAGCTCAAACCAGTAAGGCAAGTTTAGCTCTTGTACTCGTTTAGCCCCGATATGCTCACCCGCTTGCCATAAGGCAAATGTTGCACCGCCCGGTTCTTGCAGCATCACCATGCGACCCGCTGTCATTACATCATGTGGCCCTGCCAAAACCGTTGCACCTAATGATTTTGCAAGCTCTGTGCTTTGATCAACATCATCAACAGCAATATATAATAACCAATGGGTTGGCATCTCGCTCATACTTGCTGGCAGTTGATACATAGCGGCAATATCATCACCTTGCTTTTGCAGCATGGTGTAATACATATCTTCGCCTATTGGCTGATCGTCAAAACCCCAGTCAAAAAGTTGCGTATAAAATTGCTTTGCAGCTTGCCAGTCTTTCGCGCATAACTCGGCCCAACAGAAAGTACCTGCTGGGTGTTTTGTATTTATTTTTGTCATGGCTGTTCCTCCTTGGTTAAACTTAAGCAACAATCGCAAAATTTACCAATCAAACCAAACAATAGTTGTGGTATTTCGTTGAAGTACGTAATTTTGCCTTAGCTAAAACAGACAATGAACAGCGCTAGCAACGCGAAGCTACAGAGACAAAAATGCCGCTAAAAAAGCGGCATTGCAATAATTAATTAGTGATGATGGCCATGCTCACCTTTGAGCTGATTACCTTGCGCATCATAAAAACCGCTCGCACCATGTTCAACAAAACCTTGGTTTATCATTTTAGCTAAAAATGGATCGCTTTCATTATCACCGATATCTGCGTAATCGGTCGTTTGATAGTTATCCCATTTCGCAAACTCTGCCTGCACATCTTGTTGATTATGATTGCTGGCTGTTAACACAATCTCTCGGCTATAGCTGGGTGTTGAAATTCGAAGTGATTTTAGTAATTTTTGATTGGCAAGCCAGCTTAGCTCTACTTTGCTTTGGCCTTGCTGCTGGGTGTAATACTCTGTTAGCTCACAACCTTCACCGGTGCTTTTTTGGTGCGTCATAGAGGCTAAAAATTTATCGCTTACTAACTGATATTTGCTACTCCAATCTTGCTCACCTTGAACTTCAGATGGTTGATACTCAATACCACGCTGTGCGTCTTGGAAGTAACGGATTGGGCGAACTTGTTGATTACGTAACTGTTGCCACAGCTCAATAAACTGTGGATTTTGCTTAGCCACCTGATGTGGTGTACGCCAAAGTGTAAAAGTATTTTCAGTCTGCTGCTTATTAGCAACAATAGCTGTAGTGACTTTGTAGTCAGCTTGCGTGTAACCTGTGTTCATATCGCATTGCCCAGCAACGGCTAATGGGCTTAGTAATGAGGCAATTAAGATAGCTACTTTCACGGGGTTCTCTTTATATTTGATTTTTAATTAACTAATTAAGTCAGGGAGGCTCAAAGCCTCCCAATAACTCATTACTGTGCTAATTTAGCATCGGCTTGCTTAACAAGGTCGGCTGCATAATCCATCACGTGGAAAATAAGGCTTTGCTCATTAGTACCTGTTACTAAATGTGCACCTGGGCCCACTGCATACACACCCACATCTTCTGCTGCATGTGTTTCAGAACCAAGCGGTACAACAGCTTCTTGATGGAAGCCAGGTGTGGTTGTGTCAACATCAGTTAAATCAACACGACCGGTCACTGGCGCAAAGTCATAACCTACATCAGCATCTGTTTCGTCACCTAAGTCGCGGAAACCGCCACCATTGGTATACCCAACGGTTGTGTATGGCATGTTATCTGCGGCAAGTGATGGCTCATCACTACCAACTGGTACCACTTTACCTAAGATTGGGTTACCACGTTTTGGGTAGCCCGCAATGGTAAATACGTGGCTGTGGTCAGCTGTTACGATGATTAACGTGTCTTCGATGCTGGTTTTATCAAGAGCAACTTGCACAGCTTTTGATAACTCAACAGTATCGCTCAATGCATTATAGGCATTACCTGCGTGGTGAGCATGGTCAATACGTCCTGCTTCAACAGTTAAGAAGAAGCCTTTGTCGTTGTTATCTAATACATCAATTGCTTTTGCTGTCATTTCAGAAAGTGACGGCTCACCCGCTACGTCGTTCGCGCGATCTGCTTCGTATTGCATGTGAGTTTCATTAAATAAACCAAATACACGTTCAGTCGTATCAGCATTGATTGCATCAAAACCGGCTTGGTCCATCACATACTGACCTGCAGGATATTTAGCTTTCCACTCAGCTGTTAGGTCGCGACCATCTGTACGGTCACCTTCTACCGAGCTCACTGCATCGGCTGAGTTATAAGCTGCATCTTTAGGTAAGAAATGACGACGACCGCCGCCCATCACAACTTCTAAGCCATCAACATCTAGGCCTTCGTAACGAGCTTCGAGGTTTGCTTCAAAGTTAACTAATTGCGATGCAATATCTTCACAACCTGCTGCCACTGCTGCTTCTGGCATATCAGATACGTCTTCCCAGTTACGGTCAGCCGATTTTGCATACGTTGCTGCAGGCGTTGCGTGAGTGATACGCGCTGTAGATACAATACCTGTCGACTTACCGGCAATCTCAGCAAGCTCAGTGGCTGTGACTAGTTCATTACCTGCAACCGTTGCACAGTTACCACGCTCGATGTCTTCATCAACACCGATAACGCCAGCATCCGTTTTTACGCCCGACGCCATTGCCGTCATCGTACCCGCTGAATCTGGTGTTTGTGCGTCAACGTTATAAGTTTTAGCAAAACCAGAGAATGGTAGTTTTTCAAAGCTAAGTTGGTGCTCTTCACCCAACTTACCTTCTAGCTGACCTGCCATAATACGCGCAGCTGTTACGGTCGAAATACCCATGCCGTCACCAACAAATAGAATCACGTTTTTCGCTTTACCTGACTCTTTTACAACTGCAGCAATATTTTCTTCGCTAGTAGCAACTTTAACTTGTGCTGACTTAAACCAGTCATTGTCAGTCAGTGGCGCTAATTGCGATGCAGTTAACGAGGTTGCCGGTGCATTACATGACACTGTTGTATCAGTTACTTCTGCTGAGTCTAGCTCACCATTATCGTTGCTATCTGCACCTGTTAGGGTTTCTGTACCACCGTTTACACACTGCTCAGAACCAACCGCTAGAGTATTTTCAACAGTCAGTGTTTTTGTTGAGCTTTTATCGTCATCATCAGAGCAGCCTGCTAATGCCACTACTACAGCAAGAGAAATTAAATTTAGTTTTTTCATCGTCGTCGCCATTATTCTTCAATTAGTTCTAGAGCTTGGTTAATGATGTGGAAAATTACGTTTTGCTCCACAACGCCTTGTGCTAGTTGCGCACCGGGACCTTTTGCATGCAGTGAAATATCTTCACCTGCGTGGGTCTCTGAACCTAATGGCACTGTTGCTTCTTGGTGATAACCAGGCGTAGTCGTATCAACACCCGTTAAATCAACACGACCTGCAAATGGAGCCTCGTTGTAAGATACTTCCGCATTGGTTTCATCACCTAAATCGCGAAAGCCTAAACCATTGGCGTAACCAACGGTGGTGTATGGCATACCATCTGCTGCTAGGCTTGGTTCTTCACTGCCAACGGCTACTACTTTACCTAAAATTGGGTTACCACGTTTTGGATAGCCTGCAATAGTGAATACGTGACTGTGGTCAGCTGTTACTAGGATAAGTGTTTCTTCAGGGTTAGTATTTTCAACTGCTGTTTGCACCGCTTTAGCAAATTCAACAGTATCGCTTAATGCATTAAAAGCGTTGCCCGCATGGTGACCATGGTCGATACGACCCGACTCAACCGTTAAGAAAAAGCCTTTTTCGTTGTTCTTTAAGATATCAATTGCTTTGCCAGTCATTGCAGATAATGACGGCTCCCCCGCTACATCGTTAGCGCGGTCTGCTTCGTATTGCATGTGTGATTCATTGAATAATGCAAATACACGCTTGGTATCAGCATTGAGCGTATCGAAGCCAGCTTGGTCCATTACGTACTTGCCATCAGGATACATTTCTTGCCATTCAGCAGTTAGATCACGCTCATCCGTACGGTCACCTTCGACTTCACTGACAGCATCAGCTGAGTTGAATGCCGCATCTTTCGGTAAGAAGTGACGACGACCACCGCCCATCACCACTTCAAGGCCGTCTACATCAGTACCTACGAAGCGTGCTTCAAGGTTCTTCTCGAAATTAACAAGTTGTGAGGCAATATCTTCACAACCTGCTTCTACTGCATCAGCAGGCATATCAGATACGTCTTCCCAGTTACGGTCAGCTGATTTTGCATAGGTTGCAGCTGGTGTTGCGTGGGTGATACGGGCTGTTGAAATAACGCCTGTTGCTAGACCTTTGATTTCTGCAAGTTCCGTAGCAGTGATTAATTCATTACCTGCAACTGTTGCACACTTGCCACGCTCAATGTTTTCGTTAACACCAATTACACCTACATCAGTTTTAACGCCAGAAATAATCGCTGTCATTGTGCCTGCAGAGTCAGGTGTTTGCGCATCAACGTTGTAGGTTTTGATTTGCGCCGAGTAAGGGAACTCTTCAAAGCTTAATAAGCCTTCTTCACCCGACTTACCTTCCATTTGACCTGCCATGATACGTGACGCAGTTAGCGTTGAGATACCCATACCATCGCCAACAAATAGAATGACATTTTTAGCTTTAAACGTTTGCTCAGCCTGAGCTGCCGCTTCTTTTTTTGTTAATGTAGCTTCAGCGGCACTATACCAATCATTTTGTTTTTGACTGTCTGGTAACACACCTGCATTGGCCGTCGCTGACAATGCCAACGTTAAACCAATTGCAGTCGCAATTTTATTAATTTTCATCGTTACGTTCCGTTAGTACGTTATTTTTAAGAGTTTGGAGCTAATTAAGCTGCGCTTGGTTAATTAGCGCAGCCATCCTATGAGTGTTTTATTACTGAAAAAGTGACTTTTCATGACAAAATGATGAAACCAAAAAAAGCAGCGCAAGAAGGTAAGTAATTAGTTTTAGTGGAAATAAATAGGCTAGTTGCTAGATATGAGTTAGCGAATTTGCGAGGGTAAATTTAAAGGGGCGAGGTCAAGCCTAATCAGAGGAAAGGTTATTTGAGTTGAAAAAGAGCAGGTTTATATGGATTGTGTTGGGTTTCGCTTCGCTCAAACCAACCTACCCGAACAATGAACAGGGTAAATCCGAGTGAATGCACTCAACTAAACAACCATATCGATCTAATCTGACGGCTGATAGCTTTTCTACAGGCATTAAAAAAGGCCGCCTAGGGCGACCTTTTTATGAGCTGTGAAGCTCTATCTGTTGATATTACTCAACGATAGATGCAACAACACCAGCACCAACTGTACGGCCACCTTCACGGATAGCGAAGCGTAAACCTTCGTCCATCGCGATTGGGCAGATTAACTCTACAGTCATCTTGATGTTGTCACCAGGCATTACCATTTCTACGCCTTCTGGTAACTGTACGTCACCTGTTACGTCAGTTGTACGGAAGTAGAACTGTGGACGGTAACCTTTGAAGAAAGGAGTGTGACGACCACCTTCATCTTTAGAAAGTACGTATACTTCTGAAGTGAATTTAGTGTGTGGCTTGATTGAACCAGGCTTACAAAGTACTTGACCACGCTCAACGTCTTCACGCTTAGTACCACGTAGTAGTGCACCGATGTTCTCACCCGCACGACCTTCGTCTAGAAGCTTACGGAACATCTCAACACCTGTACAAGTTGTCTTCGTAGTTTCTTTGATACCTACGATTTCAACTTCGTCATTCACGTTGATGATACCAGCTTCAACACGGCCAGTTACAACAGTACCACGACCTTGGATTGAGAATACGTCTTCGATAGGCATGATGAATGGCTTATCGATGTCACGCTCTGGCTCTGGGATGTATGAATCTAGCGCGTCTGCTAGTTCAACGATCTTGTCTTCCCACTCTTTCTCGCCTTCTAACGCTTTAAGCGCAGAACCTTGGATTAGTGGTAAGTCATCACCTGGGAAGTCGTACTCAGAAAGAAGTTCACGAACTTCCATCTCAACTAGCTCAAGTAGCTCTTCGTCGTCAACCATGTCACATTTGTTCATGAATACGATGATGTAAGGTACACCAACCTGACGAGAAAGTAGGATGTGCTCACGAGTTTGTGGCATAGGACCGTCAGTCGCAGCAACTACTAGGATTGCGCCGTCCATTTGAGCAGCACCAGTGATCATGTTTTTAACATAATCGGCGTGTCCTGGACAGTCTACGTGTGCGTAGTGACGAGTTGGAGTATCGTACTCAACGTGTGAAGTTGAGATTGTGATACCACGCTCACGCTCTTCTGGAGCGTTATCGATTGATGCGAAGTCTTTAGCTACACCACCGTATACTTTTGCAAGTACGTTAGTGATTGCTGCTGTTAGAGTTGTTTTACCGTGGTCAACGTGGCCGATTGTACCAACGTTTACGTGCGGTTTTACGCGTTCAAACTTTTCTTTTGCCATCTTAAAAAATTCCTATAAAGAAATTAACGCCTGACCCACTATTGGGCCAGACAAGCTAAATCATATAACAGCGCGAGCTGCAATTATTGCATCTGCAACGTTCTTAGCGGCTTCTGCATACTTCAAAAACTCCATAGAGTAAGATGCACGGCCTTGTGTTGCAGATCGCAGATCAGTTGCATAACCAAACATTTCAGAAAGTGGGACTTGCGCATTAATTTGCTTAAGACCACCGAATGCTTCTTCCATGCCTTCGATCATGCCGCGGCGACGATTTAAGTCACCAACTACATCACCCATGTTTTCTTCAGGAGTGATAACTTCAACCTTCATTACTGGTTCTAGAAGAGCTGGGTTTGCTTCAAGCGCACCTTTCTTCATCGCCATTGAACCTGCAATCTTAAATGCCATCTCATTCGAGTCTACATCATGGAATGAACCATCAAATAGAGTCGCTTTAACGCCAAGTAATGGGTAGCCTGCCAGCACACCTTGAGCCATTTGCTCTTGGATGCCTTTATCTACCGCAGGGATGTATTCTTTAGGAACCGCACCACCAACAACTTCGTTAACGAACTCGTAAATTGGCGCATCATTTTCCGAAATATCCATCGGTTCAAGTTTAAGCCAGACGTGACCATATTGACCACGACCACCTGATTGACGTACGAACTTCCCTTCAACTTCAACAGCTGAACGGATAGCTTCACGGTATGCTACCTGCGGCTTACCAACGTTACATTCAACACTGAATTCACGTTTCATACGGTCGACAATGATATCAAGGTGAAGTTCACCCATACCAGAAATAATAGTCTGGCCTGATTCTTCGTCAGTTTGTACTCTGAAAGACGGATCTTCTGCCGCTAGTTTACCTAACGCGATACCCATCTTATCTTGGTCAGCGATTGTGCGAGGCTCAACCGCAACAGAGATAACTGGTTCTGGGAACTCCATACGCTCAAGCGTAATGATTGAGTTCGGATCACACAGTGTTTCACCTGTTGTTACGTCTTTAAGACCAATAGCCGCTGCGATGTCGCCTGCGTAGACTACTTTGATCTCTTCACGTGAGTTTGAATGCATCTGAACGATACGACCAAGTCGCTCACGCTTACTTTTAACTGGGTTGTATACCGCGTCACCCTGTTTAACAGTACCAGAGTAAACACGGAAGAAGGTCAAGGTGCCAACGAACGGGTCTGTCGCAATCTTAAAAGCAAGTGCGGCAAACGGTGCGTTGTCATCAGCAGGACGTTCATCCTCGGTACCATCTTCTAAGATACCTTGGATTTGTTTCACTTGTGTTGGTGCAGGCATATATTCAATAACGGCATCAAGCACAGCTTGAACACCTTTATTTTTAAATGCACTACCACACGTCATTGGAACAATTTCGTTTGCTAATGTACGCTGACGTAAAGCTGCTTTAATTTCAGCTTCAGTCAGTTCTTCACCTTCTAGATATTTATCCATTAGTTCTTCTGAGGCTTCAGCAGCGCTCTCAACTAAGTGAGAACGCCATTCTTCTGCAAGCTCAAGAAGTTCTGCCGGAATTGCCTCATAAGAGAAAGTCATGCCTTGATCTTCGGCATTCCAGTTAATGGCTTTCATCTTAATAAGGTCAATAACACCTTTAAAGTCGTCTTCAGCACCAATTGGTAGCTGAATTGGAACAGGCGTTGCTCCAAGACGAGATTTCACCTGGCTAACCACTGTTAAGAAGTCAGCGCCAGTGCGATCCATTTTATTTACGAAGATCATGCGAGGAACTTCGTATTTGTTCGCTTGACGCCAAACTGTCTCAGTTTGCGGCTGTACACCAGATGAAGCACAAAGAACAACTACCGCACCATCTAGTACGCGTAAAGAACGCTCTACTTCGATAGTGAAATCTACGTGTCCTGGAGTATCAATGATATTGATACGATGGTCGTCAAATTGAGCGTCCATCCCTTTCCAGAAACACGTTGTTGCAGCAGAAGTGATTGTGATACCACGCTCTTGTTCCTGCTCCATCCAATCCATAGTTGCAGCACCATCATGTACTTCACCGATCTTATGAGAAAGACCTGTGTAGAACAGAACACGTTCTGTTGTTGTGGTTTTACCTGCATCTACGTGAGCGCAAATACCGATATTGCGATAGCGCTCAAGTGGAGTTGTACGTGCCATATGATCCTCTTAAAGGTTAAGGACAGATTACCAACGGTAATGAGCGAATGCTTTATTCGCTTCAGCCATACGGTGAACGTCTTCACGTTTCTTAACCGCAGTGCCTTTGTTGTCAGCAGCGTCAACGATTTCTTGAGCTAAACGTAAGCCCATAGATTTTTCGCCACGCTTACGTGCAGCGTCTACTAACCAACGCATACCTAATGCGTTGCGACGTACTGGACGTACTTCAACTGGTACTTGGTACGTTGAACCACCAACACGGCGAGATTTAACCTCTACCTGTGGGCGAACGTTTTCAAGTGCAGCTTCAAAGATTTCTAGGTGCGACTTGCCTGATTTCTCAGCAGCCACGTCTAACGCACCATAAACGATTTTTTCAGCAGTAGATTTCTTGCCGTCTAACATTACTACGTTAACGAATTTAGCAAGAAGTTCCGATCCGAACTTAGGATCTGGAAGAATTTTACGTTGACCTATTACGCGTCTTCTAGGCATTTTGTATCTCCGGTATCTTCAGGTTTGCTCTTTTAGAGTCAATACCCAAAACAATTAATTTAAAAATTTAGTGCTTGGCCTTACTAACGGAGAACCATTAGCCCTTAGGGCGTTTAGCACCGTATTTAGAGCGAGCTTGACGACGGTCGCTAACGCCTGCACAGTCAAGTGCACCACGTACAGTGTGGAAACGCACACCTGGTAAGTCTTTAACACGACCACCACGGATAAGGATTACACTGTGCTCTTGTAGGTTGTGGCCTTCACCACCGATGTAAGATGTTACTTCGAAACCGTTTGTTAAACGAACACGCGCTACTTTACGTAATGCAGAGTTTGGTTTCTTAGGTGTAGTTGTATATACACGAGTACATACACCACGCTTTTGCGGACACGCTTTAAGCGCAGCTGAGTTACTTTTAGTAACCTTGCTACGACGTGGCTTACGCACTAGCTGGTTAATAGTTGCCATTTAAATAGCTCCTGAAATTAAAATTACTACTGAAAAAATAAAAAAATCCGCCCTGTTTACATGCTCGTTACTAAACGTGCAGGCAAATGGGTGGCGGAATTTTAATGAGCAAAGTTTAACCTGTCAACCTTAACTCATCGTAAGGCAGCAGATAACTGCCTTACGATTTCTTAATCCATTGATTAAGTTGAGATTATTGGTTTCCAGAGATATCTGCGTTAAGTGCATCAGTTAGTGCTTGAGTTGCCTCTTCAGCGCTTACTGTTTGCTCTTCAACGATTTCACCTTGCTTGCGACGGTTCAAACGGTCTTGGTGATACGCAAAGCCTGTACCAGCTGGGATCAGACGACCCACGATTACGTTCTCTTTAAGACCACGAAGCTCATCGCTCTTACCATTTACAGCTGCTTCAGTTAGGACACGTGTTGTCTCCTGGAATGACGCTGCTGAGATGAAAGATTCGGTTGCAAGTGACGCTTTAGTGATACCCATTAATTGGATTTCAAATTTAGCTGGGATCTTGCCTTGCTTTTCAAGCTCACGGTTCGCGATATTTACGCGTGCCACTTCAACTTGTTCACCGGCTAAGAACTCAGTGTCACCGCCGTCAAGGATGATACATTTACGTAGCATCTGACGAATAATTGTCTCAATGTGCTTGTCATTGATCTTAACGCCTTGCAAGCGGTAAACCTCTTGCACTTCGTTAACGATGTAGTTAGCTACATGAGTTACACCACGTAGGCGTAAGATGTCATGTGGTGATTCTGGACCATCGGCGATAACCTCACCTTTAGACACTTGCTCACCTTCGAACACGTTAAGTTGACGCCATTTAGGGATCATCTCTTCGTATGCGTCACCCTCAGCTGGAGTGATTACAAGACGCTTCTTACCTTTAGTTTCTTTACCGAAGCTAATAGTACCTGTGATTTCTGCAAGGATTGCAGGATCTTTCGGTTTACGTGCTTCGAATAAGTCAGCTACGCGAGGTAGACCACCCGTGATGTCACGAGTTTTCGAACCTTCTTGCGGAATACGTGCAAGTACGTCACCTGGGTTTGCAGTTGCACCGTCTGTTACTTCAATCGTTGTGAATGAAGGTAGACGTGTTTCTTGCAGACCACGCTCATCGCTTTCGATGATTAGTTTAGGTTCTTTCGCATTCGCTTTACCTAAGTCTTTAACAACCACACGTGTTAAACCAGTTAACTCGTCTGTTTGTGCTTCGGTATTTGAGTCATCAATGTCGCTGAACGAGATTTTTGACTTGTGCTCAAGAACGATTGGGTGACTATGCGGATCCCAAGTTGCAACGATATCGTTACCTTGAACTTCTGCATTATCTTGTACCGTTAACACCGCACCGTAAGGAACTTTATAACGCTCTTTCTCACGACCAAAGCTATCGATGATAGTGATCTCTGTTGAACGAGACGTGATAACAATCTTACCGTCTGTGTTTAATACGTACTTCGCATTGTGTAACTTCAATGTACCGTTAGTTTTAACTTGTACACTGTTTTCAGCAGACGCTCGAGATGCCGCACCACCGATGTGGAAGGTACGCATCGTAAGCTGTGTACCCGGCTCACCGATTGATTGTGCCGCGATAACACCTACTGACTCACCTGGGTTGATGATGTGGCCACGCGCAAGGTCACGACCGTAACACTTAGCACATACACCAAAGTCATTATCACAAGTGATTACTGAACGAACGCGTACTTCATCCACTGAGTGCTCTTCTAAAAGGTCACACAGTTTTTCGTCAAGCATGATGTTACGCTCAACAAGTACTTCGTTTGTACCAGGGATTAATACATCTTCAGCAACAACACGACCAAGAACACGTTCGCGAAGTGCTTCTACAACGTCACCACCTTCGATAAGCGGTTTCATTGTTAAGCCATCTTCTGTGCCACAATCGTCTTCGTTGATTACTAAGTCTTGTGCAACGTCTACTAGACGACGCGTTAAGTAACCCGAGTTTGCTGTTTTAAGTGCTGTATCGGCAAGACCTTTACGCGCACCGTGCGTCGAGATGAAGTACTGTAGTACGTTTAGACCTTCACGGAAGTTCGCCGTGATTGGTGTCTCGATGATTGAACCATCTGGACGTGCCATTAGACCACGCATACCCGCTAACTGACGGATCTGAGCGGCGCTACCACGTGCACCTGAGTCTGCCATCATAAACACTGAGTTGAATGAAGATTGCTCTTCTTCTTCGCCTTTCGCGTTGATTACAGTGTCTTTTGATAAGTTCGCCATCATCTCACGTGATAAGTTTTCATTTACACGTGACCAGATATCGATAACTTTATTGTACTTTTCACCAGCCGTTACAAGACCTGATTGGAATTGTTGGTTGATTTCAGTTACTTCAGCTTCCGCTGATTCAATGATTTCTGCTTTAACCGGTGGGATAACTAAGTCATCGATACCGATTGAAACACCTGACTTCATTGCGTAGTGGAAACCGGTGTACATTACTTGGTCAGCAAAGATAACAGTATCTTTAAGACCTAGACGACGGTAACACTCGTTTAATAAGCCAGAAATTTGTTTCTTACCTAGGGCTTGGTTGATTAACTCAAACGGCATGCCTTTAGGTAGGATTAGTGAAAGAATCGCACGACCTACTGTTGTTTCAACAATAGATACTTGCTCAACTGCATCACCATCTTCAGAGCTAATAGTCTCACTGATACGTACTTTTACGCGTGCATGTAACTCAGCGTTACCGCTGCGGTATGCTTTTTCAGCTTCTTTAGGATCTTTAAATACAGTACCTTCGCCTTTCGCATTGATGCGATCACGCGTCATGTAGTAAAGACCTAATACAACGTCCTGTGAAGGAACGATGATTGGCTCACCATTCGCTGGAGATAGGATGTTGTTTGTAGACATCATTAGAGCACGTGCTTCTAACTGTGCTTCAAGCGTTAACGGTACGTGTACCGCCATTTGGTCACCATCGAAGTCAGCGTTGTACGCCGCACAAACTAATGGGTGTAAATGGATCGCTTTACCTTCGATAAGCACAGGTTCGAACGCTTGGATACCCAAACGGTGAAGTGTTGGTGCACGGTTAAGTAATACTGGATGTTCACGAATTACTTCGTCTAATACATCCCATACTTCTGCCACTTCACGCTCAACCATCTTCTTAGCTGCTTTGATAGTCGTAGCCATGCCGCGACGCTCTAGTTTGCCATAGATAAATGGTTTGAATAGCTCAAGTGCCATCTTCTTAGGAAGACCACACTGGTGTAGTTTAAGCGTAGGACCTACTGTGATTACAGAACGGCCAGAGTAATCTACACGTTTACCAAGTAAGTTCTGACGGAAACGACCTTGCTTACCTTTGATCATATCAGCAAGCGATTTAAGAGGACGTTTGTTAGAACCTGTGATCGCACGACCGCGACGACCGTTATCAAGTAGCGCATCTACCGCTTCTTGTAACATACGTTTTTCGTTGCGTACGATAATGTCTGGTGCTGCTAGATCTAATAGACGCTTAAGACGGTTATTACGGTTAATAACACGACGGTAAAGGTCATTCAGATCAGAAGTCGCAAAACGACCACCGTCTAGTGGTACTAATGGACGTAGATCAGGTGGAAGTACTGGAAGTACAGTCATGATCATCCACTCAGGGTTGTTACCTGATTGGTGGAAAGATTCCATTAATTTAAGACGTTTAGTGATCTTCTTACGCTTAGTTTCAGAGTTAATTGTTGGTAACTCTTCACGCATTTCAGCAATTAATTGGCCAAGATCAAGTTCACGAAGCAAGTCTAATACTGCTTCAGCACCCATCTTCGCTTCAAACTCATCACCGTGCTCTTCAAGTGCATCTAGGTACTCTTCTTCACCTAAAAGCTGACCACGCTCAAGCGTTGTCATACCAGGCTCAGTTACTACGAATGATTCGAAGTAAAGTACGCGCTCAATGTCACGAAGTGTCATGTCTAGCATTAAGCCGATACGTGACGGTAATGATTTTAAGAACCAAATGTGCGCAACTGGGCTAGCAAGCTCAATATGACCCATACGGTCACGACGCACTTTAGTCAGCGTTACTTCAACGCCACACTTTTCACAAATAACACCACGGTGCTTAAGGCGCTTATATTTACCACATAAACACTCATAATCTTTCACTGGGCCGAAGATACGGGCACAGAATAAGCCGTCGCGCTCAGGCTTGAAAGTACGGTAGTTGATTGTCTCAGGTTTCTTTACTTCACCGTATGACCATGAACGAACCATATCTGGCGAAGCAAGACCAATGCGAATTGCATCGAATTCTTCGGTCTTATTTTGTTGCTTCAGAAACTTAAGTAAGTCTTTCACCTTAGCTCTCCTGTCGGAGGTTAATCTTGAGGGCGAACCAATCGCCCCTACATTCTATTCGGCCTAACAGGTGCGGCTTACGCCGCACCTAAATGGCTTAATTTTCTTCCAACTCGATGTTGATACCCAGTGAGCGGATTTCTTTCAACAATACGTTGAACGATTCTGGCATACCTGGTTCCATCTTATGGTTACCATCTACGATGTTCTTATACATCTTAGTACGACCGTTCACGTCATCCGATTTCACTGTTAGCATTTCTTGTAGAGTATATGCAGCACCGTATGCTTCTAGTGCCCACACCTCCATCTCACCGAAACGCTGGCCACCGAACTGAGCTTTACCACCCAGCGGCTGCTGAGTAACAAGGCTATAAGAACCAGTTGAACGTGCGTGCATCTTGTCATCAACCAAGTGGTTAAGTTTCAGCATGTACATGTAACCAACAGTTACTTGACGTTCAAACTGATCGCCAGTACGGCCATCATAAAGTGTAACTTGACCGCTTCTTGGATAACCACCAAGCTCTAGTAAGTCTTTGATCTCGCTTTCACGAGCACCATCAAAGGCTGGAGTTGCGATCGGTAAACCACCTTTCAAGTTTTCAGCTAAGCGACGAACTTCATCATCAGAGAACGAGTCGATATCAACTTTCTGACGACAATCACCTAATTCGTAAACTTTCTTAACGAAGCTACGGATTTCGTGCAGTTCACGCTGCTCTTTCATCATTTCTTCTAAGCGCTCACCCACACCACGTGCAGCAAGACCCATATGTGTTTCTAGGATCTGACCGATGTTCATACGTGATGGTACACCTAGCGGGTTCAGAACGATGTCTACCGTACGACCTTTGTCATCGTATGGCATATCTTCTACTGGTACGATAGTCGAGATAACACCTTTGTTACCGTGACGACCCGCCATCTTATCACCCGGTTGGATACGACGTTTAACAGCTAGGTATACTTTAACAATCTTAAGTACGCCTGGTGCTAAGTCATCACCTTGAGTGATCTTACGACGTTTGTTTTCAAACTTCTTATCGTATTCAGCTTTAAGCTCATCGTACTGAGCAGCTAGTTGCTCAAGTTCAGCTTGCTTGTCTTCTTCAGCAAGGCTTTGCGTAAGCAGCTTTTCAGCATTTAGTGATGCAATTGAATCTGCGCTCAGACCTGCGTCAATAAGTAACTTACGAGCACGGTCTAATACACCAGCTTCTAAGATACGGAACTCTTCGTTGAAGTCTTTCTTCGCTTCGCGAAGCTGCATGTCTTCAACTTCTAACGCACGCTTATCTTTTTCAACACCGTCACGGGTGAAAACTTGTACGTCGATTACAGTACCAGTTACAGAGTTTGGTACACGTAAAGAGCTGTCTTTAACGTCTGACGCTTTCTCACCGAAGATAGCACGTAGTAGCTTTTCTTCAGGTGTTAATTGCGTTTCGCCTTTCGGAGTCACTTTACCTACTAGGATATCGCCGCCTTTAACTTCAGCACCGATATAAACAACGCCTGATTCATCAAGCTTGCCTAGTGCAGATTCACCTACGTTAGGGATATCTGCTGTGATCTCTTCTGGACCTAATTTAGTATCACGTGCGATACATTGTAGTTCTTGAATGTGGATAGTCGTTAGACGATCTTCTTGAACTACGCGCTCAGATAGTAGGATTGAATCCTCGAAGTTATAACCGTTCCATGGCATGAATGCCACGCGAAGGTTTTGACCAAGTGCTAAGTCACCTAAGTCAGTCGAAGGACCATCTGCTAATACGTCACCACGTGTTACCGGCTCACCAACCATACAAGTTGGCTTTTGGTTAATACATGTATTTTGGTTTGAGCGTGTGTACTTAGTAAGGTTGTAAATATCGATGCCCGCTTCACCTGGAATACGCTCATCTTCATGTACATTTACAACGATGCGGCTTGCATCCGCATACATTACTTCACCACCACGCTTAGCAACGATAGTTACACCAGAGTCTTTTGCTAGTGTAAGCTCAATACCTGTACCTACCAGCGGCTTGTCCGCGATAAGTGTTGGTACTGCTTGACGTTGCATGTTTGAACCCATCAATGCACGGTTAGCATCATCGTGTTCTAGGAACGGGATAAGTGCTGCCGCTACAGAGATCACCTGTTGTGGTGATACGTCCATATATTGCTGATCCATTTTGCCCATAAAGGTTGATTCACCTTTGTGACGACATGGAATTAGTTCATCAACAAACTCATTGTTTTCGTTCAAGTTTGAGTTCGCCTGAGCGATAACAAACTGACCTTCTTCAATGGCTGATAAGTAATCTACTTCATCAGTAACTACACCATTTACCACTTTACGGTAAGGTGTTTCTAAGAAACCATAGTCATTCGTACGTGCGTACGTAGACAATGAGTTAATTAGACCGATGTTTGGACCCTCAGGCGTTTCGATTGGACATACACGACCATAGTGAGTTACGTGAACGTCTCGAACTTCGAAGCCAGCGCGTTCACGTGTTAAACCACCCGGGCCTAATGCAGAAATACGACGCTTGTGCGTTACTTCTGAAAGCGGGTTATTTTGGTCCATGAACTGTGATAACTGAGATGAACCGAAGAACTCTTTAACCGCTGCCGAGATTGGCTTAGCGTTAATTAGATCTTGTGGCATTACAGCGTCAAGGTCACCTAAGCTTAAACGCTCACGTACAGCACGCTCAACACGTACTAGACCAACGCGGAATTGGTTCTCAGCCATTTCGCCAACACTACGGATACGACGGTTGCCTAAGTGGTCGATATCATCAACATCGCCAACACCGTTACGAATAGCGATAAGCACTTTCATAACAGCTACGATGTCTTCTTTCGATAATGTGCCAGGGCCTGTATCAGTGTCATAACCTACACGGCTATTGAACTTCATACGACCAACTGTTGATAAATCGTAACGTTCTTCAGAGAAGAACAAGTTATCAAATAAGGCTTCAGCCGCGTCTTTCGTCGGTGGCTCGCCTGGGCGCATCATGCGATAAATTTCTACTAATGCTTCTAAACGGTTGCTTGTTGTGTCGATACGTAATGTATCTGACATGTAGGCGCCGCTGTCCACTTCGTTGATATATAGTGTATCAATCTTAGTGTGACCTGCTTTAACCAATTCAGCCATTAGCTCAAGTGATAGCTCATCATTCGCATTTGCGATGATCTCACCCGTTGATTCGTCAACGTAGTTTCTAGCTACAACACGACCAATGATGTACTCATGAGGTACTTCTAATTGGTTAATACCTTTTTTCTCGATGTTCTTGATGTGACGCGCAGTAATACGACGACCCGCTTCAACAAGGACTTCACCGTCATCGCTCTTGATATCAAAAGCGGCAGTTTCACCACGTAAACGTGAAGGTACAAGTTCCATAAGAACTTTACCGTCAGTAACTTCAAACGCAGTAGTATCAAAGAAGATATCTAGGATTTCTTCTGTAGAGAACTCTAGTGCACGTAAGATAATAGACGCCGGTAATTTACGACGACGGTCAATACGTACATATAGGTTATCTTTTGCATCAAACTCGAAGTCTAACCATGAACCACGGTAAGGAATTACACGCGCGTTATAAAGTACTTTACCTGACGAGTGAGTTTTACCGCGGTCGTTATCAAAGAATACACCAGGGCTACGGTGTAGCTGAGAAACGATAACACGCTCTGTACCATTAATTACAAAGGTACCGGTATCAGTCATGAGCGGAATTTCGCCCATGTAAACTTCTTGCTCTTTAATGTCTTTAACTGTGCCTGGTGCTTCTTTGTCCATCACCACAAGACGCAATTTTACGCGAAGTGGAGCAGAATAAGTCACACCGCGAATTTGACATTCTTTTACATCGAATACTGGCTCACCAATACGATAACTTACGTATTGAAGCTCAGAATTTCCCGAGTAGCTTTTGATCGGAAACACAGAACGGAAAGCAGCTTCCAAACCGTGATCGCCATCAGCGTCAGGGACTAAGAATTTTTTAAACGATTCTAACTGCGTCGACAGTAAGAAAGGTATATCCAAAACTTGTGGACGTTTACCAAAATCCTTACGGATACGTTTCTTTTCAGAATAAGAGTAAGCCATGGGGTTCCTCAGCTTGCTGATCTTTGACCCGACCTGTTCTTGTAAGAACAGACTTAACTGGCATCTATGCCAAGATGTACAACATTAAATTGTTGTTCTATTTTGCTCTGCCACTTTCAACACCAAAAGAGGTAACAACTTGAAAGTAAAGAGAAAATTAGATTTTATTTGCGCTACAGGATTGTGTCGCTCTATAGCGCAAAAAGGCCGGTGATTAAATAATCACCAGCCCTTGCCTGATTTCTCAGGCAGCGAACCTAGCGTAAGCTAGATTACTTGATCTCAACTTCAGCACCAGCTTCTTCAAGATCTTTCTTAAGTGCTTCAGCTTCTTCTTTAGATACACCTTCTTTGATAGGTGCAGGAGCTGATTCAACAAGTGCTTTAGCTTCTTTAAGGCCAAGACCAGTTGCACCACGTACAGCTTTGATAGCTGCAACCTTGTTAGCGCCAGCGCCAGCAAGGATTACGTCGAACTCAGTCTTCTCTTCAGCAGCTTCAGCAGCTGGACCAGCAACAACAGCAGCAGCTGCAGTTACACCGAATTTTTCTTCCATTGCTTCAACTAGAGCAACAACGTCCATTACTGACATTTCAGCAATAGCATCAAGGATTTGGTCTTTAGTTACAGACATTACAAATTTCCTAATTATTACGGACTAATTTTAGTCCAAAAAAAATATTACACCGAAAGTGAACAAAAAAACAGCTTAAAATTAAGCAGCTTGCTCTTCTTTCTGTACACGTACTGCTTCAATTGTTTTACACAATTTACCTGCAGACGCTTCTTTCATAGCGCTCATTAAGCGTGCAACAGCTTCGTCGTAAGTAGGTAGAGTTGCTAGCATAGCTGCGTCTACTACGTTACCTTCAAATGCAGCCGTCTTAACTTCGAATTTCTCGTTCTTCTTCGCGAAATCTGAGAAGATACGCGCAGCAGCACCAGGGTGCTCTGAAGAGAAAGCGATTAAGCTTGGACCAACAAATGAGTCAGAAAGGCACTCAAAATCTGTACCTTCAACAGCACGTTTAGCTAGAGTGTTACGAACAACTTTCATCCATACACCAGCTTCACGAGCTTCTTTACGAAGGGCAGTGATAGCACCAACTGTTACACCACGAGAATCTGCAACAACTGCAGAAAGAGCACCAGTGGCTGCTTCGTTGACTTCAGCAACAATTGCTTTTTTGCCTTGAAGATTTAAAGCCATGGGTGTTACTCCTGGTTTAATGGGTCGCCGATATTGGCTTCCCTGTTCTACTCTTCCCCATCAATGATGGAGATGCTTTTTACGGCGAGAGCCAGAAGATTAGGAAAAATCTATCTGGGGATTCACACCGTCTACGTAGGTAAAATGATTAAGGCCTAGGGCCGCCTACGGTCTTGGACGGAAGCCCAATTTATCGTTTTTACCCGAAGGCATTACGAAATTATGGACTTCAACCCGAATTCTTTACTTGTTTTGAAATTAACTTTCTCAACAAAATGGCGCAAAATTATAGTTCAAATTTCACGCCATGTAAACTCTTAATTAAGCAACAGTCGTGCTTAGTGAGTTTTGGTCAACAGCAACACCTGCACCCATTGTTGTAGAGATAGTTACTTTCTTCACGTAAGTACCTTTTGCTTGAGAAGGTTTAGCCTTCTTAAGCGCAACAATAAGAGCTTCAAGGTTTTGTTGAAGTTGCTCAGCAGTGAAATCAACCTTACCGATAGTAGTATGGATGATACCGTTCTTGTCGTTACGGTAACGAACTTGACCTGCTTTCGCGTTTTTAACTGCTTCTGCAACGTTAGGCGTTACAGTACCAGTTTTAGGGTTTGGCATTAGACCACGTGGACCTAAGATTTGACCTAGTTGACCAACAACACGCATAGCGTCTGGAGATGCAACAACAACGTCAAAGTTCATCTCGCCTTTCTTAACTAGATCAGCAAGATCTTCCATGCCCACTAATTCAGCACCAGCTTCTTTCGCAGCGTCTGCGTTAGCGCCTTGTGTGAATACAGCAACACGAACTTCACGACCAGTACCGTTAGGTAGTACAGTAGCACCACGAACGTTTTGGTCAGATTTACGAGCATCGATACCAAGGTTAACAGCAACGTCAACACTTTCTACGAATTTAGCTGTCGCTAACTCTTTTAAAAGAGCAACTGCTTCATTGATTTCGTAATCTTTAGTCGCATCCACTTTTTCGCGGATTGTACGCATACGTTTAGTTAATTTTGCCATTATCTTAGTCCTCTACGTTCAAGCCCATCGCACGCGCAGAACCTGCGATAGTGCGAACCGCAGCGTCCATATCAGCCGCTGTAAGGTCAGGTCGTTTTGTCTCAACGATTTCTTCAAGTTGAGCACGTGTAACTGTACCCACTTTTTCAGTGTTAGGACGGCCTGAGCCTGATTTGATGCCTGCAGCTTTCTTAAGTAAGTAAGCAGCCGGTGGAGTTTTCATTTCGAACGTGAAAGAACGGTCACCGTAAACAGAGATCACTACAGGAACTGGAGCGCCTTTTTCGATAGACTCTGTACGTGCGTTGAACGCTTTACAGAATTCCATGATGTTTACACCGTGTTGACCTAGTGCTGGACCTACTGGAGGACTAGGGTTAGCCATACCAGCGGCAACTTGTAGCTTGATAATAGCTTCAACTTTTTTAGCCATAATAAATACCTCATTTGGTGGGTCATAGCCTTGTGCGCGCGAGGACGCGTACTCTAACGGCTTCCCAGTTTAAAAATTGGTTCTCACTTTTTGTGATAAAAACAAGTCGCAACTTGCCGTAACACAAAAAGGCCGCTGATTATAAGTTAATCAGCGGCCTTTTTCAAGCTTATTGCCAAAATATTAAACGATTTTGGCAGCTTTAATTTTTTACTTACTTGTCTTGTTCAACTTGACCAAACTCAAGCTCAACAGGTGTCGAACGACCGAAGATAAGCACAGACACTTTTACGCGGCTCTTTTCGTAATCCACTTCTTCAACAACACCGCTGAAGTCTGCAAACGGACCATCGATAACACGAACAACTTCACCAGGCTCAAATAATGTAGCCGGCTTAGGTGCTTCTGAGTTTTCTTGAAGACGGTTTAAGATGCGGTCAGCTTCTTTTTGGCTAATTGGCGCAGGACGATCAGACGTACCACCAATGAAGCCCATAACACGTGCTGTGCTATTTACTAAGTGCCAGCTTGCATCGTTCATGTCCATTTGAACTAGTACGTAACCTGGGAAGAATTTACGCTCAGATTTGCGCTTTTGACCTGCACGCATCTCAACAACTTCTTCAGTTGGTACTAATACTTCACCAAAACTATCTTCCAAACCTTCGATCTTGATATGCTCAAGAATGGTTTGTGCTACACGCTTCTCATAACCAGAGAAAGCTTGTACTACGTACCAACGTAGTTTCTTTTCGTTCTTCTCATCCGACATGGGATTAGATCTCCAATCCAGTTAAAAAGCCTACTGCGCGGAATAAAATGCCATCTAATCCCCAAAGGATAAGTGCCATAATCACAGTTGCAACCATTACAATTAATGTCGTATGTGTTGTTTCTTGGCGTGTTGGCCACACAACTTTACGTACTTCGATACGTGCTTCTTTTGCAAATGCAATAAAAGTACGACCTTTTTCAGTTAGTGAGGCAATGCCTAAACCCGCTGCAACAGCAACCACTACACCAATAGCACGTAATAATACAGATTGGTCTGCATACATGTGGTTACCAACGACTGCGCCTGCTAGTAGCGCAATAGCTACAATCCACTTTACTGAATCCATCGCATTCGATGGAGTTTCTACATTCGTGCTCATAATATTTTTACCTTAACTACAGACACAACAACCCTGCGCACTGGCAGGGTTAATCCATTAAAATCTAAACTTAAAAACAGACTTGTTTAAACCGATTTTTAATTTCAGACTTCACACATTGTGTAAAAGTGGCAGGGGCGGAGAGATTCGAACTCCCAACCGTCGGTTTTGGAGACCGCTGTTCTACCAATTGGAACTACGCCCCTGCAAAGTGGATGCCTATTATACTTACGCAATTCATTAACACAAGTGTAAAAGATACCCATAAGTTAAATTCTCACCTGCTGAATTAAAAATCAATATTAACATTGATTAAAAAGCAGTTTATCATCAACCCGATATAGGAACAATTACAATAAATGGACGTTCAATTTGACTGCTCAACATAGCCTATTATTTCGTTTTTTTTGCTCTATTACGCTACTGATTTGTTACTCAGTCAGCGCTCGTCCTCTGCATTTAAGTAGCTTCGATAGTCAACAAGGGCTAAGCCAAAACTCCATCAATTGTAGTATCAACGATGCACAAGGGTTCACGTGGTTTGCAACCCAAGGTGGTTTAAATCGATTTGATGGTTACGAATTTAAACGTTTTAAAGCAACGGGCTTAAAAGGCAGTATTTCAGGTAATTGGGTCACCGCATGTCTACAAGATAAAAATAATCAGCTTTGGTTTGCCACTGCAAGTAAAGGATTAAACCGCTTAGATACAACAACAGGGCAATTCAGCACATATACTTCGTCCAGCTCACTGCTGCCGCTTAGCGATGATAAAATCTGGTCAATGGCGTTTGATAAGTTCGACAACCTGTGGCTTGGCCATGAACAAGGTAAATTAACGATGTTTAATTTACCTAAACAGCAGGTTGAACATTTCCAAATCAAGCTCTCAGGTAATCCAAATATTGTTATTCGCGATATAGTTACAAGCAATAACCAGTTGTGGCTTGCCACCAGCCATGGCTTAATAAAGTTCAATAGTGTTACAAAACAGTTTGAGCAGCATGCCACTATCACCTCGGCACTATGGCACATCAACCTTTTAGCAAACCAGCAACTTTTGGTAGGCGCTAAACACGGCTTATACCTGCTCGACCCAAAAAACGACACGACCAATGAGATTGCACGATTTAATGGTGTCTGGATCACTGATAGTTTAATTGATAGCAGTAATAATCTTTGGATCACAAGTTATGGAAAAGGCATTTATTTTATTGAAGCAGACAAAAATATTCATCAGGATATAGTGCAATATCGACATGACGCACAACTGACAAACTCGTTGAAAAGTGATTATTTATTGTCAGTTTATCAAGATCCTCAAGGCGTTATATGGATTGGTAGTGATGGCTTTGGGGTGCAGCGCTACAATCCTTCTCAACAGCAATTTTCTCATCAAACAAAAACTCTCAACGCTGATTCTCTAAGCCACAACTTTATTCGCGCTATTATCAAGCGCAGCAATGGCCAATTGTGGGTAGGTACTCGCGACGGGCTTAATCTACGAACTGAAAATGGCTATAAAAACTATAAGTCTCAACTCCCTAATAGTAATATTTTTGCTCTACACGAAGATAATAAACAGCAATTATGGGTAGGAACCTATGGTGGCGGGTTACTTAAATACCAACAAGACAGCGATGACTTTGCGGTCTTCTCGATGCAAAGTCATCAGTTAAGCAGTAATCGTGTCTACGCAATTGCGAGTGACGGTAACGATATACTTTGGCTTGGCAGCAACCAAGGCCTTACCCGCTTTGACCCGAGCACAGGAAGTGTCCGCCACTTCCAACATGACCCTACTCGTAACAGCCTAGCTAACAACACTGTTTTTACACTCGCTTATGATCATGATGACAATGCGCTTTGGATAGGCACGCGTGCTGGACTCAACAAGTTAGATATAGACACAGAGCACTTTACACTCCTTAATGATCGTTCTTCTTCAGTAGAACAAAATGCGCTCAGCCATAATATGGTCACCTCTTTATTACTGGATAATAAAAACACTATTTGGGTTGGCACTATGCAAGGGCTAAATAAAGTCGACAAACAGACCTTTGCCGTTAAGCACATAACAGAGCAACATGGTCTGGCAAATGACAATATTTTTGATATTTTAGCTGACAAACAGGGTTACCTTTGGCTTGCTACAAATGGTGGCTTATCCCGCTATCAACCGCATACCAGCAAAATACAGCAATTTTTACCCGAACAAGGTATTCAGCATCAATCTTTTATCCTCGGCGCGAGCTTTCAAGCTGCTGATGGCGAACTCTATTTTGGTGGCATCAATGGCTTTAACCACTTTTATCCTGAGCAGTTAGATTTAACTCATACGCCACCTACCCCAGTTTTAACTGAGTTGCTGCTCAACAACCAAGCGATTGAGACGCGTTACTTTGATCAGCAATCTGATTTGCTTATAAATGCCACTAACACGCTTTCTCTGCCGCAATCATCTGGAGTTATCGGGTTTAAGTTTAGCGCTCTACAAAATCCAGCAAGCCCAAACCATTATCAATATGGCTATAAATTAGCAGGTTTTGATGAGCAGTTTCTCTATACAGACGCAAGTCTTCGCCAAGTCAATTACCCACAACTCCCTGCTGGGCAATATGAACTACTAATTAAAGCAAAAGATCAGTATGGGCAATGGAGTCAAACCAAATCTTTATTAGCACTGACCGTTGTGCCGCCTTGGTGGCAAAGCCCCATTGCATACGTGGTTTATTTTCTTGCCGTATTGAGCGTGGCTTGGTCACTATTAAATGCAATTTACAAACGCAAACTAGCTGAGCAAGACAAACAAAAAGAAGTGGCGTTAAACAAATTAAAAGATCAGTTCTTAGATAACATTAGTCATGAGCTAAAAACGCCCCTGAGTTTAATTCTTGCCCCTGTCAGTCAGTTGCAACAGCAACATCAGGACACGCAATCACAAACACACCTTGCGAGTATTAAACGCAACAGCCAACGGTTACTTGAACTTATTAATCAATTACTGCAATTAAGCAAACGACCAAGTACTGCTGTGTACACTGTTTCTCCATATTCATTAGCACGTTTTTTAACCGAGCTTACGCAAGACTTCGCCCCGCTATTTGCGCAAAAAAACTTACAGTTTAGTTTTCAAGATAATGATCATTTATTATGTGCGACTAATATTGCACCTAATCACGCCCATTCTATTTTTAGTAACTTAATCAATAACGCCTTAAAGTACACTCCTGAAGGTGGCAGTGTCAGCGTAAGCCTAACGGTTAATCAGCAACAAGCCATAATAAATATAACCGACACCGGAATAGGTATTGCTGTTGAGGATCAGCATCAGGTTTTTAAGCGCTTTACACGTGTAGCGTCCATCGAATCAGGCAGTGGTATCGGCCTAACATTAGTAAAACAACTTGTGGAAGCATATGGAGGAGAAATAACACTTCACAGCGAGATAGGTAAAGGTAGCTGCTTTAGTGTTTCATTGCCGGTTGTTATGAACACCAACCAGAGCAAAACGACCTTAGAACATCGCAATGCTAAACAAACCCTTCTCATTGTTGAAGACAATCATGATATGACACAGCTACTGCTCAGCTTATTTAATCAAGAATTTAACTGTCTTTGTGCTGCTGATGGCCAACACGCGATTTCCCTTTGCCAAGATGAATTACCAGATCTCATTATTAGTGATGTGATGATGCCAGTTATGGATGGTTATCAGCTACTGGCTAAACTACGTGAAAATCCTGCCACCAGTCATGTCCCAGTGTTACTTTTATCTGCAAAAGCAGATACGCAAAGCCGCTTAAAAGGGCTTGACTTGTTAGCTGATGACTATTTGAGTAAGCCTTTCGAACCGACTCTTTTGATCAGCCGCGTTAAAAGTCTGATAAGTTTACGCCAGCTATTAAATCAACACTTAACTGCACAACTAGCCGCCCCCATAGCAACGAGCCCCACAGAGACCATGGTAGTGCAAAACAAAGACTACTGCTTTACTGAAAAACTCAAGCAAGTGGTGTTAGCCCACTATCAAGATGAAGGATTTTCAGTTGAACAGCTTGCCGCAGCAATGTGTATGAGTGCTCGCGCATTACAGCTGAAGATGAAATCACTCTACTCCCTCACTCCTTCAGATTATTTACGTAATACACGCATTGAACTAGCAGCAAAGCAGCTTATTAATAGCTCATACTCAATAGGTCAAGTTGCCCAAAATAACGGTTTTAGTTCACAAAGCTACTTCGCAAGAAGCTTCAAAGTGCAATATGGGATCTCACCAAAGCAATACCGAGAAAAATATACAAAACAAGCAGATTTTCGCGTCAGTGAATAAAGTTTTCGTATGAGTACTATTAACAAGCCACTGATTTACCTACTTTATATCCATAAAAATTCAAACAGCTCACACATTGTTGTTAGCCAGTTTTCTGCATGAGATATCAGTTAAGGAAAATCATATGCTCACAAAAACACACAAGGCGATCTCGCTAACGTTATTTGCAGCAGCACTGAGTGCATGTCAAAGCACGTCGACATCAACAAGTAATAAAAATAGTCCAAATGTAAATGAAGTCGCACAGCAACAATATAACGGCCCAAAAGCTCGCATCGCTGTAGCCCGCTTTACCGATAAATCAAATGATTCGCGTTGGTGGCGAAAAGAAATCGGTGAAGGTATGGCAGATCAATTAACAACCGCATTAGTCAGTACCAATCGATTTATTGTTTTAGAAAGACAAGCACTCGATGCGGTGTTATCTGAGCAAGATCTCGCTGTTTCAGGGCGCGTAAGTGCAGCATCAGGAGCAGCTTATGGTGAAATCGAAGGTGCCGAAATCGTGGTAGTTGCAGCGGTTACTGAGTTCGATGATGATAGTTCAGGTGCCAGTGTAGGCAGCGGTGGTTTTATTGGTGATGTATTTAGTTCAGTATCGGCTGGTTTCTCAGGCTCACACATGGCCATTGATTTACGCCTAATTGATACCCGCACCTCGCGAATTCTAGCCGCAACCAGCGTTGAAGGTGGCAGTAAAGACTTCGATTTCACATCAGCAGCGACTAACTTTGGCGGTGCACTTGTCGGTGGAAATTTAAGTGGCTGGTCAAACACGCCAAAAGAAAAAGCATTGCGCGAAGTAATCGTAAAAGCCGTTGAATTCTTAGAGTCAAAAGTGCCCACAACTTATTATCGTTATAATAGCGACAACACCATAGCAGCTGGCTACAAGGCCCCTGCACCACTAAAAGTAACCACAGCTGCAGCACCGGCTAAAGCGCCAATAGCATCGGTTACTGTTCCGAGTCACAGAATGCCTTACTATGAAAAAACAGACCTGGCGATGTCACGACTCAATTTAGTGTGTTTAGGTTACTTGAAGCAGCAACCACACTATGAAGAATTTGACGTTGAAGACGTAAAGTATGATCAAGCCACTGTGATTGCGCTCACTGAATATCAGCAAGAAAATAAGCTAAAAGTGACGGGGCTTGCAGATGAAGCAACTAAAAAATCTCTTGATGATACACAGTGTATTGCCAAAACCAACAAGTCACACTTAGAAAGCTTAGGTAGCATGTTTAAATTTGACTGAGTAAACTTACAGCCAGTGTTAGTACTGGCTGTATCACCGTTTTTATTGGCGCCTTCACTACACTAACCTGCTACATATCACACTACTTGCAACAACTCACCACGATAAAAATCACATAACAACCAAATTTGTTGAAAGGGATGCTGCTTAGGCACATCAAGGTGAGTAAGTACTGACTTAAAATCATCGAAATGCCATATAGTACTGGCATTTCGAATTAATAACCAAGGCTGCGAAGACTCGTAATGTTTCTTAGCTTTTTGTGCCAGCAATCGATGCAAAGCACAGTGCAAACGTTCGTTACTCGGTGCTAAAGCCATTTCAGCGAGATCGCGTTGCATTGAGATAGACAGCGGGCGACCTAGCACCGCCATCGCTTCTGTTTCACTGGCATATAAATGCGCTATTTCAATATCGAGCCGTTCATCACCTTTATAACAACTCACATCTGGTTTACTTGGTGTGTTATGCCAGATATTACGCATGGTTACACCAAACTGCTTTTCGTAGCAGCGTAAAAATAGCTTTGCCGCACTATGCTCGAGTGCTATTTTTTCTTGTTCACTCTCACGATTCATTTAATGTCGCATATACATCACTTAATAACCCAGAAGCGCCGAAACGAAATAGCTCTGGCTGTAAGTACGCTTCACCCATGATTGATTCGGCTAAGGCTAAATACTCAGCAGCATCAGTGACTGTTCTGACCCCGCCTGCTGCCTTAAAACCAACCTTTTTACCAGTCGCTTTAATGGTATTTAACATGATGGCTGTTGCAGCTAGCGTTGCATTAACAGCCACTTTACCGGTACTGGTTTTAACGAAGTCAGCACCGCCATTAATTGCCAGCTTAGTTGCCGTTGCAATAAGATCATCGGTTAATTCGCCACTTTCGATAATGACTTTAAGTTGCGCTTGGCTGCCACATGCCTCTTTTGACGCTTTGACATACTCTAAAACTTTGCGCTCATCACCGGCAATCAGTGCTTTATAGGGGATCACTAAATCAATTTCGTCGGCTCCGCGCTCAATGGCAAACAGTGTTTCATTTATCACTTGTTCTAGAGGCTGCTCACCATCAGGAAAGTTTGTAACTGTCGCCACTTTTACGTGCTGAAGTTCACGCTCAGCGAGTGCCAGTTTAGCGTCACTAACAAACTGGCTGTACACACAAACCGCCGCAGGGATGCCCAGTTTTGGCTCAATACTAGCAACCAAGTTATTAATTGATTCTGTGTTGTCGGTGTCATTCAGAGTTGTTAAGTCCATCAGCGCCACCGCTTGAGCAGCGATTGTTTGTGTTTTATTCATTACGTTTACTTTTTTGTTGCTATCTTAGTGACCTATAGTAGCAAATTTTTATCATTCGGCTATAAATCATAACTAATCACCATAAGGCAACTAATTTACTTGTAACTCGCCGCAATCCCTTGTTAACTAAGCCTTAAGCCAAACACAACCACCATATATAACTTTTAGCTATATAAACTTGGTTTTAATTATTTTTTACTTTATATGGAGCACTATATTCTGCTTACCTGCAATAAGCAGTTTATTCAATGTGTTTTAGGGGTGTAGACAAAGTGCAATATTTACCAATCTTTACCAAATTAGACGACAAGCCTGTTCTGGTAGTCGGCGGTGGGGATGTTGCGTTACGCAAGTGCCGAGCATTTTTAAAAGCCCGCGCCAACGTGACCTTAGTCGCCCCTGCATTTTGTGATGAACTACAAGAGCTTGCAAAGCAAGGTGATGTAACGCTTATTAACGACTTTTTCAAAGAGCAGTATTTAGAGCAACAGATGCTAGTGATTGCTGCTACTGATATCGACAGCGTAAATGAGGAGGTGTTTAAGCTTGCCAATGCACGCAATATCTTCGTAAACGTGGTAGATGACCAACCTAAGTGCAGCTTTATTTTTCCATCAATTGTTGACCGTGACCCGATCACAATTGCAATTTCAAGCGCCGGTACAGCGCCAGTTTTAGCACGTCGTTTACGTGAAAAACTCGAAACGCTTATTCCACAGCATATTGGGCCGCTAGCAAGTTTAGTGGGCAGCTTTCGTGACAAAGTAAAACAACGCTTTAAACACTTTGCCGATCGTCGCCAGTTTTGGGAAGGCGTATTTGATTCATCAGTCGTGAGCAAAGTTCAAGCGGGTAATACCGAAGCTGCCACAGCGCAGCTAGAGCAGATGTTAGATGCCAAGCCTGAGCCTGAAGGCGAAGTGTATGTTGTTGGTGCAGGCCCGGGCGACCCAGAGCTATTAACGCTAAAAGCACTACAATTAATGCAACAAGCCGACGTAGTTGTATATGACTACTTGGTTTCTGATGAAATTATGGATTTAGTACGCCGTGATGCCGATTTGGTTTGCGTAGGTAAACGTTTAGGCGATCACAGTGTAGCGCAAGAAGATACTAATCAGATGCTGGTCGATTTTGCCAAGCAAGGCAAAAAAGTATGCCGTATTAAAGGTGGCGATCCATTTATTTATGGCCGTGGTGGTGAAGAGGTGCAAGTTCTCGCAGCTAATCAAGTACGTTACCAAATCGTACCGGGTATTACTGCTGCTGCAGGTTGTAGTGCTTATGCTGGCATTCCACTTACTCACAGAGATCATGCCCAAGCCATTCAGTTTGTAACGGGTCACTGTAAAAAAGATGGTCAAGAATTAGATTGGCAGTCACTTGCCAAACCAAATCAGACCTTAGCGATTTACATGGGGGTGATTAAATCACCACATATTCAAGCACAATTATTAAAACATGGCCGCGGTGCAGACACACCCGTAGCCATTATCGAAAACGGCACACGTAAAGAACAACGTGTGGTTACAGGGCAATTAGGTGAGCTGGCCGATTTGATTTCGCGCCATAGCATTATTTCACCCGCCTTATTAATTATTGGCGAAGTTGCATCATTGCATCATCAACTTGCATGGTTTGGTCAAACCGAGCAAACCAGCAGCTTTGCCCAGCCTTTAACTGGCGTAGCTTAATTTAACTTTTAATCATTTTAGTAGGACGACTAACAATGGCTTTAACACACCTTCAGCAATTAGAAGCTGAAAGTATCAAAATCATGCGCGAAGTTGCTGCTGAGTTTGAAAACCCGGTGATGCTTTATTCTATCGGTAAAGATTCATCAGTGTTATTACACTTAGCGCGTAAAGCGTTTTACCCAGCAAAAATTCCATTTCCACTTTTGCACGTTGATACCAACTGGAAGTTTAAGGAAATGATTGAGTTTCGTGACCGCCTTGCTAAAGAGTATGGTTTTGATTTAATCGTCCATAAAAACCCAGAAGGTTTAGCGATTGATATCAATCCATTTGTGCATGGCTCAGCTAAACACACCGACATCATGAAAACGCAAGGCTTAAAGCAAGCGTTAGACAAATACGGCTTTGATGCTGCGTTTGGTGGTGCACGTCGTGACGAAGAGAAATCACGTGCTAAAGAGCGTGTTTACTCATTCCGTGACAAACACCACAGATGGGATCCAAAAAACCAACGTCCAGAGCTTTGGAATACGTATAACAGCCAAGTTAACCCGGGCGAAAGTATTCGTGTATTCCCGCTTTCTAACTGGACTGAGCTTGATATTTGGCAGTACATCTACCAAGAAAACATTGAAATGGTTCCACTTTATCTTGCCAAAGAGCGCCCTGTAGTTGAGCGTAACGGCACGCTTATTATGGTTGATGACGAACGTATGCCTTTAGAAGAAGGTGAAGTACCGCAAATGAAATCGGTCCGTTTCCGTACTCTTGGTTGTTACCCGCTAACGGGTGCTGTGGAATCAACAGCAGGAACCTTAACTGAAATTATTGAAGAGATGCTGCTTTCTACCTCTTCTGAGCGTGAAGGCCGCGTGATTGATCACGACTCTGCTGGTTCAATGGAAAAGAAAAAACGTGAGGGCTATTTCTAATGTCTAAAACAAACGACACGATTAATGAAGTAAGAGAGCTAGGCATCGACGCCTACCTTGCGCGTCAACAAGACAAAAGCCTTTTACGCATGCTGACTTGTGGTAGTGTAGATGACGGTAAATCAACGCTGATTGGCCGCCTTTTACACGACAGCCACCAAATTTATGAAGACCAACTTGCAGCCCTGCATAAAGACAATGAAAAAGTCGGTAATGCCGGTGAAGAGCTTGATTTAGCACTCCTTGTAGATGGTCTTCAAGCTGAGCGTGAGCAAGGTATTACCATTGACGTTGCTTATCGTTACTTCTCTACAGCAAAACGTAAATTCATTATTGCTGATACGCCAGGACATGAGCAATACACACGCAACATGGTGACCGGCGCATCAACTAGTGACGTGGCGATTATCCTAGTTGACGCTCGTTACGGCGTACAAGTACAAACTAAGCGTCATAGCTTTATCTGTGACTCATTAGGTATTAAGCAGTTTGTTGTTGCTATCAATAAGATGGATATCGTCGATTTCGATGAAACGGTATACGAGAAAATCAAAGCCGACTACCTTAAGTTTGCAGAGCAGCTAAACGCCACTAATATCAAATTTGTGCCGATGTCAGCGCTAAAAGGTGACAACGTAGTAACACGCTCAGAGCACACACCTTATTACACAGAAAAGCCACTGCTGGAGTTACTTGAAGACTCACCAGCAGCTGAAATTGATAACGGGTTTGAAGCCCGCTTACCAGTGCAATATGTAGTACGCCCGAACTTAGACTTCCGTGGTTTCCAAGGCACTTTAACGTCTGGCAAACTTAGCGTGGGTGATGCAGTGAAAGTATTACCATCGGGTAAAAGCTCGAGCATTAAAGAGATTGTCACTTTCGATGGTAACCTAGATACCGCTGAAGCAGGCCAAGCAATTACCTTAACGTTAAACGACGAAATTGATATCAGTCGTGGCGATGTGATTGTACCAGCAGCCTCAAATGCTGCTGTAACAAACCGTATTCAAGCTAAATTAGTATGGATGCATGAAGCACCGTTAGTATTAGGTAAAAGCTACAACTTTAAGTTAGGCAGCAAAAATACCTCGGCAGTGGTAAGAAAGATCGATCACACGATTGATGTTAATACCCTAGAGCATGGTCAAGCTGACTCATTACAGCTTAACGAAATTGCCATTGTAACCCTAGAGCTTACAGAAACAATTTTGGCTGATGAGTACCATAACAACCATGAAACAGGTGCATTTATCCTAATTGATCGCTTATCTAACCTGACCGTTGCTGCAGGTATGATTGAACAATTACTTAGCACCGAAGAGCAACAAAGTAACTTTAGCGATTTTGAAGTTGAATTTAACGCATTAGTACGCAAGCACTTCCCTCATTGGCAAGCGCTTGATATAACTAAGCTTAAATAATCACCATTCGCCTGTTATAGGAAGTAAAAAGCATGTATCAACAGCTGGTATTAACAGGCATTATGCTGGTATTAGTCGGGTGCCTTTTTGGCACACGACTAAAACCTGCATGGTTATTTGTCGGCGCCATTGGTATTAGTTATTTAGCTGGGCTGATCAGCCTTGAAGATATGCTAATTAACTATGCAAATCCTTCTTTAATTACTCTTATTCTACTTGTACTCGTTTCGATAGCTGTAGAAAAAACCACGTTAGTGCAAAAGCTTGCTCAGTCTCTTTCGAAAGGTAGCCTGACAAGTTCGGTGACAAAACTGGGTTTATCAACTGCCTTTTTATCATCATTTACTAATAATACAGCAGTAGTAGCATCGCTTATCAGTGCAATAAAAGAAAGCCCGACACATTCACCGTCTAAGCTTTTGTTACCTTTATCGTACACTGCCATTTTAGGTGGCACGATCACCCTGATAGGTACCTCAACCAATTTAATTGTTAATGGCTTTGCCGTTGAAGCGGGCATGGAGCCACTTGGTTTTTTTGATTTTACCTTGATTGGTTTAGGCGCATTGAGCGTCGGACTTATCACTATTTTAGTGATGCTCAAGTATTTACCAGATAACGGTAAAAATGACCAAGAAGTGGTGCCCTTTTACCTTGAAGGTAAAGTCGAAACAGGCTCTAAACTAATTGGTAAAAGTGTTGAGGAAAATGGCCTTCGTGAATTAAAAGACTTGTTCTTAGCCGAAATAATCCGTGGTGATAAACGTATTTGTGCGGTTACCCCAAAACAAGTTATTAAAGAAGGTGACGTACTGCTGTTTGTAGGTGATATAAAGTCAGTACCTCTGCTCACCCAATTTGACGGCTTAAAAGTTGTGCACGACAAACATGAGAAAGACGTTGAGCACCTAGTTGAAGTTGTTGTTAGTCATTCATCAAAATACATTGGTAAAACAATTAAAGAAATTCGCTTTCGTGAACAATTTCATGCAGCCGTTATTGCCATTCGCCGCGGCCATGACCGTTTACAAGGTGGCTTAGGTAAAGTTCAACTGCAAGCGGGTGATTCCTTGATCCTTGCTCCTGGCAAAGCATTTTACTCGCTGCCCAATTTAAAACGCGAGTTTGTTTATATATCAGGCCTTGATTTACAAACCCATTTAAAACCTAAGCAATCAAATATTGTGCTGGCAAGTTTTGCAACCGTATTAGGGTTAAGTATTGTTGGCCTAGTGCCATTAGTAAAAGGCCTACTCGTTCTTCTTATCGGTTTAATGCTAACGGGCACAATCAAGCTAAGTGAAGTAAAACGTCGCTTCCCAATAGAGTTGCTCGCAGTAGTCGGTAGTGCCATTGGCCTTGCCAAACTCATGATAGGCACAGGCCTTGCCGGTGAAATTTCGTCGGCCATGTTATACGTATTAGGTGACTTTGGGCCTTACGGCGCATTTATCGCCATATTCTTAATGACGGTTTTATTTACCGAACTCATTACCAACAATGCCGCTGCAGCGCTTTCGTTTCCGGTAGCGTATGCACTCGCCGTTGGTTTTGATGTATCACCGTTGCCTTTTATTATGGCTGTCGCATTTGGTGCATCAGCGAGCTTCATTTCGCCATTTGGTTATCAAACTAACTTGATGGTTTACAGCGCGGGAAATTACCGCCTTAAAGATTACATTGCCATGGGCTTACCTTTATCGATTATTTACTCGATTACGGTTTTAACACTCATACCACTGGTATTCCCATTTCAATAACGAGAGTAAAGACAATGGATGAAAATATCGTTTGGCATAATTACGCCATTAGCAAATCACAGCGTAGTGAGCAAAAAAAGCATAAGCCAACCATTTTATGGTTCACTGGTTTTTCAGGTTCAGGCAAAAGCACTGTTGCAAACGCACTAGAAAGCGCATTAAACCAGCTAGGTGTTCACACCTACCTGCTTGATGGCGACAATGTACGTCATGGCTTATGTAAAGATCTTGGCTTTACTGATGAAGACCGTGTGGAAAACATTCGTCGCGTCGGTGAAACTGCAAAGCTGATGGTCGATGCCGGTCTTGTGGTATTAACCGCATTTATTTCGCCATTCCAAAGCGAACGCGATATGGTAAGAAACTTAGTAGAGGATGGTGAGTTTATTGAGGTATTTTTAGATACCCCGCTCGACGTGTGTGAAACACGCGACCCTAAAGGGCTTTATAAAAAAGCGCGTGCAGGTGAAATTAAGCACTTCACAGGTATCGACTCAGACTATCAAATCCCTACATCGCCAGAAATTAAAATCGATACCAGTAAAAACAGCCTAGACCAATCGGTGCAAGAACTGGTAGCGTATTTAAAACAACAGCAAATTATAGGTTAAGTCATGAATCAAACGGAACTGCTAGAAGAAATCTTACTCCTCGCACGCCAAGCCGGCAGTGCAATAATGGGGATTTACGAAAAGGACTTTAATGTTGAGTACAAAGCTGATGAAAGCCCAGTGACCGACGCCGACCTAGCAGCTCACAAAGTGATTGTGAATGGCTTACAACATCTCACCCCTGATGTACCAATTCTAAGCGAAGAAAGCGCTGATATTAGCTGGGATATCCGTCAAACTTGGCAACGCTACTGGTTAGTAGACCCAATTGATGGCACCAAAGAGTTCATTAAAAAGAATGGCGAATTCACTGTAAACATTGCCTTGATTGAAAAAGGTAAACCGGTATTGGCCGTTGTCGATGCACCGGCATTAGGTGTGTCGTATATTGCTGCAGAAGCAATAGGTGCCTTTAAAGATAAAGGTGATGAGCGTATCGAACTAAAGGTAACCCGTAAGCCCAATAAAGGGCTTATCCGTGTTGTCGGAAGCCGTTCACACCCCTCTCCTGATTTAGCTGAATTCGTAAAACAGTTTGAAGATGTAGAAATGGTTTCAAAGGGCAGCTCACTAAAACTTTGCCTTGTTGCCGAAGGGAGTGCAGATATATACCCGCGCCTTGGCCCAACCTGTGAGTGGGATACCGGAGCAGGTCATGCGATTGCTGAAATAGCAGGCGCAACGGTTAGCAAACTCGATGGCAGCCCACTACTGTATAACAGTAAAGAAGAGTATCTGAATCCGTATTTTGTCGTATCGGCATTACAGAACTAAAAGCGTTCCGTTTAATATCGTAGGCTGGGTAGAGCGTAGCGAAACCCTAGCCTACGTTATTATCATCTCAAAGTAAGTCTATAGATTTAACGCCTACCACTTAATAGTGAAGCCCACCTAGATAATAAGTCCTTGTTCCTATAATATTTTGCTCTCTTAATCTATTAAAGGAATAACCATGACGACTGTTGAAAAAGCAATTGAAGCCGGTTACGAGGCACAAATTACCGCACTTTATAAAGCCCTTTCACAAGGAGTGCTTGCCGCCAATGGCGATGAAAGTGAAATCACTGCAGCTGAGGCACGTTTTAAGAAAGGTTTAGCATTTGCTGCAGACATTAAAGCTCGCGCACTTGCAGCTGCAGAATAAATAGCTTAATTGGGCTTATCTCAATAAGCCCAACTTTTTCCTTTGTAAGTCTCTCCTTACAGCATAGTTATTTAAATACAACGCTAAAACATGCATTCTTAGTCGCTTTTCTATATGCTGCGCGACAATTATTATTCTAATAGTGGAGTGCTAATGAACACACATCAAGATGCTATGCAGTATGATGCATCGACAACAAGTAGTAACTCAAAATGGAATCTTCATGACACCCAGTGGGTGTTAAGTTTATTTGGCACCGCAGTCGGTGCAGGGATTTTATTCTTACCAATTAATATCGGCATCGGCGGATTTTGGCCTTTAATTATCATGGCATGCCTTGCTTTTCCGATGACCTACTTAGCTCACAGAGGCTTAGCCCGCTTTGTTTTATCATCAAAAAAGCCTGAAGCAGACTTTACCGATGTAGTAGAAGAACACTTTGGCATTAATGCAGGACGCCTGATTTCTTTACTGTATTTTCTGTCTATCTTCCCTATCTTACTTATTTATGGTGTTGGCTTAACCAATACTGTAGACAGCTTTATCATTAATCAATTAGGTATGGAGTCACCACCACGCGTGCTGTTATCTGGCCTGCTCGTTGGCGGTATGATCAGCCTAATGTTAGGTGGCGAAGCACTCATGTTACGTGCCTTTGCAATTCTTGTTTATCCTCTCGTCGCTATCTTGTTCTTCTTATCGATTTACTTGATCCCAAGCTGGCAAATGCCTGATGTATCAATCCCTGAGTTTTCAGGTTTCATGAAAACACTTTGGTTATCAATACCTATCATTGTATTCTCATTTAGCCATGCCGCTGCAATATCAAGCTTTGTACATGTACAGCGCGCTCACTATGGCGACAATGCCAAAATGAAGTCAGAGGCAATTCTGAAGCGCACCAGCTTATTGTTAATTGTATTTGTTTTATTATTTGTTTTTTCGTGCGTGCTGTCGCTTTCTAGTGAGCAAATGGTACAAGCAAAAGCAGATAACGTATCTATCTTGTCATTCCTTGCCAATATTACTGATAACTCGTTTATTGCGACCTTAGGGCCATTAGTTGCCTTTATCGCAATTACGTCTTCATTCTTAGGCCACTTTTTAGGTGCTCGTGAAAGCTTCAACGGCTTAGTCAGTAAACAAGCGCATATGAACCCTAAGCTTGTTGATAAGATTGGCACTGTCATCATGTTCTTCGCTATTTGGTATTGCTCAGTGATCAACCCAAGTATTTTAGACATGATGGATCAGCTATCAGGCCCAATCATCGCCATGATCCTTTTCATCATGCCAATGATTGCCGTATATAAGGTCCCTAGCTTACACAAATACAGAAACCGCTTAAGCACACTGTTCGTATTAACAGTTGGCTCTCTAGCCGTATTTGCGCTTATCTACAGCATGATTAAGTAATCTCATCATTGCTAGATATAGAAGCCCAGCCGGGAAACCGGCTGGGCTTTTTTGTTAGTAACTAGAAAGTTGGAAGGCGTGGCGTAGGTTGGGTAGAGCGCAGCGAAACCCAACACAGAGCTATCAGCTATCAGCTTTCAGCCGTCAGCGATCAGCCGCTTGATCTGACTCCGATAAAGTAGACACAAGGTTTAATTAACTTGTTCGTACTGCATGGGACTTTTATACCCTAGGGTGCCATGCCTTCTTACTGAGTTGTAGTATTTTTCAATATAAAAATACGTTTGTGTTGTCATTTCACTACGACTCAGTTCATTTAAATTCTTTATCCACTCCTTTTTATACTGCGCAAAGAAGCTTTCTGAGCATGCGTTATCCCAGCAGTTGCCTTTTCTAGACATACTCACTGTGACACCTCTATTAGTTAACCACTTCACTGTTTCCTTTGCGACATACTGAGCTCCTTGGTCTGAATGAAAGAGCAAGTTCGAACCATCAGGTTTACGTGCTGACCATGCTTTCCTCAGTGTTTTAATAACTAACTCGGCGTTGTTTATACGGCTTGTTACCCAGCCAACAACCTTACGAGAGTACAAGTCAAGGATGACGCATAAATACTGCCAACCATCTTTACAGCGTACTTGTGTGATATCTGATACCCACACGGTATTTACTGCATCAACATTAAACTGGCGCCGTAATAAATTACTCGCTTTGATTGTACCTTCTTTCTTCGAGCGGCTTGTATAGCGTCTTTTACCTGACTTTGAACGATAGCCAACGCTTTGTAATAGTCTCTGCACACGCCCTTTACTGCAATCAAAACCATGTGCTACCGCTGCCTCCCAGAGCTTCCTATAACCAGGAATACAGTGCTCTTGGTCGCTGACATACTTTAGAAATTTCAGTAACGAACTGTTTTCTTTCTGGCGTGTGCTAGGTAATTGCTTTAACCATTTATAGTATCCAGCCGGCGACACAGATAACCAGCTGCACAACTTCTTCACTGTGCGTTTGGCGTCTGTGACCTTGTGGATATATTCGAACCTTATTCTTTTAGGCTGTCGAAGTAGACCTTCGCCTTTTTTAAAACGTCATTCTCCAACTGAGCATCTTCGAGTTGCTTCTCAAGCTTGCGAATTTGGCGTTCTAAATCTGTGTATGATTTGTCAGGGCCTTGGTTCTTTAGTGGCTTTGCCGTTTTCTTTTTCGAGGTCATGTGACTTCTCCAACTTGATAGCATGTCAGGATGAATACCGTACTTATTAGCGACCATCTTAACTGTATCTGTGGTGTCTAACGACTCTTGAACGACTTTTATTTTAAATTCGAGGGAATATCTACGCTGTGACTTTACTTTCATGATTACTGACTCCAAAAAGGTGTCTACTTTTATGGAGTCAGATCATTCAGCTGATGTCTGATGGCTGAAAGCTGACAGCTTAAACGCAAAAAAGCCCGACTCTTTCGAATCGGGCTTTCTTTAATTTGGAGCCTGGCGATGTCCTACTTTCACATGGCAAATGCCACACTATCATCGGCGCTGTTTCGTTTCACTACTGAGTTCGGCATGGGGTCAGGTGGGTCCAAAACGCTATTGTCACCAAGCAAATTTGGGGCGTTAATCGCTTTTGCAATTAACTAAAATTCGGAATTCTGATATCAAGTAAATGTCTACTTTAGTTTCTTAACTTCTGTTCGTTACGCTGTCATAAAACGCGTTTGGCGTTGTATGGTTAAGCCTCACGGGTAATTAGTACAGGTTAGCTTAATGGCTCGCACCACTTCCACACCCTGCCTATCAACGTTGTAGTCTTCAACGGCCCTTCAGAGACTTTAAAAGTCTAGTGAGAACTCATCTCGAGGCCTGCTTCGCGCTTAGATGCTTTCAGCGCTTATCAGTTCCGAACGTAGCTACCGGGCAGTGCCATTGGCATGACAACCCGAACACCAGCGGTTCGTTCACTCCGGTCCTCTCGTACTAGGAGCAACCCCTCTCAATTCTCAAACGCCCACGGCAGATAGGGACCGAACTGTCTCACGACGTTCTAAACCCAGCTCGCGTACCACTTTAAATGGCGAACAGCCATACCCTTGGGACCGACTTCAGCCCCAGGATGTGATGAGCCGACATCGAGGTGCCAAACACCGCCGTCGATATGAACTCTTGGGCGGTATCAGCCTGTTATCCCCGGAGTACCTTTTATCCGTTGAGCGATGGCCCTTCCATTCAGAACCACCGGATCACTATGACCTACTTTCGTACCTGCTCGACGTGTCTGTCTCGCAGTTAAGCTGGCTTCTACCATTACACTAACCGTACGATGTCCGACCGTACTTAGCCAACCTTCGTGCTCCTCCGTTACTCTTTGGGAGGAGACCGCCCCAGTCAAACTACCCACCAGGCACTGTCCGTAACCCCGATTAGGGGCCAACGTTAGAACATCAACACTACAAGGGTGGTATTTCAAGGACGGCTCCACAAAGACTAGCGTCTCTGCTTCAAAGCCTCCCACCTATCCTACACATGTAGGGTCAATGTTCAGTGCCAAGCTGTAGTAAAGGTTCACGGGGTCTTTCCGTCTAGCCGCGGGTACACAGCATCTTCACTGCGATTTCAATTTCACTGAGTCTCGGGTGGAGACAGCGTGGCCATGGTTACACCATTCGTGCAGGTCGGAACTTACCCGACAAGGAATTTCGCTACCTTAGGACCGTTATAGTTACGGCCGCCGTTTACCGGGGCTTCGATCAAGAGCTTCGTCCGAAAACTAACCCCATCAATTAACCTTCCGGCACCGGGCAGGTGTCACACCGTATACGTCATCTTGCGATTTTGCACAGTGCTGTGTTTTTAATAAACAGTCCCAGCCACCTGGTCACTGCGGCTCCCGTCCGCTTAGAGAGCAAGTCTCATCACAGATAGGAGCGTACCTTCTCCCGAAGTTACGGTACGATTTTGCCTAGTTCCTTCACCCGAGTTCTCTCAAGCGCCTTAGTATTCTCTACCTGACCACCTGTGTCGGTTTGGGGTACGATTCGGTATAATCTGAAGCTTAGAGGCTTTTCCTGGAAGTATGGCATCAACAACTTCACCACCTTAGTGGCTCGTCTCGTGTCTCAGTCTTAGCAACCCGGATTTTCCTAAGTCACCAACCTACTCACTTTCACATGGACAACCAACGCCATGCTTGTTTAGCCTGCTCCGTCCCCCCATCGCAATTATACCAAGTACGGGAATATTAACCCGTTTCCCATCGACTACGCCTTTCGGCCTCGCCTTAGGGGTCGACTTACCCTACCCTGATTAACATGGGATAGGAACCCTTGGTCTTCCGGCGTGCGGGTTTTTCACCCGCATTATCGTTACTCATGTCAGCATTCGCACTTCTGATACCTCCAGCAACCCTCCCGGGTCACCTTCAACGGCTTACAGAACGCTCCCCTACCACTCATACATAGTATGAATCCGCAGCTTCGGTGCATAGTTTAGCCCCGTTACATCTTCCGCGCAGACCGACTCGACCAGTGAGCTATTACGCTTTCTTTAAAGGGTGGCTGCTTCTAAGCCAACCTCCTGGCTGTCTGGGCCTTTCCACATCGTTTCCCACTTAACTATGACTTTGGGACCTTAGCTGGCGGTCTGGGTTGTTTCCCTCTTCACGACGGACGTTAGCACCCGCCGTGTGTCTCCCGGATAGTACTTTACGGTATTCGGAGTTTGCAAAGGGTTGGTAAGTCGGGATGACCCCCTAGCCTTAACAGTGCTCTACCCCCGTAAGTATTCGTCCGAGGCTCTACCTAAATAGATTTCGGGGAGAACCAGCTATCTCCCGGTTTGATTAGCCTTTCACTCCTAGCCACAGGTCATCCCCTAACTTTTCAACGTTAGTGGGTTCGGTCCTCCAGTTGATGTTACTCAACCTTCAACCTGCCCATGGCTAGATCACCGGGTTTCGGGTCTATACCTTGCAACTATACGCCCAGTTAAGACTCGGTTTCCCTACGGCTACCCTAATCGGTTAACCTCGCTACAAAATATAAGTCGCTGACCCATTATACAAAAGGTACGCAGTCACCCAACAAGTGGGCTCCTACTGCTTGTACGTACACGGTTTCAGGTTCTATTTCACTCCCCTCACAGGGGTTCTTTTCGCCTTTCCCTCACGGTACTGGTTCACTATCGGTCAGTTGGGAGTATTTAGCCTTAGATGATGGTCCACCTATATTCAGTCAAAGTTTCACGTGCTCCGACCTACTCGATTTCACTTAAGATGCATTTTCGTGTACGGGACTATCACCCTGTATCGTCAAACTTTCCAGAATGTTCCACTAACACATAATAAGCTTAAGGGCTGGTCCGGTTTCGCTCGCCGCTACTTCCGGAATCTCGGTTGATTTCTGTTCCTACGGGTACTTAGATGTTTCAGTTCTCCGCGTTCGCCTCTTACACCTATGTATTCAGTGCAAGATACCTGCAAGCAGGTGGGTTTCCCCATTCGGAAATCCTAGTCTCAAGCGCTTTTTACTAGCTTGACTAGGCTTATCGCAAGTTAATACGTCCTTCATCGCCTCCAACTGCCAAGGCATCCACCGTGTACGCTTAGTCACTTAACCATACAACCCAAACGGGTCTTTGTTAGTGACAGCTGTTAACTTCGCCAGAAGTTAATTCATCAAATAATGATGAGAATACTAAAGTAGATACCGATTAATCATTGCTGATTAACTGGCATATTTTTTACTTTTGAAAACTCTTTATAGATACAAGTATCTATAAGAATTTTAATATCAGCTTTCCAAATTTTTAAAGAGCAAGAGAATAAACTTCTCAAAATTAAACACACTCTATTCTCAAGCAGTTTATTACCTGATTAAGAATGTTTATTTTTAAGGAGTAAAAGTGGTGGAGCTAAGCAGGATCGAACTGCTGACCTCCTGCGTGCAAGGCAGGCGCTCTCCCAGCTGAGCTATAGCCCCACATATGCTGGTACTTATTGTTTGTAACCGACTTTGTTTCCAGACAAGGCATGGTACAACGACGTTTAGTTCATTAAACGAGGCGTGCCATAACGAAGTATGGGAGCAAAGTGGTGGGTCTGAGTAGATTTGAACTACCGACCTCACCCTTATCAGGGGTGCGCTCTAACCAACTGAGCTACAGACCCAAACAATAAGTGTTGTTCTCTTTACAATTAACAATCATCTGTGTGGACACTACGAACAAATAAGTTCTAAATCGTATAAGGAGGTGATCCAGCCCCAGGTTCCCCTAGGGCTACCTTGTTACGACTTCACCCCAGTCATGAATCACTCCGTGGTGAACGTCCTCCCGAAGGTTAGACTATCCACTTCTGGAGCAACCCACTCCCATGGTGTGACGGGCGGTGTGTACAAGGCCCGGGAACGTATTCACCGCATCATTCTGATATGCGATTACTAGCGATTCCGACTTCATGGAGTCGAGTTGCAGACTCCAATCCGGACTACGACGCACTTTAAGTGATTCGCTTACCCTCGCAGGTTCGCAGCACTCTGTATGCGCCATTGTAGCACGTGTGTAGCCCTACACGTAAGGGCCATGATGACTTGACGTCGTCCCCACCTTCCTCCGGTTTATCACCGGCAGTCTCCTTAGAGTTCCCGACCGAATCGCTGGCAACTAAGGATAGGGGTTGCGCTCGTTGCGGGACTTAACCCAACATCTCACAACACGAGCTGACGACAGCCATGCAGCACCTGTATCAGAGTTCCCGAAGGCACCAAACCATCTCTGGTAAGTTCTCTGTATGTCAAGTGTAGGTAAGGTTCTTCGCGTTGCATCGAATTAAACCACATGCTCCACCGCTTGTGCGGGCCCCCGTCAATTCATTTGAGTTTTAACCTTGCGGCCGTACTCCCCAGGCGGTCTACTTAATGCGTTAGCTTTGAAAAACAACTCCGAAGAGTCGAGCTTCTAGTAGACATCGTTTACGGCGTGGACTACCAGGGTATCTAATCCTGTTTGCTCCCCACGCTTTCGTACATGAGCGTCAGTGTTGACCCAGGTGGCTGCCTTCGCCATCGGTATTCCTTCAGATCTCTACGCATTTCACCGCTACACCTGAAATTCTACCACCCTCTATCACACTCTAGTTTGCCAGTTCGAAATGCAGTTCCCAGGTTGAGCCCGGGGCTTTCACATCTCGCTTAACAAACCGCCTGCGTACGCTTTACGCCCAGTAATTCCGATTAACGCTCGCACCCTCCGTATTACCGCGGCTGCTGGCACGGAGTTAGCCGGTGCTTCTTCTGTAAGTAACGTCACAGCTAAGTGCTATTAACACTTAACCTTTCCTCCTTACTGAAAGTGCTTTACAACCCGAAGGCCTTCTTCACACACGCGGCATGGCTGCATCAGGCTTGCGCCCATTGTGCAATATTCCCCACTGCTGCCTCCCGTAGGAGTCTGGGCCGTGTCTCAGTCCCAGTGTGGCTGATCATCCTCTCAAACCAGCTAGGGATCGTCGCCTTGGTGAGCCATTACCTCACCAACTAGCTAATCCCACTTGGGCTAATCTTATGGCGTGAGGCCCGAAGGTCCCCCACTTTGGTCCAAAGACATCATGCGGTATTAGCAGTCGTTTCCAACTGTTGTCCCCCACCATAAGGCATATTCCCAAGCATTACTCACCCGTCCGCCGCTCGTCAGCAAAGTAGCAAGCTACTCTCTGTTACCGCTCGACTTGCATGTGTTAGGCCTGCCGCCAGCGTTCAATCTGAGCCATGATCAAACTCTTCAATTAAAAGTTTTTTTGAAACCGAAGTTTCCTGCTCAATGAATTCTGTATAAATTGACTATATAGTCACTCATAAGAAATTGAGACTCTAAATTTGTTTGCGTCACTTAGTAAACTAAGCTTCGCTGTTAGAACTCAATCTGTACGAGTGCCCACACAGATGATTGCTTTATATTGTTAAAGAACGTTGCGACGTTGTCGCTAGGGATGCGTATAATACATCCTTAATTTTTCGAGTCAATACTTAATTTCAAACTTTCTTTCGATAATTTGAAACCGAAGTTTCACTTAACTCTCTGCTACGTTGTTGTTCAGCGTCTTTCGTTGCTGCCCGCCGTGTCAGTGGGGTCGCATTATAGGGAGATCTAAAAACAGATCAACACTTTTTTTTGATCTTTTTACTGTTCGCTCAAAAAGCGAACTAAATTTACCGAAAATAGCAAAACAGGTTGCGATTATGGCTGTTTTTTAAGCCAATATTCATAATTTAATGCAAATTTCATTGCTATGTTCATTTAACTCGTTAAGATAGCAAGTTCACAATGTTAAATTAATGTTTATTTCTTGTTTATTGGTAGATCAAAATGAAATTACCCGATCAAAAATCTTTTCTTTTCTCCGTTATTCTTGCTGTATTAGGGTTTGTTGTTGTTAAGTTTGCATTCGCGAGCTTAGCGTTAGACCCAGCATTGCTATTTGGTGCAGGCTTATTAATTGGTGCTTTAGTTATTGCAGCTCTTTCATCAACGTCAAGTGAGGAGGCCGAAGTAAAAACAAAAACACTTTATGTTGGCAACCTACCTTATCGTGCAAATGAAGGTGTTGTTCGTGCTTTATTTGAAGAACAAGGCAAAGTGTTCAACGTTCGTTTATTAAAAGATAAAAACACAGGTAAACGCCGTGGCTTTGGTTTTGTTGAAATGGCTGAAGTGGATGCAGATAATGCAATTAATCAATTAAATGATAGTGAGTTCCAGCAACGTACTTTAAAAGTACGTGAAGCAAAACAAAAACAAGAGAACGAGGCTAATGGTTTCCGCGAGGGATCTGATCAGTCAGCGTAATGAGTTCTACACTTAATTGCGAATGACAAATAGGAGCCGTTGCATAATAGTGCAGCGGCTTTTTTTTACCTGTTGTAAAGGTAAGGCCACGTAAAGAGATTAAACTCTCAACCCGCTTAGCAATCGCTTTGCCTGAATCAATAAGTATAATCTGTTGTTTGTAGTAATTACTAATCGCGCTGGCAAGTAATGGAAAGTGCGTACAGCCAAGTACCAACACATCTATCTCTTCTGCTATCGCTAAATCACTCAATACTTTTGCAAGCTTTGCTTCATTAAGTATCTGCGTATGAAATAGTGCTTCTGCAATTTCCACAAGCGTCGTTGAACCATATAAGCTGACTCGAGTGCCTTGGCTATGAGTACTAATTAAGTTTGCAGTATAGCGGCTCTTGGTTGTTGATGGTGTTGCCAATAACCCGATATGTTTACTTTTACTTATAGCGCACGCAGGCTTGATCGCTGGCACTACACCAACAACTTCTATATTAGTATAAGGTCGAATTGCCTCTAAGGCTGATGTTGAAGCGGTGTTACAGGCTATTACTAGTATATCTACCTGCAGCGCTCTACTTTCTATAAAGCAAAGTAAAGCAAGTAAGCGGTCAATAATGGTTTGTTGGCTTTGAGAACCATAAGGTAATAATGCATTATCCATGAAATAGCTATAATCAGCATTTGGGATCAATGCTTGGATCTGTTCAAGTACAGTGGTTCCACCTATACCTGAATCAAACACCATAATATGGACTGACAAACTGCTTACCTCGGATCATCAAAGGCCAGCAGTTTGCCATGCAGTTTTAGAAAAAGAAAGTTGCGGTTATGAGTCTTGCTCAGAAGCTGAACGCAACTTGTTCATTTGCTCGAACATTGCTTTGGTATAATCAACTAACTTACTGACTTCCTCTTTGTCTTGATTCAACCATTGTAAGATACCAGCTAGTTCATTTTGCAAACCTATGTCGCCGGCTTTATTAAATGCCTGTTTTAGGTCGTCATTAAACGGCGCTATTTTCTCGGCGACTTCTTTTTCAGGAGCTGGTTTATATTCTTCATAGCCTTTTATCGCAGCCACTGTTTTGGTTTGTTTCAGATCCATCGTAAAGCCAACGAGTTGTTCATTACCTAAGTTCAACTCTTTCGCTTGTTCAAAGGCTTCTTCTAATGAACCAGAGAAGAATGTCTCACTGACACTTTGCAAGTCTTCCATCAATTCATTGATAGCTTGTTGCTCTTGCTCATTTAAATCACCATTGACTGTCATCGAAAATGACAAGTCGCGTGATTGCGAAGATTCACTAACAAACGCTTCGTTATCGCCATTTTTACTATAGCTACTTGCCGATTTACTTTCATAGGCATCTGCAAAGCTAATACTTACTTCATCACCTTCAGCCGTTGTAAAAGTGTATTCTGCGTTATTACTTAAACTAAGGTATTGGGCTTGGCTTACTGAAACTGCGTTAGGTTTAGGGTTGAATAAATCATCTTCTAGCTCATCTATACCTTTATAGATGCCTTCTTTAGATTTTTCGATGCCTTCTTTTATATCATCATTAAGAATGCCTGACTCTTTGAGCTCATCATACGCATCGTCGATACCCATTTGCACACCTTTGCGTGCATCACCTAGCATGCCTTTGAGTTTTTCATCATCAGCACCATCGGCTTTTGCTTTGCGAAGTGCGCCGCCAACAAAGTCGAGTACGTTTTTAACGATCTCTTCAAAATCAAATAGCGGTTTATCTTTTTTCTCTTCAGCTTTAGGTAAGCCAAGAGCTGCAGCTAGTTTATCATCAAGAACTTTTGCTGCCAGCTCTCGCCCGCGTTGCTGATAACTGTCTTGACGATTTTGAATGGCAGGCTGCTGCAGTGCCTGTTTGCCATTGTATTTATTCACATTTGTATTAGGTATATAGCCTAGATTGCCAATTTTCATGATCCGACTCCATGTTATGGTTATCTCATTATCGGCCAAAAACCACATAACTTAAGTTTTTTGTATAAAAAAACGACACCAAAATAAATAACAAAACTAGACAAATCCTCAGCGCTCCCTACAATAGCGCCGTTATAAAGCTAAGAGATAAAAGGTAATCAGCCATGGCGGTTATAAAAATTGATACAACTCAATACGATGCACAATTGAGTGAGAAAGAGCAGCGCATCACTAACCAGTTTCGACGTTTTGGAGTTGAAAAATTAGAGGTGTTTGGCTCTGATCCTATTCATTACCGCCAACGTGCAGAATTTCGTGTATGGCATGAGGGTGAAGACTTATTTCACATCATGTTTGATCAGCAAACCAAAGAGAAAATTCGTGTTGATGAGTTTGACCCTGCAGCACCTTTAGTCGGTGAAGTGATGCAAGCCATGATCGAAAACTTAAAGGGCAGCGAAATTCTGCGCCGTAAGTTATTTCAAATTGATTACCTTTCTAGCCTAAGTGGTGAAATCCTCGTTAGCTTGTTATATCACAAACAATTAGATGAGCAGTGGTTACAAGCAATTAAAGAGCTGAAAACAAAATTAAGCGCACAGTTTAAAATTGATTTTATTGGCCGTGCGCGTAAGCAAAAAGAAGTGATTGGTAACGATTACGTCATTGAGCGTCTTAATGTAAACGGTAAAGAATTAATTTATCAACAAGTCGAAAATAGCTTTACGCAACCGAATGCGAAAGTGAATATCAAGATGCTAGAGTGGGCACAAGCACTATGCCAGCCACTTAGCAATGACTTACTGGAGCTATACTGCGGGAATGGTAATTTCTCAATTGCCCTTGCGGGTTCATTCGACCGTGTATTAGCCACAGAGATTTCAAAATCATCGGTTTACTCAGCGCAATACAATATCGCGCAGAATAAAGTTGAGAACTTAGATATCATTCGTATGTCGAGTGAAGAGTTTACTCAAGCGATGAAAGGCGAGCGTACTTTCTCTCGTTTAGATGGCATTGACCTGACAAGCTATAACTGCCAAACAATCTTAGTAGATCCACCACGCGCAGGCATGGACACGCTAACGTGTGACTTAGTTGCTAACTACGACAATATTATTTATATCTCGTGTAATCCAGACACCCTTGAGCGTGACCTTGATCACCTATGTAAAACCCATGAAGTAAAACGTTTTGCGATCTTCGATCAATTCCCTTATACCCACCACATCGAATCAGGTGTGTTTTTGCAACGCAAATAAAATCATTTCTCTGCCAGCGCAGTAAATAGCGCTGGCAACTGCTGCTCGCTGTATACTGCTATATTATTGTCGGTTAACAGCTTTGCAGTTAATCCCATGCCTGAAATTTTCTTTCCAGAATGACTACCATCGTAAATAGTATTGCGACCGCATGAAGGACTTGATTCTTTTAATAATGCATAACGAATGCCCTGCTTTTGACAAAGTTTAAGTGCTTGTTCTGCGCCGTAAGCAAATTGTACAGTTACATCCTGCGAATCTTTGGTAAGTACTCTTCCTGCTTTTATTTCTGCAGGCGGTCTTGGCGTGGGCAGCCCACCAGCTACTTCAGGACAGAATGCGATGAGCCTTCCCTGCTGTTTGAGTGTTTCTAAGCCTGGATGAAGTAAATTTTGCGATTGCCCATCATAACGAACAGGGTTTCCTAATAAACAACTTGAAACTAATAATTTTTGCATGTGCTGTACCAACAAAAAAGCTCCGCGAACGGAGCTTTTATTTTAATTAAGCTAAGCTTACTTATCTGCTAGGTAATTAATTAAACCAGCCATGCTTTTAGCATCGCTAATACCTGAGTCTGCACCTAAGATTAAACGGTATTTACCGTTAACAATAAAGGTTGGAACGCCTTTTAAAGCACCTTTTTGTTGATAGTACTCTTGATCACGTGCCATTTTAGACGCCATCGTGCGTACAGAAAAACTGTTGTAGTACTTATCAAAGTCTTCTGCTGTTACACCTTGTGAAACGAAGATGTCTTTCATATCAGCTAATTCATTAATGCGTGCACGCTTAGTATGAATATGGTTAAAGATAGCAGCTATAATCGCCTCTTTTTGTGGAAGGACGGCAGCAGCAGCCATAGATTGCGCTAAAATAGTTTGAATTTCTGGGTCACGAGGACCAACAAAATTCACTGAACTTTTCTTAAAAGTGATTTTTTTGTCTAATAACGGCTTTAGTTCTTTTACAACCGGTTCAAAGTTATTACACGCGGGGCAATAAAATGAAAAGAACTCTTTTACTTCTGGCTTTTTAGAAGCGCGTGCATCAATTGTTTCATAATGCTTCCCTTCTTCGTATTGCGCTGCCGTTGCATTAGCCGCTAAACCTAGCGTCATAGCCATTAATGCAGCCTTTACTAACTTGATCATTACTTCATCACTCCAACATTATTGTTTTAATAAAAATGCGACTAACTCATCAAGCATCTGTTGGCTCTTGATGGTATTTAAATTAATTTTATATTTATCATTAACGATAAAAGTAGGTACACCTGTTAATGCGCCCATATCTGAATACTGCTGTTGCTTGTCACGCATTGCCTTCTCTGCGCTGATAACTGGCATACTCGCAATATCAGCATCAAACACGTCACTTGTAATACCGTTAGTGGCGAGTAATGCTTTAACATCTTTTAGGTCTTGAAGCAGTACACGTTGCTTGTGGATGCTATTAAAAATTTGGTCAGCAACTTGTTCACCTTTACCATGCTGTTTAGCAATTAGGTAAGCATAACTTAGGTTACTTTGTGTTTGCTTTGAAACACCACCTAAAAAGTTAACATGGCTTTTTACAAACTCTGTGCCTTCTGGCAATTTAGACGCAAGCGCTTTTGCAACTGGCTCAAATTGAAAACAATGTGGACAATAGAATGAGAAAAACTCTGTAACTTGCGGCGCTTTACTTTTTTCAACGTTTAATACTTCGTATTGATTTCCCGCTTCAAAATTCGCTGCTAATGCTGCGAATGGTAAACATAAAATAAGTAGACTTAACTTTAATTTTTTGAACATTGTTTTCTCGTCTCTAATTAAATTTAAAATTTATGGTAATAATTTTAACGGCGCTTCTTGTAACGCTGCAAGTTGTTCTTTTAGGGCTAATATTTGCTGTTCCCAGTATTTGTCTTCAGCAAACCAAGAAAAGTTCCGAGGAAATGCCGGATCATCCCATCTTTTTGCAAGCCAGCCCATATAATGAACCATGCGCATCGCTCTGAGTGGCTCAATTAACTTTAATTGGCTGTGATCAAAGTCACAAAATTCTTCATAAGCAGCCACTAAGGTGTCTAACTGTAACAGTTGATTGTTACGATCGCCACTGAGCATCATCCATAAGTCTTGAATTGCAGGACCTTGACGACTGTCATCTAAATCAACAAACATCAATGCATCACCTGACCACAATATATTTCCAGCATGACAGTCGCCGTGCAGGCGGATAGTTTCAACATTTTTATACTGCTCGGTGGTTTCTTTGATAACTAAATCTAAAATTGTATAAAAAGGGTTTTCAAGTGACATGGGCACCAAGTTACTTGCTTGTAACTGAACTTTAGCTGTCTGTAGGTATTCTTCGCAACTGATCACCGGACGATGTTTAAAAGGAGCGGCTTTTGCTACTTGGTGCATTCGTCCGATTAAACGGCCAAGCACATCGAGTTGATCTAAATTATCAACTTCAAAAATTCGACCACCAACACTTGGAAACAAAGCAAATAAATAACCATTATGTTCAAATAAGCTTTGCCCATCTTTTAGCACTGGTGCAACAACAGGCACCTCTGCATCGGCCAACTCAAAGGCAAATGCATGCTCTTCTAAAATTTGCTCTTTACTCCAACGCTCAGGTCGGTAGAACTTAACGACATAACGATGACCATCTTCTGCTTTAAATTGATAAACACGATTTTCGTAGCTATTTAAAGCCAATAAACCTGATTCAGCATAAATACCTATACTCTCGACTGCATCTAAAATTGAATCAGGCGTCAGGTCAACAAAACTAAATTTACTCATAATGTCTCATCATATAAAAAAAGCGGGAAAACCCCGCTTTTTATTCATCTGCTCAGTGTACTGAATTATTGTCCTTTAAAGAAGTTACTCGACTGCGAAATCTGCACATCAGGCTGACCATCAACAGAAAGTATAAATTCGAACTTAGTCATCGGTTTCTTCAAATCATAGGGATCAACAACTAGTGATAAAGGTACGTTATACGATTCGCCAGATGAAACGGTAAAACTTTGCTTACCTATGTATTCAAAGTTATCTAACCCTTCAACACTAATATTAAACGTCTGGTCGTACTGAGCTTTATTGATCACTTTTAGTGTGTAGGTGTTTTCGACCAAGCCGTTAAAGTCAACTCGGTATAACTGATTGCGGTCGCGAATAATGTCAAAATCCATTGGTTTTCGCATCGCAATATTAGTGATCAAAGCACCGGTTAAGATTACTAAAATAACGAGATAACCAATTAATTTAGGACGCAACGCATGAGTTTTATTATCAGGCGTTTCTAAATTGCGCTCTGTGGTGTACGAAATAAGCCCGCGTGGATAATTCATTTTATCCATTACTCCATCACATGCATCTATACACGCACCACAGTTAATACACTCATATTGTAAACCATTACGAATGTCGATACCGGTTGGGCACACCTGCACACACAAGTTACAGTCAATACAATCACCTAAGCCAAGTTCTTTTGGATCTTGTTTACGTGAACGTGGGCCACGGCTTTCACCGCGCGCTTCATCATAACTTACCGTGAAGGTATCTTTATCGAACATCGCTGATTGAAAGCGTGAATAAGGACAAATATGTAAACACATAATTTCACGCATCCAACCCGCGTTACCATAAGTACACACCGCAAATACCGCTAAACAAATATACGAATACGCTGTTGCATCAAGCGTAAACAGATCAGGTAGTAGCTGGCGAATAGGTGTGAAGTAACCGACAAAGGTAAAGGCGGTATAAAGTGAAAATAACCACCAGCTGGTGTGCTTCGCAGTTTTACGCCAAAATTTATCAAAGTCCATAGGACGCTGATCAAGCTTTTTACGTTGGTTGGCACTACCTTCAAACTTTTCTTCAAACCAAATAAAAATAAAAGTCCAAACAGTTTGTGGACAGGTATAACCACACCAGACACGTCCATAAAAAGTAGTCACTAAGAATAATGCAAACGCTGCCAGCATTAAAATGAAAGCAAGGATAGTCAAATCTTGCGGCCAAAGCGTCAACCCAAAAATATTAAATTTCTGACCTACTAAATCAAACAATACAGCTTGTTGGCCGTGAAAATTAATCCAAGGAAGAAGCATAAACGCAAGCATGCCTACAAAGCCAATTCGCTGCCTTAGTAATTGATGTAAACCTTTTACAGCTCTTACATAAATTCGGTTACGTGGATTAAACCTATCATCAAGGGAAGCATTTTCCGGTTTTTGGATTTTTACTTCCGTTGGGATATTTTTAACTTTAATTTGTTTATCCATCAAAATTCCTCAACGCCACTAGGAAATATGTTTTTCATTTATAGGCTTGCAAAATCAACTAAGCAAATCAGAATACATCTCATTACATTCAAAGATTTCTGAAACTTCTAACCTATCGTTGCTATTATACTCAATCTATAAAAAATTTCAGGTTTTGATCTCACCTATTATTTTTAACTATTTAATCTTATCTGCTTGCTTTTAAAACAACCATTTTATTAAACTTGTCACTAAACCTCCTTTACTTAGATCAAAGATGATTGTGTTATGAAAAAATTTCTTATTTTAGTGCTTATTGTTTTAGCATTGTTCACGATTGACCACCCTTTGATCAAAGAGCCTAGAGAGCGCTTATTAGGCGATGGCATAAGCTTGCTTTCTGATGCTAGTAAAGTAAATCGAAGCCCAGCGGCTAATCTAGCTAAAAGTAATATTAAGACCCAACTTAATTTATCAAACTCTGAGCTAGAGTATGTTGAAGACACATTTACAACCGATGAAAAGCTGCAAGTATTCCATTTGCATTACTGCCGAGAAAAAGATATTAATTTATACTTTTACGGCGAGCGCCTAAACCGCGTATGTAGTATTGTCGCAAATGCATTGGAAGAAAGGTTAAACAAGTAGTGGATTTTTCAGCGCTTAATAAAAGAACGAGTGACTCATTTGCAAAGCAACGCAATATGCTAAAAAAGCTGAGCAAAGGACAAACCTTGTACTGTGAAACTTGTAAAGGTGCCCTCACCTTAGATTTAAAAACAGATCAACCAGGTAAAGGCGTTGTGCGCTGTGCAAAAGGTTGCACAGATATTCTATTAGAGCTGGGTTAATTCCAGCCCTCATCATTATAAAGCTGGCTATTTACCGCAGCCACCTCTATTAGTTCAGCAAAACCAGTGGCAAACTCATTCATTACTTCATATTGCTGCTGGCAAAGCTGTCCTTCAGATAAACCATTTTCGGTTGCAATAGCGGCGATTTCAGTACTTTCAATGGTAAAAAAACCTAAGCTCTGTAAGGCGGTTGTTAATGCTTCTTTGAGCTCATCGGCTAAGTGCGGCGCTCCCAATAGCTTATTCAGGTAGCCTTGTGCTCCGTGTATGAAGCCTTGGCTCCAATGCTGGCATTCTTGAATATCTAAATAGTCCTGTCCTTGTGAGCTAAATTGCAAGTTCACAGGTAATGAAAAGCCGGTTTCAAATACTTGTTCACTAATTTTTTGATACAAGGCCATAAAAGCAAACAATACTTGCTCATCCATTTGCCCATCACAGCCTGGCGCAATTTCTTCTAACCACTGATGAACATCAAGCGGCTCTGGTGCGCAAATTACTGCAAACAAATAGCCTTGGGTTTGTGCTAATGAAAGAGCATTTTGTTGCTGTGCCAAAAATTGGCTCAGTAAATCACTTTGCTGCTTTGAAAACTCAGGTAATTGCATATTGTTCTATTAGTCCAGTTTAAAAGTTAAGCGGATATCGACCTTCATTATCTGCACGACCAAGAAACTTTGCAGCATCATGCACTTCTTTTGGTAAGCTTGCCTCTGGTTTAATATAACCTGCAACTTTAAAATCTAAATTCGCTTTTAATGTTGCATCAGCTTCAAGCCCTAAACGATTATCAGGATCAACCAGTACTGCAATATCACCTGATTTACAACTTAAGCGACCACTTAACGGACCAATACTGAACCAGCCATTCATCCCTTGCACATCAATATTAGGACTGGCAATTTCACCTGCTAAGCTGTCACAGTAAGGCTGACCAGAACTGTATTCATCTAGGTCAACAATCACACGTCCTTGAGCATTAATAGGCAATGGCAGCTTTAGGCGCTCCATTGCACGCTCAACAGTTAAACGTAAGGTGGTATTTTTAACGGTGACTGACTGATTAAATAGCCCATATGAAAAGTCTGCGCGACCAGAAATATCAGCCTTATCACGTGGGTCTCCAAAGCGAACAGTACCTACTAACTTACCTGTAAATAGTGACCAGCCCGATAATTGCCAACGAACATTATTTAATTGTTCACCATCAAAACGCACTTGCATTACACGGCCGTCCCACAGTGAGCCACTGGCTTTACCCAACTGCAATTGTTTTGGTAAATGAGGTGCCGCTAAATCGAGTGCAACACTGGCGGGTGTTTTAATAAGCGTAAACACCAAAAAACACATCACAAACACAGTGATTAATAAAATAATTTTTTTCATCGCTTACTTCTCTAGTACCAAACGACTTACACGCACAAAGCCCGGCTTGTCATCTTTACTTAAATCTAAATTTTCGATGAGAACCCCTTGCGAATTGACCAGCTCATCAAGCCACTCAACAAGTTTATTAAATTCAACAGAATCAATTGTTAAGCGTAATGAATTATCATTTGGTTGCATTTTGCTAATCGTGATCTGATAACGGTTACGAGTACTGTTGACAATTTGACTTAAATTACGGTTATTGGTGACTCGCGCGCTACCACTGGCTTTAAGCTTGACGATACTGTCATCTACCCAAGCAAGTAGTTCTTGCTGCTTAATATTGTCTTGTTCAGCTTTTTCTATTGCTGTATTGAGAGGCCTGAACACACCCATTACTAGCACAAAAATCACAAACACAACGCCAGCAACCATGACAAGTTGCTGCTCTTGTTCTTTTAATGAACGCCAATAATTAATTAATTGGTCTTTCATGCAGCACCTCGCAACTTAATTTCACCAACGACATAATCGCCATCATTATTCAAGGAACCTTGATCAACCGTTAAACCACGTTGTTCTAAGATAGCTTTCACCTTGCCAAATGATTGGAAATCTTTGCCTCGCGCACGAATACGTAATTCATTGCGGCCATGATCATAACGGAGTGTCTCTGGGGTAAAATCTTTCACTTCTGCAAAGATTGCAACCAGATCATTAGTTAAGTCTAAGAAACCTGCACTGTTTCCGACCTCAATAAGTGCCAGCTCGTTACGAATTTGGCTTCGAATTAATTGCGGACGTACCTTTTTATTGGGAAAAGCACGTTGATAATTTGAGACGACTTCTGCTTTGGTTGCTTCTAGTTGGCTGTTAAGTTTATAAAGTTCGAGAGACTTAACACCTACACTACACACTAAAGCGATGCCAGCAGCAATCGCCGCTTTTTTCCAATAGCCCCACCAAATAGCAGATTTTTTCTTTAGCTGGTAAATACCTTGACGTAAGTTAAAACTTACTTCAGGTAATTGCTTTGCAAACAAGGCTAAAGGCAAATCATACTGCTCTGTTTTGGCTGTCAGTGTGACCGTGTCTGGAAAGTCAGTTGCCGGGCTAAAATGAGCAACACTAGGATTACCTATAGCGGTTAAATAACCGTGCAACCAACTCTTTTCTACAGCTGCTATATGCCAATCACCAAGCTTACATAACCACTGACCATTTAACTCTACAGCGCGAAGCTGAGTATGATCCTCAACGCGTGGCAACAATAATGCGTCAGGAAGTACTTTAAATACTTCAATAGCGTGCTCACTAAATTGAGCTAACCATTGCTCAAACCACTCTCGGTCAGTCATCGCAATATTAATTGCATGCTTTTCTTCGATAGTTGTTGGCTCAGCGATTGCGATAAATAAATCGTCGACATCGCAAGCTATTTCTTCTTCTAGCATGTAAGGAAGTGCTTGCTCTAGCTTACGACTCCACTTAGTTGGCAGTGCTACTGTTTTTAATTGCACTTGGTCGCTTGGCAATAGAACAACGACCTCACGTGATTGTGCTTTTTCTGTTAGTTCACCAAGATGTGCCGCGTTGGCAATATCGCCACTAGCAATTATTTCTTCTTCTGTTGGTGAGTAAATAAGCCAGTTAAGGCTGTCTGTTAATGTATGACCCGTACGGATCAACAATATTTCTGTCACTGTACGCCTCCAAATTTTCGCGCCAGTATCGTTACTTTACCATTATTGGCATGGAGTAAGGTGGTCATCGAAAAACGCAGCTCTGCAAATTCAGCCTGCGTTTGTAGTTTAAAGTATTCACTGTTGATGGTGAACAGGCCTTCAACTGCTTTCACATTCTGTGCGCCCTGTTGATTTACCTCTTCAAAAAATGCTTCTAAATCATCAAAGCCTTTTTCAGGGCGTGATGATAAAACGGTTTCTGCGCCAGAAAGACTAAGCCCCTCAATGAGTGAGCTTAAAATAATCGCACTTTCTGTCGGTAGCGTATTTACATTAATAGCCATGAGTTCACTACCTGGGATCACACACACGAATGGTAGTATTTTTTCCATCACTAGTGGGTTAAAACCTTTTATTAAACGCAGTTCAGATGGAGAAGCGAAATAACTGTTAGCTGTCATATAAGGATAATCTCGCGATAAGTATTCGTCTTCTTCGGCACCTGAGCGATAGGTAATGCTATCAGCATCTAGCCAATCATAAACGCTATCAGCCATGGCTTCTTCTGACTCATCAGAGGGTAAGTCCTCTATATTCTCTAATAGTGCTAAAAGCGCTTTATGTGCTGGATTTGTTTTGTTATTAGGATCTTTTTCTAGGTCAGGTTCAGCATGCAATGCATTCAAATTTAGGCACGCCTGTAAATCTGTGATTGTCCCAGTTAACATGCCATGATCAACTGGATAAGGAACCCCTCCTTGTTGTGCCCACACTTGTCCTAAATGTGTTTTATCTGGATCATCTTCTTTAGCTTGTTTTAGTGCTTTAATTGCTAATTCTTCAGCGGCAAACGCATACCACTTTGCTTGCTGATGATTTTGAATATTGCTGCTGCGCTGTACCTGCACCATTAAATTAGCACTCATTTCGACAGCTAACATAGCAGCAAGCGCTACAATAAATAACACAATCACGAGTGCAGCACCTTGAGAGCGTTTAAAACTAATCATGGCTGACTATTCGCTCCTTGTGTTGAGGTCGTAACTTTACCTTCACCTGGCACTAAAAATACGCGACGAATTGGCTCTTGCTCAATTTTTTTAATGGTGACGGCAACCGCTTTAGGAAGTGCTTTTATTTGCCATTGCTCTTGCCACTCATCTTTATCATCTAAAAACTCAAACTTAAGTTCTTCAATATCTTCTAGAATCACTTGAGAGCGTGGTTCAATATTATCTAATTGATCAACATAAACGCGGTAAACACGTTCTAAGTTATCATCAATAACGCGATAACCAACAGCTTGTAATTCAGAGCGTGGCAGTAAGTTTATTGGGTTAACCCAGCCATCTCGTACAAAGCCAATGCCATCGTATTGGCTGTCCAATACGTAGCGCCCTGCTAAAATGTACGTATCTTGAAAATCACCGGCTTCATTGCGCACTTGGCGCTTAGTCATCTGACTAAAATCTTGGTCCATCAGCCGAAACAATGTTTGTAAACCGTTAAGTTCAGCAATGGTTTCATCTGAGGCATCTTTGGCTTTGGTCGTCGAGTCTAAAATTTGATGTGTTGAGAGCACCACGAAAGCTAAAATGCCCATGGCAATAATCACTTCAAGCAAAGTAAAACCGCGTTGCTTCACTACTTATCACCTTTATTTAAATAAGTAGAAAGCTCATAAACTGGGTATTCTAACTTTTCATCTGCAAATACATTAATAGTCACTTTAACAAAACTTTTGTCAGCAGTTGGCACGACATCTTGTCGCCAATACCAGTCAAAACCTGCGAGTGTCTGCGTCCCTTTTGTGCCGTTCTTCCCTGCCCACTTTTCACCTTTGGCACGTTGCTCAACCATGACATTTTCAGCAACCCATGATGCATATGTTTGCTCTTCTATCGACGAAAGATGATTAATGTGCTCACCAGTCGCCTGCATAGCGGCAATGCCCGCCATTGCGCAAATAGCGAGTGCAACCATTACTTCTAATAACGTGAAACCTGTTGATTTAATCATTATTCTGGTTCCCTACGAAGCTTAACAGGGGCCATGAATTCGCCTTCAATAAAGTATTGCGGCTCACGCTCATCTTTAAGCTCATAAACCAATTGAAACGCACTCACTTCGCCTGAAGAGAGTATAAGCACTTGCGGTATTTTCAGCTTTTGTAACTCAAGTAAACTATCTTCATCACCGCCACTCATTAACTCGCGCCAGTTAGACTGCTCAAGTAAGTTTTGTTCAGCCCATGCTAAATCATCAAGATTTAGTGTTAGCTTAAACCGTTCATCGACTTTAATTGGTGCAAATAGTTTTTCACGGTCAAAAGTTATCCATTTTTCACCATCAAAAACCAAAAATTCAAGTGTTTCTTTATCAATATGAAAACCGAGCTCAACTTGGTTCAAAATGGCGAACTCAGATGCCATATTAATCGCGGTATGTATTTTGAGCGCTTGTTTTTCGAGTTCTTCCTCTGCCCCCCCATCGAAACTATAAGCGACCATTTTGGTAACAAAGCCAATTACCACAAGCACCATTAAAATTTCGATGAGGCTAAACCCTTTGGCACTGCCTGCCCGAGAAGCCAAATGCAAACGACCAAGGCTTACCATAACAGTAAGCCTTGTTCAGTAATAACATTGAGCAAATGGCTAAGCATATACATTATTGTTTTTCTTCATCCCAGTTACCGATATCATCATCAGTGCCGGCTTCACCATCCGGACCCATCGAGAAAATATCAACTTTACCGATTTCTCCTGGGCTGATTAGCTGGTATGGATTACCCCATGGATCCTCTGGTAGCTTTTCAAGAAACCCACCATCAGGAAAACGCTTAGGAATAGGCTCAATACTCGTTTTAGTAACAAGTGCTTCAAGCCCCTGCTCTGTCGTAGGATACGTTTTGTTCTTAAGCTTATAGAGACTTAACGCATCTTCGATTTGTTGAATATCTAGATGTGCTTTGTCGATTGCTGCTTCTTCTTGCTGCCCCATAATATTTGGCGCCACAATTGACATAATCATACCGATGATAACCAGTACCACCATGACTTCTAATAATGAGAAACCTGACTGTTTGTTCACAAAAAATACCTCTAACTTACTTCAATAAATTATTATAGAGCGACAGTAATAACTGCTACTCTACCGTTCCCTGATTTAAAGACCTACAGCTTTATTCATTGCCATAATTGGTTGCAGTATCGCCATTACAATAAACAAAACAATAACAGCCATTGAAGCTATCATCGCTGGCTCTAAGAGCTTTAACGATACATTAACCATGCTTTCAAACTCGCGATCTTGGTTGTTTGCCGCGCGTTCTAGCATTTGTTCCAATTCACCTGATTTTTCACCACTGGCAATCATATGTAGCATCATCGGTGGAAACAGCTTCGTTTGCTGAAGTGCAGCACGAAGGCTAGCACCCTCACTGACACGCGTTGCTGCATCTTGCACCGATTTTTTCATTTTTTCGTTCACTAATACCCCACCTGAAATACGCATTCCTTCAAGTAAGGGCACCGAACTAGATGATAAAATACTTAATGTTCGTGCAAAGCGGGCAGTATTAACACCTCTGGCTACTTTACCAATACCCGGTAAATACAACACTTTTTCATCAAACCAATAGCGAATATGCGGTCGTTTCAGCGCCTGCTTTATGCCTACCGCTATGGCAGTTATGACCACCAAGCTAATAAACCAGTAATTTTGTACAAAGTTACTGGCCGCCATAACCCATTCTGTAGTCCAAGGTAAAACTTGCTTAGACTTTTCAAATGTCTTTAAAATCTTAGGCACTACAGTACCGAGCAACACAGATACGATAGCAATTGCAAATACAACAAGGATAGTCGGATACACCATCGCTTGTGTTATTTGACTACGCATATGCTGTCGTTGTTCCGTGTAATCAGCTAAACGATTAAGAACTTGATCTAAGTGACCTGACTTTTCACCCGCTGCCACCATTGCGCGATATAAATCATCAAACACATGCGGAAACTCACTCATGCCATCGGCAAGCGTATAGCCTTCAACTACTTTTGAGCGTACGGCCATCAACATGCGCTTTAAGCGTGGCTTCTCACATTGCTCTGCGACCGCCATTACAGCCCCTTCCACAGGTAAAGCCGATTGAATCAAGGTGGCAAGCTGACGGGTAATTAAAGCTAAATCTGAGGTGGAGATCTTTGGCTTAAAAAAACCACTAAAGAGAGACTTTTTAGCCCCTTTCACTTGTTTTTCGCCTTCTGCCGCAGCAACAACCTCTAAAGGCATTAGGCCTTGTTCACGCAAAGTTTGGCGAATTTGTTTTACCGTATCGGCCTCAAGAATGCCTTTTTTCTCTTTACCTTTACCATCTAAGGCTCGGTACTCAAACGCTGCCATAGTTAACCTTCCTCACGTGTTACACGTAAGACTTCTTCTAAGGTTGTACGGCCAGCTAATACACGGCTACAGCCATCCTGACGAATACTTGGGCTATGCTTGCGGATGTATTTCTCAACGCTTTGCTCACCTTTACCACTGTGGATCATTTCACGAATAGTTTCATCAACAACTAATAATTCATGAATACCTGTACGACCGCGATAACCGTTAAAGTTACACTCTTCACAACCCACAGCTCGGTAAATTGTTGGTGGCTCAGCAGGGTTTACACCCAATAGCTGGCACTCACGTTCATCGGCAATGTGACCTTCTTTACAAGTATTACATAAAGTACGCACTAGGCGTTGCGACAATACACCAAGCAGGGACGAAGAAAGTAAGAAAGGCTCAACACCCATGTCTTCCATACGTGTGATTGCACCGGCTGCCGTATTAGTGTGCAGAGTCGACATTACTAAGTGACCAGTTAATGACGCTTGAACACCTATTTGTGCTGTTTCAAGGTCACGGATCTCACCAACCATTACTACGTCAGGGTCTTGACGAAGGATGGCACGCAAACCGCGTGCAAAGGTCATATCTACTTTAGTATTTACCTGAGTTTGACCAATACCTGGGATCTCGTACTCGATTGGATCTTCAACCGTAAGAATGTTGCGATCGCGTGAGTTAATTTGACTCATACCCGCATACAAGGTGGTACTTTTACCAGAACCCGTTGGACCGGTTACTAAGATAATACCGTGCGGCTTACTAATTAAATCAGCAAATAGCTCTCGATTACGCTCAGTCATCCCTAAATCTTCAAGATTCAAGCGAGCATTATTTTTATCAAGTAGACGCAGCACGACACGCTCACCAAAGCTTGATGGCATCGTTGATACACGCACATCAACAGCACGACCAGCAATACGTAAACTAATACGCCCATCCTGCGGGATACGTTTCTCTGCGATATCGAGTTTTGCCATAACCTTAATTCGCGACACTAACAATGAAGCGAGTTTACGATTAGGTTTTAATACTTCTTTTAAAACGCCATCAACCCTAAAGCGAATAACAAGTTCTTGCTCGAATGTTTCGATATGAATATCCGAGGCACCTTCTTTAATTGCTTCGCTCAGCATCGCGTTGATTAGCTTGATGATTGGTGCATCATCATCACCAGCAAGGAGATCTTCAGTTTGCGGCAATTCATCGGCCAACGAGAATAAATCAACCTCGTTACCAATATCTTCCATCATCTGTTGTGTTTCAGAACTATCACGCTGGTACGAAGCCTCTAGCAATAGCTCAAATTTATCATCTGGTAATTGCTCTAACGAAAAACCATGACCGGCAATACGACGTACTTCAAGCAGGGCATCTAGGTTTAACTCACCGCGATAAAACACAGTCCAGTTATCTTGATTTTTGCTTAGCAATACGCCTGTGCGACGTGCATACGAGAACGGCAACCGCTTCGTTGGCAAGCTAACAAGATCATCACTTGTTAAAAGCTCATCATGAGTAGTTGTCGTGTCATGGACTAACTCGTCATTAATCTCGGTAATTGCATTAGTCATCGTTGCGCTCATTCGCGTTTTGTTGTTTTAGGTACTCTTCGTAAGTTGGCGGTAATACCAAAGCGTCATTCCATTCAGGAAGGATTGGTGCATCCGTCAACGGCATTAAATCAATACCATCTTCTTTTTGTTTATGTTGTTCGCCACGGATAAAGTTATATTTCGAGTGGCTCAGTTTATTCATGCTAATGCCATCGCGCACAATGGTAGGACGAATAAATACAATCAAGTTACGCTTGCGTTTATTTGTACTTGTTGAACGGAATAAATGACCAAGTACAGGAATATCTCCTAATAACGGCACTTTAGATACACTTTCCTGCACATCTTCATCAATCAAGCCACCTAGCACAACCATGCCACCATCGTCAGCCATAACCGTGGTTTTAATAGCACGCTTATTAACTGAAATATCAACTGCTGTAGCGCCACTAACACTTGATACTTCTTGTTCAATTGTTAGCTGTACTGCAGAGCCGTCATTAATTTGCGGTGTTACTTTAAGTTTTACACCCACTTCTTGACGTTCAACTGTTTGGAATGGATTTGCGTTATTTGAGCCTGTTTGTGAACCTGTGATAATAGGTACTTCTTGACCAACAATCATCGACGCTTCTTCGTTATCCATGGTCGTAACAGACGGTGTGGCAAGAATGTTTGAGTTAGTATCTGTAGATACTGCTTGAATAATTGCACCCCAGTCATTTTTCACGATACCCATTGCGAGTCCGTTAATACCACCAAGCAATTGCCCTAAAGGACCTAAATCACCTTCTACAGTTTCTTCATATGGCGTTGTATTACCTGTCTCACTGCCTGTAATCGTTTTTTGTACCGTTTTATCACGTGCTTGCTCTGCTGCAACAGCTAACGAACCAACAGGCACTGTTGTGCCATTGTTGAACTGCATCATCCCGCCTTGCTCTGAAATCCACTGCAAGCCTAAATTGATACCATCAGCTTCTAACACTTCAACGATAATAGCCTCGACAAGTACCTGCGCTCGGCGTACATCAAGACGGTCTATTACTTGTTCAAGTGAGCGCATGGTATCTGGCTGGGCAGTAATAACCAGCGAGTTAGAATCTGGGTGCGCTTCAATACTTGTTTCGTTTTGGTTGCGCGTACGAGTCTTAGTTGCACCACCTTGCGCATCTTCTGCTAGCGTTTTACTCACACCCTGTAATACTTTTACAAGATCTTCAGCTTTTGCGTAGTTTAAATAGATAACCTTGGTATTACCTTGGTTTTCAAGCTCTCCATCTAAGCGACTGATAAGATCAACAGCACGAGTTCGTGCTTGTGCTTCACCACTGACAATCACACTGTTAGTACGTCCATCAGCAACAACTTTAGGGATCAAAAACTCTGGAATGCTGCCTTTGCCACCATCTTTGTAAATATTATCAACGACAGACACTACATCGTCTGCGGTAGCAAATTTAAGTTTTACGATATCAACGCGTTTATCACCCGCTTGGTCAACTGAGCGTATAATTTCCACTAAGCGGTTCACCGATGCAGCATGGCCTGTCAACATCATCACGTTTGCAGCATTAAAGTTAGCAACATGGCCACCATCTTTTTGGTCATTAAACTGACGAATGAGTGGGCCTAATTCTTGTACACTAACATTCTTCACTCTAACAACACGCGTCACCATCATATCGCCACTGGCTTGATTATCTTCAGTGATCAAAGGGACGTTTGATTTTTTTGCGTCTGAGCTTTTCTCAATCTTGATAATACCGTTATCCATTTCTACAACTGAATAACCGTATACTTCGAGTACATTTAAGAAGAACTGATAATAGAGTTTTTCATCCATTAATTCGTAGCTGCGCACATTCACTTTACCGCGCACACTAGGGTCAATAATCACCGTTTTATTTAGGTTTTTACCCACGATATTAATGAATTCATTAATATCTGTTCCCTTAAAGTTTGCTGCATATTCAACAGCAGAAACTGAAAGCGATAATCCTGTTAATAAAAAAAGCGCTGCATATTTTGCTAACCCTTTCTTAATTTTTCTGAGGTGTAGCGCGTGAACCATTCTATAAAAACTCCAAAGCTAGTTATTGCAGGCTAAATTGCACATCAATTTGCTCACCATCGCGTTCGATAGTGATGCTGGCGTCAGTACTATTTCGTAATTCGTTAATTGCTGACATTGCCTGTTTTAAATCGTTTAATTGATAGCCATTTATTGCAATAGCTAAATCATTATTCATTAATCCCATTTGCTTAAATAGCGCAGGGTCTTTTCCTGGGCTTAAGCGGTAGCCCACCAATTCACCGTCTACCATCGCTTGAGAAACACGAATGTAGTCAAATAATTTCCCTGGATCGTCTAATACTTCTTCGCGGGTCTCGATAAGAGCGTCTTTTACCTCTTCATCTTCTGTCGCGTTAATTTGTTCAATTTCATCAAGCTGAGGACCATCCATTAAAGCTGGCTCTTCACGCTCTGCCAATACTGGCATAGATACTGTTTTAGTGAAGTCGAGTCCATCTAGCATTAGAGTCTCGAAACGGCCATTAACATCTAAAATGACACGGTCAGGTAATACCTGAGCTAGCTTTGCGCGAGTGCCTTGAACAGCATCATCAACCACATAAGTTTCTTGTTTACCCTGTGATTCAATTATTGCAAGACCAGCTTGATCATTTTGACTTACCGCAACAATGCCAGTCAGATTTATACTGAGGCGAGTTTCAGGGGCATTGTTAATAACTTTATTCTGTTTTTTTGTATCATTTTTACTTTCGGCTACTGCTTTACCGAATAAATTTTGCTCAATGATTTGTCTCGAGTTTACGGTTTCAACTCGTTTTGAAGTGGTATAGGCGCTATTGATTGGCAATGCTTTGGTATCAGGCTCCGGCCAAACTAGCCAAAACAACTTTGAAGATAAAAATGCAATATAAACAACAACTAACAGCACTACAAGTGCACTTAGCTTGGCGTGTGGTAAGCCGTTTAAAAACTGTCTAACTTGTTGTAAGTGTTGTTCCATATACTCTATTTCTTTTTTTAATTTACAGCTTGATAGCTGGCCTATAGTACCTTTTCATTTTTCATTCAACAAGCACACCGATATTAAACTTTGTAAACGAGGTTATTTTGCAGAACAAAGCAGGTAAGGAATAGCTATGACTATTTCTTTGTTATTAAGTTTCATGGTAGATTTTGTCTATATATTAGCAGCTTTAAAAGAGCACAATTGTGTCAAAAGGTAACACTCAGCAGTCGAAAGATACTAAAGATGAGTTAAGCGTGCGCCTTGATAAGTGGTTATGGGCTGCCCGCTTTTACAAAACTCGTTCAGTCGCACGAGACATGGTGCAAGGTGGCAAAGTACATTATAATGGACAACGAACAAAACCCAGCAAAATCGTCGAAGTGGGTGCAGTCGTAAAACTGCTGCAAGGAGTCGACGAAAAGGTTGTGATAATAGAAAAGATCCTTGAAAAACGTCAAGGCGCCCCCATTGCACAAACCTTATACCAAGAAACTCAAGCAAGTATTGAGAAACGCGAAGCAAATGCTATCGCCCGTAAGAACAACAGCTTCTTTGCTCCACATCCTGAGCGTAAACCAGATAAAAAGCAAAGACGTGAACTGTTAAAACTGAAATCAAGTTAGGTAATGCAACTCATGCAACAAGATTTACTTCATCGTTATATATTTGATCAGCTTGATGTACGTGGTGAACTCGTACAAATTGACAAAACTTATCAAGAAATGATCGCGAACCATAATTACCCTGTTGCAGTGCAAACACTGTTAGGTGAATTGCTCGTTGCGACATGCTTATTAACTGCCACATTAAAGTTTGAAGGTGAAATCGCCGTACAACTACAAGGTGATGGCCCTGTAAAATACGCTGTAATTAATGGTGACGATAAACAAAATATGCGTGGTGTCGCTCGCCTGCAGGGTGAAGTAACAGGCAGCACTATTAAAGAACTAATTGGTAATGGCTACATGGTTATTACTATTACACCTACAAAAGGCGAACGTTACCAAGGTATTGTGCCACTAGAGCACGATAGCTTAGATAAATGTCTTGAAAACTACTTTGAACAATCAGAGCAGTTAAAAACACGCCTTTGGTTTGCAACTGAGGTTACAGCAGAATCAGCAAAAGCTGCTGGCTTATTTTTACAAGTATTGCCTGTAAATAAAGAAAAGTCAGTTGAAGACTTTACGCACCTTGAAGCTATCAGTAATACCATCAAAGATGATGAATTATTACACTTAGATGCAAACACAGTACTGACTCGTCTATATCATGAAGACAACCCGCAGTTATTCGAGCCACAAGCAATCAATTTCCGTTGTGGTTGCAGCAGAGACAAAACTATTGCAGCACTCGTTAATGTGGGCCAAGACGAATTACTTGCAGATGTAGAAGCAAATGGTGAAGTGAAAATTAGCTGCCACTATTGCTTAAAAGACTACATTTTCGATGAACAAGAAATAAAGTCTATTTTCAATTAAAACTGCAACTATAATATTATTATATTAAAAGCCGCACTGAGTGCGGCTTTTTTATTAAAAAAAGTTTAAAAACTAATGATACCGGTGTCATGAAAAAGTGACATTTTATGACACCGGTATCATTGAAATTATTCATGTTTTTTGCCAAATATATGCCTTTTTAAGCCCTTCAGACACTCGAATATCCCTAATCCTTCTGTTACTATTCTTTTAGCAAAAGGGAAAACTAAGAACCCCAGAGCTATCCCGTTCAATCTCTCACAATTTAGGTATAAACATGACTGCAAACGCTACTAGTTTTGTTGATCTTACTGCAGCTGAACTTGTCGAACACGCTATTCGTCGTGGCGAAGGGACTCTAGCCGCTAATGGTGCTTTTGTTGCAAAAACCGGTGAACGCACTGGCCGCTCTCCAAAAGATCGTTTTATTGTTCAAGAGCCAAGCACTGAAAACGAAATCCAATGGGGCAACGTAAACCGCCCATTCGATGCAGACAAGTTTGACGCGTTATGGGCACGTGTAGAACAACACGTGAAAAGCAACGACCACTTCATCTCTCACCTAGAAGTTGGCGCTGATCCTGAGCATTATTTACCAGTTGTAGTAACAACAGAAACTGCATGGCATCACATTTTTGCCAAAAACATGTTTATCGAACCACAAACATACAATACTGCTGACTTCCCAGAGTGGCAGGTCATGAACGTACCTTCATTTGTATGTGACCCAGAGCGCGATGGCACTAACAGTGATGGCACTGTAATCATCAACTTCGCACAACGTAAAGTGTTACTGGCTGGTATGCGCTACGCAGGCGAAATGAAGAAATCAATGTTCTCTGTTCAAAACTTCCTACTTCCTGCAAAAGGTGTATTACCAATGCACTGTTCTGCAAACGTAGGTGAAGCAGGCGACACAGCCTTATTCTTCGGTTTATCTGGTACAGGTAAAACAACATTATCAGCGGATCCTACTCGTTTCCTTATTGGTGATGACGAGCACGGTTGGGCACCTGGTAGCGTATTTAATATCGAAGGTGGTTGTTACGCGAAATGTATCGACCTATCACAAAAGAACGAACCAGTTATTTGGAATGCAATTCGCTTCGGTACAATCTTAGAAAACGTGGTACTTGACGAAAACCGTGTACCAGATTTCCATGATACCAGCCTTACACAGAACAGCCGTGCAGCTTACCCTCTAGAGCACGTTGAAAAACGTAAAGTAGAAAACCGAGCTGGCGAGCCAAAAGCCGTTGTATTCTTAACATGTGACGTGAGCGGTGTGTTACCTCCAGTTTCAGTACTAACTGAAGAAGCTGCAGCGTACCACTTCCTTAGCGGTTACACTGCGAAAGTTGGTTCAACTGAAATCGGTTCAACTAGCGACATCGAGTCGACATTCTCAACATGTTTCGGTGCTCCGTTCTTCCCACGCCCTGCAGGCATTTACGCAGAGCTTCTAATGAAGCGTGTACGTGAATTCGGCGCTAAAGTATACCTAGTTAACACAGGCTGGACAGGCGGCCCGTATGGTACTGGTCAACGTTTCGATATCCCAACGACACGTGCTGTAGTTGATGCAATTGTATCTGGTAAACTAGCTGACGTAGAAACTCAACACATCGACGTACTTAACCTAGATGTGCCAGTGGCAGTACCTGGTGTAGACAGCCAACTTCTTAACCCAATCAACACATGGGAAGATAAAGAGAAGTACGCAGAATACGCAAACAAACTAGCTTCAGACTTCACTGAAAACTTCGCTAAATACGATGTTTCAGAAGCAATCAAATCAGCAGGTCCAAAAGCTTAATATCAAGCTTACCTTCAGATTTAAAAACGCCAGCTATATGCTGGCGTTTTTGTTTTTGGATCATGAGTTACGTTTGAAGTCTGCCGTAGGTTGGGTAGAGCGAAGCGAAACCCAACACATCACAGAGCTATCAGCTTTCAGCCGTCAGCGATCAGCCGCTCGGTGTGGGTGTTTGGTGCTGCGTCTTCCTATGCAATTAGGCTCTAGGTTCTAGGTTCTAGGTTCTAGGTTCTAGGTTCTAGGTTCTAGGTTCTAGGTTCTAGGTTCTAGGTTCTAGGTTCTAGCAAATTGTACTTGTAGGAATGGCTTTAGCCGTGAATGTGTTTGTTAAGGTCTGAATTCGGCACTGAAGTGCCTCCTACGGGGTTTTGTTGCTGAGGATGACTCTGTACAGGACAACCCCACATTTCAACTGACGTCTGACGTCTGACGGCTGACAGCTCCAGACGCAAAAAAGCCCGACTCTTTCGAATCGGGCTTTCTTTAATTTGGAGCCTGGCGATGTCCTACTTTCACATGGCAAATGCCACACTATCATCGGCGCTGTTTCGTTTCACTACTGAGTTCGGCATGGGGTCAGGTGGGTCCAAAACGCTATTGTCACCAAGCAAATTTGGGGCGTTAATCGCTTTTGCAATTAACTAAAATTCGGAATTCTGATATCAAGTAAATGTCTACTTTAGTTTCTTAACTTCTGTTCGTTACGCTGTCATAAAACGCGTTTGGCGTTGTATGGTTAAGCCTCACGGGTAATTAGTACAGGTTAGCTTAATGGCTCGCACCACTTCCACACCCTGCCTATCAACGTTGTAGTCTTCAACGGCCCTTCAGAGACTTTAAAAGTCTAGTGAGAACTCATCTCGAGGCCTGCTTCGCGCTTAGATGCTTTCAGCGCTTATCAGTTCCGAACGTAGCTACCGGGCAGTGCCATTGGCATGACAACCCGAACACCAGCGGTTCGTTCACTCCGGTCCTCTCGTACTAGGAGCAACCCCTCTCAATTCTCAAACGCCCACGGCAGATAGGGACCGAACTGTCTCACGACGTTCTAAACCCAGCTCGCGTACCACTTTAAATGGCGAACAGCCATACCCTTGGGACCGACTTCAGCCCCAGGATGTGATGAGCCGACATCGAGGTGCCAAACACCGCCGTCGATATGAACTCTTGGGCGGTATCAGCCTGTTATCCCCGGAGTACCTTTTATCCGTTGAGCGATGGCCCTTCCATTCAGAACCACCGGATCACTATGACCTACTTTCGTACCTGCTCGACGTGTCTGTCTCGCAGTTAAGCTGGCTTCTACCATTACACTAACCGTACGATGTCCGACCGTACTTAGCCAACCTTCGTGCTCCTCCGTTACTCTTTGGGAGGAGACCGCCCCAGTCAAACTACCCACCAGGCACTGTCCGTAATCCCGATAAGGGACCAACGTTAGAACATCAACACTACAAGGGTGGTATTTCAAGGACGGCTCCACAAAGACTAGCGTCTCTGCTTCAAAGCCTCCCACCTATCCTACACATGTAGGGTCAATGTTCAGTGCCAAGCTGTAGTAAAGGTTCACGGGGTCTTTCCGTCTAGCCGCGGGTACACAGCATCTTCACTGCGATTTCAATTTCACTGAGTCTCGGGTGGAGACAGCGTGGCCATGGTTACACCATTCGTGCAGGTCGGAACTTACCCGACAAGGAATTTCGCTACCTTAGGACCGTTATAGTTACGGCCGCCGTTTACCGGGGCTTCGATCAAGAGCTTCGTCCGAAAACTAACCCCATCAATTAACCTTCCGGCACCGGGCAGGTGTCACACCGTATACGTCATCTTGCGATTTTGCACAGTGCTGTGTTTTTAATAAACAGTCCCAGCCACCTGGTCACTGCGGCTCCCGTCCGCTTAGAGAGCAAGTCTCATCACAGATAGGAGCGTACCTTCTCCCGAAGTTACGGTACGATTTTGCCTAGTTCCTTCACCCGAGTTCTCTCAAGCGCCTTAGTATTCTCTACCTGACCACCTGTGTCGGTTTGGGGTACGATTCGGTATAATCTGAAGCTTAGAGGCTTTTCCTGGAAGTATGGCATCAACAACTTCACACCCTTAGGTGCTCGTCTCGTGTCTCAGTCTTAGCAACCCGGATTTTCCTAAGTCACCAACCTACTCACTTTCACATGGACAACCAACGCCATGCTTG
>NZ_SRRY01000001.1:532500-687500 GCF_004792295.1 Pseudoalteromonas sp. MEBiC 03607
AACCTAAGCCTTTAAGCTCTAGACTATTATCTTCAAGATTGACGATAGCAAGGGCGTTATTTTCTTGTAGTGACACGTAGGCAAACTTATTGTCTTTAGAAATACTGATGTATTCAGGCTCTAAATCCATAGCTACGGTTGTATTAATTAAATTACCGTTGATTGTACGGCCAGCCGGATTAGCAAATATAATCCCTCGCTCTTCAAGCTCTGCTTGTTTATCGTTGTAGGCAGAAAAGGTGATGCTAATCGCGGTATCAGCAATCACACCATCATTGATGTTTATGATGCTAATTGAGCCTTCAGGGTCAATACTGTAATCCCCATTAGGTTCACCTTCATTAGCAACAAGTACTTTATTACCATCATGGCTAAAGGTAACCATATCGGGTAGGGCACCTACAGTAACATTCTTAATAAACTGAGGCTCTTCGCCACTAATATCATAAAATGCGATTAATCCTTTATCACCCGTATTACTAGCTGCCATTGCTACAGCTAAAAGTTCATTATTAATATCAATAGCGATACTGTTTGCATCGCCTGCAGTGTGCTCATTAAGTGCAAGGGTAATGTCTGAATCTAAGTTAGTGCCGTTTATTACTCCTTCGTTATCTTTAACTAAAGCTGCACGGTCAAAACTATTGGCTTTTATGATATTCACAACGGCCGAATCACCCGAACTATTAATAGCGAAAATTCTTTTTTTTGATGGTTGATAGGCAACAATCTCTGCTGCACCTTCTGGGCTTTCTGCGTTGAGCACCGCACGGCCGATAAGATTTATACTTAACGCTGAATTTGCGTCTTCACCACTCGCTCCATCTTGCCCTGCAGGACCTTGCTCACCTTGCATACCATCTTTGCCGTCGTCACCGTCTAATGAGCAACCTGTAAGAATGGTTAAAAGTGATAGCGCAATAATTGATCTTTTTAACATTATTATTTTCCTTCGTATTGTATTAACGCAATTACAACACGCAGGCATTACAACTATATGGCACTTTGATGAGCACTAAATTGAGCCATAAAAAAAGCGAGTATAAACTCGCTTTCTATATAAAATTAGTAGGGTAGCTCACTATTTTTTAGTTGGACGTTTCCAACCAGTTAAATTACGTTGTTTACCACGAGCGACTGCAAGCTGTTCGTCTTCAACTGTATTAGTGATAACAGAACCAGCGCCAATCGTTGCCATTGAGCCAATATTTACAGGTGCGACTAGTGATGAGTTTGAACCGATAAAGGCGTTATCACCGATAATGGTTTTTGATTTATTTACGCCATCATAGTTACAGGTAATAGTCCCTGCGCCAATATTTACTTTTTCACCAACTTCAGTGTCGCCTAAGTAGGTTAGATGATTTGCTTTTGAACCTTTACCTAAGCGAGTTTTTTTCATCTCAACGAAGTTACCGATATGCGAGTCTTCTTCCATAATCGCACCAGGGCGAAGACGAGCGTAAGGCCCTAAAGTACATTTAGCCGCAACACTGGCTTCTTCAACAAGTGAGTTAGCTTTGATAACAACGTTATCGCCAATAGTACAGTCTTTAAGTACGCAGTTAGGACCAATCTGAACATTATTGCCGATTGTTACTTTGCCTTCGAAGATAACATTAACGTCGATTAGTACATCTTCACCAGTCGTTACTTCACCACGTACATCGATACGAGCCGGATCAGCAAGTGTTGCGCCGTTTAGCATTAACTCTTCTGCTTGCCATGCTTGATATGCACGTTCAAGAGCTGAAAGTTGTACGCGATTATTAGCGCCTTCAACTTCCATCGGATGCTCAGGCTGTGCCGAGGTGATTTCAACACCTTCACTGTGTGCCATCGCAACGATATCTGTCAGGTAGTACTCACCTTGGGCATTGTTGTTAGATAAGTTACCTAACCAACGTTTTAGTAACTCACCATTAGCAGCCATAATGCCGGTGTTGATTTCTTTAATTTCAAGTTGCTCAGGTGAGGCATCTTTTTGCTCAATGATACCTACCAGCTTGCCATTTTCACGAAGCATACGACCATAACCTGATGGGTCATCTAAAGTCACGGTTAATACAGCTAGGCCTTTTTTAGGTGTCACAGCAAGTAGCTTTTCTAAAGTGGCGCGTTTTGTTAGTGGCACATCACCGTAGAGAATCAATACGGTATCGTCATTGGCAATATGTTCTTTGGCAACAGCGACTGCATGGCCGGTACCAAGTTGCTCTTCTTGTAATACCCAATTTACTTGATTGTGCGACAGGGCAGCTTGTAGCTGTTCACGACCATGACCATAAACAAGGTTTGTTTCGCGAGCACCAAGTGCAGTGGCATTATCAATAACGTGCTGCACCATAGGTTTACCCGCAACTTTGTGAAGTACCTTTGGTAGAGCAGAGCGCATTCGGGTACCTTTACCCGCTGCTAGAATTACAGTAGTCAGAGACATTAAAACAATATCCTTCTTTCTTTGTTTTAGGTGTGCATGATGTTGTGAGATCTGAAAAAACAAACAAAGTTATGTAAGTCACATCATGTGTAAATACGCAATCCTAATGTGTAGGACTGAACCTTGAATGAAACAGCTATTCACTATTAATTCACACTATTGTAGCGAGCTTTGATGAAGGATATAAGTATAAAAATAGAATAGGGTGCAAAGCATCACATTTCAGGCACAAAAAAGCCCACGTTAAGTGGGCTTTTCGAAAACCGAGTAGGCTTACTTTTTGCGTAATTGTTGAATTACGCGAAGTTGAGCGATTGCTTCAGCAAGCTGTACTGCAGCTTGTTGGTAATCTAACTCAGCAGCTGACGTGTTCGCCATTTGCTCTTCAGCATCACGTTTCGCTTTTTCAGCCGCTTGTTCATCTAGATCTTCACCACGTACTGCAGTATCTGCAAGAATTGTGATGCGATCCGGTTGAACTTCTAGCGTGCCGCCAGCAATATACATCACGTCTTCGTGACCAAATTGCTTAACTAAACGTACCATACCAGGTTTTAGGGCAGTTAATAATGGAGCGTGGCCATAGTTAACACCAAGGTCACCTTCACTACCACTCACTTGAATCGATTCAACCAGACCAGAGAACAAGCTCTCTTCTGCGCTTACTACGTCAAGATGTACAGTCATAGCCGCCATACTACCCTCCTAATTACATGCTTTTGGCTTTTTCTTGAGCTTCTTCAATAGAGCCAACCATGTAGAACGCTTGCTCTGGCATATCATCAAACTCACCGTTTAAGATACCTTTGAAGCCAGCAATTGTGTCTTTAAGTGACACGTATTTACCAGGCGCGCCTGTGAATACCTCAGCAACGAAGAACGGCTGAGATAGGAAACGCTGGATTTTACGTGCACGAGATACAACTTGCTTATCTTCGTCAGAAAGCTCGTCCATACCTAGGATTGCGATGATGTCTTTAAGTTCTTTATAACGTTGAAGAACTGTTTGAACGCCACGCGCTGTATCATAGTGCTCTTGACCGATTACTAGTGGGTCAAGTTGACGTGAAGATGAATCAAGTGGGTCTACCGCAGGGTAGATACCAAGTGAAGCGATATCACGAGAAAGTACTACTGTTGCATCTAAGTGAGCAAACGTTGTTGCTGGAGATGGGTCAGTTAAGTCATCCGCAGGTACGTATACCGCTTGGATTGAAGTGATTGAACCCGTCTTAGTAGATGCGATACGCTCTTGAAGTACACCCATTTCTTCAGCAAGAGTTGGTTGGTAACCTACTGCTGAAGGCATACGACCTAGAAGTGCTGATACCTCTGTACCCGCTAGAGTATAACGGTAGATGTTATCAACGAAGAAAAGTACGTCACGACCTTCGTCACGGAACTTCTCAGCCATAGTAAGACCTGTTAACGCTACGCGTAAACGGTTACCCGGTGGCTCATTCATTTGACCGTATACTAGAGATACTTTGTCTAGTACGTTTGAGTCGTTCATCTCATGGTAGAAGTCATTACCCTCACGAGTACGCTCACCAACACCTGCGAATACTGAGTAACCGCTGTGCTCGATTGCGATGTTACGGATAAGTTCCATCATGTTTACGGTTTTACCAACACCGGCACCACCGAATAGACCAACTTTACCACCTTTAGCGAATGGACATACAAGGTCGATTACCTTGATACCAGTCTCTAAAAGTTCTACTGAACTTGATTGTTCTTCGTAAGAAGGTGCTGCACGGTGAATAGACATACGCTCTTCTTCACCAATTGGACCAGCTTCATCAATAGGGTTACCTAAAACGTCCATGATACGACCTAGTGTCTTCGTACCTACTGGAACGTGGATTGGCTGACCTGTACCTTCTACTGAAGTACCACGACGTAAACCGTCAGTAGTACCAAGTGCGATACCACGTACCACACCGCCACCTAGCTGTTGTTGAACTTCTAAAGTTAAACCCGCTAAGTCGCCATCTGTTACTTTTAGTGCGTCATATACGGCTGGCACGTTGTCTTGTGGAAATTCGATATCCACAACGGCGCCGATAATTTGGACGACCTTACCTAAACTCATGTCTATTCCTCTCATTAAACTTTGCCGAAGCGTTAAACTGCTGCCGAACCGCCAACAATCTCACTAATTTCTTGTGTGATTGCAGCTTGACGAGCCTTGTTATAAACAAGCTGTAACTCATCCATAAGGTCGCCTGCGTTATCAGTTGCAGCTTTCATTGCAACCATACGGGCAGCCTGTTCAGAGGCAGCGTTCTCAACTACACCTTGGTATACTTGAGACTCAATAAAGCGTACTAACAGAGCTTCTAAAATCGCATCTGGGTTTGGCTCATATAAGTAATCCCAAGAATGTTGAGATACTTCTTCTTCAGCTTTTGGCAAAGGGAGTAACTGATCGATTGTTGGCTCTTGCTTCATAGTATTAACGAACTTGTTAAATACTACGTATAAGCGGTCAATTTTACCTTCAGAGTATGCATCTAGCATTGTCTTTACAGGACCAATAACGTCTTGTAGTGAAGGTGTATCTCCTAAGTTCGCTTTTTTAGCGACTAACTTACCGCCAAAACGTTGGAAAAAGCCAGCTGCTTTGCTACCTAAAGTAGTAAATTCAGCTTCAACGCCTTTTTCTTTCCACGCTTTAACATCTAGGGCAACTTTTTTGAACTCGTTTGAGTTCAAGCCACCACATAGACCACGGTCAGTAGAGATAACAATATAACCAACTCGTTTTACTTCACGCTCTTCTAAGAAAGGGTGAGTAAAATCAAGATTTGCTTGAGCAACACGACCAATCACTTGGCGTAAGTTTTCAGCGTATGGACGGCTTGACGCCACACGTTCCTGCGCTTTTTTCATTTTAGACGCAGCAACCATTTCCATTGCGCTGGTGATCTTTTGAGTATTCTTGATACTCCCGATCTTGCTTTTAATCTCTTTTCCGCTGGCCATGACTCTCTCTCCGAATCTGGTGGGCTTTAGTTGCCTAAAGCTCACCATTCATAACTAAATTACCAAGTTTGCGTCGACTTGAACTTCTCTAGAAGTTCTTTAAGTTGAGCTTCAATCTCAGCGTTGTAGTTACCAGTTTCATTGATTTGAGCCATTAGCTCTGCGTATGTGCTGTTTGCATAAGAAATTAGGCCAGCTTCGAAATCCATGATTTTCGCGATTTCGATGTCTTTTAGGTAGCCTTTTTCAGCAGCAAATAGCGACAGAGACATTTCAGCAACAGACATTGGTGCGTACTGTTTCTGCTTCATTAACTCTGTTACGCGCTCACCATGCTCTAATTGAGCACGTGTTGCATCGTCAAGGTCAGACGCGAACTGCGAGAACGCAGCTAATTCACGGTACTGAGCTAACGCTAGACGGATACCACCACCTAGTTTCTTAACGATTTTAGTTTGCGCTGCACCACCAACACGAGATACCGAGATACCAGCGTTAACAGCTGGACGGATACCTGAGTTGAATAAGTCAGTTTCTAAGAAGATCTGACCATCGGTGATAGAGATAACGTTTGTCGGTACGAACGCAGAAACGTCGCCGCCTTGAGTTTCAATGATTGGCAATGCCGTCAATGAACCTGTTTTACCTTTCACTTCACCGTTAGTGAACTTCTCAACGTAATCAGCGTTTACACGTGATGCACGCTCTAGAAGACGTGAGTGAAGGTAGAATACGTCACCTGGGTATGCTTCACGACCTGGTGGACGCTTAAGTAGTAATGAGATTTGACGGTAAGCAACAGCTTGCTTAGATAAATCATCATATACGATTAGCGCGTCTTCACCACGGTCACGGAAGTATTCACCCATAGTACAACCAGAGAATGGTGCTAAGTACTGAAGTGCCGCAGATTCAGAAGCAGATGCAACAACAACGATAGTGTTTTCTAATGCACCGTGCTCTTCTAATTTACGTACTACGTTAGCGATAGTAGATGCTTTTTGACCAACTGCAACGTACACACACTTAACGCCTGTACCTTTTTGGTTGATGATAGCATCGATTGCTAATGCAGTTTTACCAGTTTGGCGGTCACCGATCACAAGCTCACGTTGACCACGACCTACTGGGATCATCGCATCGATAGATTTATAACCAGTTTGTACTGGCTCATCTACTGATTGACGTTCGATAACGCCTGGTGCGATTTTCTCAACAGGTTCAAAACCGTCGTTATCTAAAGCGCCTTTACCATCGATAGGTGCACCTAGTGTGTTAACAACACGACCAAGTAGACCACGACCAACAGGAACCTCTAGGATACGACCAGTTGATTTAACTTTTACGCCTTCTTTAAGGTCAGCGTAAGGACCCATTACTACTGCACCTACTGAGTCACGCTCAAGGTTTAGTGCGATAGCATAACGGTTGCCAGGAAGCTCGATCATTTCACCTTGCATACAGTCAGCAAGACCGTGGATGCGGATGATACCGTCAGTAACAGATACGATAGTACCTTCGTTACGAGCTTCACTTACAACTTCGAACTGCTCAATACGTTGTTTGATCAGATCTGAAATTTCAGTGGAATTAAGTTGCATGCTCTTTTTCCCAATTACGATTGTAGTGATGTAGCTAAGCGGGCTAATTTGCCACGTACTGAGCCGTCGATTACAGTGTCACCCGCCTTGATAATAAGGCCGCCAACCACTGTAGTATCTTCACTACAATTCAGCTTAACTTTGCGTGCGAAACGTTTTTCAAGTGCCGCTACCAATGATACTTGCTGCTCAGCAGCAAGCGGTGTTGCAGAAACCACATCAACGTCGATTTCTTTGTCGTAGTCCGCTTTTAATTCAGCGAATAACTCTGCAACAGCTGGCAGTGCAACTAAACGTCCATTTTCAGCCATCACCTTGATTAGGTTCTGACCTTGTTCGTTGAGCTGCTCTGCACAGATCTTGATAAACAGATCTGCTTTTTCAGTAGCAGTAGGCAATCCAGCTAGCGCGGCAGCGGCTTGCTCATTGCTGGCAACTTGGCCAGCAAAGAACAGCATGTCGTTCCAACTTTCAACAGTGCCTTTTTCAACGGCAAGTTCAAAAGCCGCTTTAGCGTATGGGCGAGCGATAGTAGCCAATTCAGACATGCTCATACCCTCCTAATTACAGCTCAGCGACAAGTTTTTCAACGATGTCACTGTGTGCGGCTTGATTGATTTCGCGCTCTAAAATCTTCTCAGCACCAACCACGGCCAGCGTCGCTACTTGTTTACGTAGTTCTTCTGTTACACGGTTACGCTCTGCTTCGATTTCAGAGTGCCCTTGAGCAATAATTTTTTCACGCTCTTGTTGACCACGAACAGTTTCTTCGTCAACGATAAGCGTGGCACGCTTTTTAGCTTGTTCAATGATATCAGCCGCTTGAGCTTTTGCCTCTTTAAGCTGCTCAGCAGCTTTCTTTTGCGCAAGTTCTAAGTCTTTTTCGGCTCTATCAGAGGCAGCTAAACCATCTTCGATTTTCTTCTGGCGAGCTTCAATTGCACCATTTAGTGGTGGCCATACGTATTTCATACAGAAAAGTACGAAAACCGTAAATGCAATTAATTCACCGATAAGAGTGGCTGTTAAGTTCACGACCGCTCCTCCTTAAAATAGTAAGCTGTTCAAAAAATAATATTAAAGTACGAACAACAATACCATTGCGATACCAACACCGATCATAGCTACAGCATCGATTAGACCAGCAAGGATGAACATCTTAACTTGTAATGAAGGTGCAAGTTCAGGTTGACGAGCACAAGCTTCTAGGAATTTACCACCCATGTTACCGAAGCCGATAGCAGTACCGATTGCACCGAAGCCGATAAGTAGAGCAACAGCGATATACTTAAGACCTAATACTAGTTCCATTTTTTTCTCCAAAGTTTCAATTGTAAATTAAAGTTAAAATTTAAAAGTGTATAAAATTAGTGATTATCTGAGCTTGCCATGCTTAGGTAAACGATTGTTAGCATCATGAATACGAATGCTTGCAGTACGATTACTAAGATGTGGAATACAGCCCAAATAAAGTGCAACGGTAGTTGCATTAAACCAACTGCGCCGATCAAGATGAAAATCAACTCACCAGCATATAAGTTACCGAATAAACGCAGCGCTAACGAGAACGGCTTAGCTACTAAAGCGATTGTTTCTAGTAATAAGTTACACGGGATTAAAAACACCATCGCTAGCTTGTTATTTGAGCTAAATGGGTGAAGCGTAAGTTCTGCTAAGAAACCGCCAATCCCTTTAATTTTGATTGCGTAACCGATCATCAGAATGAATACACCAATAGCAAGTGCAGCAGTCATGTTGATGTCTGTTGTTGGTACAATCTTCATGTAAACGTCGTGAGAATCCATACCAAATGCTTGTTCACCAACGAAGCCAGCGAATGCAGGTAGGAAATCAACCGGAATTAAGTCCATTAAGTTCATTAAGAACACCCAAACGAAAATCGTTAGAGCTAATGGAGCGATTAGGGCACTTTTACCGTGGTAAGTATCGCGTACGTTGTCGCCAACGAACTCAACGATCATTTCAATGAAACACTGAAATTTACCAGGTACACCGGTATTTGCTTTTTTAGCGGCACTACGGAAGATCCATAAAAATACAAGACCTAAACCGATTGACCATGCGAGGGTATCTATATTCCATGTCCAGAAACCACTGTCTGCACACGCTTTGTTGAAGGCAAGACCAGCATCGGTCGAGCACATCTTAGCGTTAGTTAAGTGGTGCTGAATATGGCTTGATAGAGTTACTTCTTCTGCAGCCATGTTATATCCCAAAAGTTAATGATTAAAAAAAACGGGCGCAAACAATCCGCAAAATAACACCAATACATAAACACAGAAAAACGGTAACAAAATGACCGTGTAAGACTTCAGTATCAGTGCGAACAACACGATTGTCAGCATAAATTTTAATCCGTTGCCGCGCTTTAGCGAGGCATACACTTGATTTACTCGACTTGCACCCACATATCTGAATGCATAGACGGCAAATACAAAATTAGGGAGTATTGCTACAGCCCCGCCAGCAACTGCTGACTGGCCGGCATTGACTCCCCAACCTATAAAAACAACTACTGCAGCGATGAGCGCTACGATACCCTGAAGACAAATTAATTTAAATGCGGCAAGCCTATAAGGCTTTGCTAACTTATTAGTCACGTTTTATTAACCTTGTAAACGTTCAAATTGTCAGGGTATGAAAACTGGCGAAATTATACTGATTCCTACCAGTTTTGCAACTTGAGTCGACCCTTTGTAGTGCAAAAACACCACAAATGTCTCTTTTTGGACATGTTATTAATTAATGACGGGAATAGTCTTAATTTATACGGCTTAAAATGCCATCTAGCTCATCAAGTGTTGTATACGAAATAACCAGCTTTCCCTTGCCTTTTTTATTGTAGTTTATTTCTACTTTTGCGCCTAAATTTTCAGCAAGTTTTTGTTCTAACTGTTTGACATCAGGATCTTTTTCTTGCACTTCTTTTTTTGGCGCTGGTTCTAAAATAGAACGCACTAGCTTTTCGGTTTCGCGAACAGTTAACGCTTTAGCTACTGCTAGTCGTGCTGCATCTGATTGCGCTTCACCTTCAAGGCCTAATAAACAGCGTGCATGGCCCATTTCAATATCACCATGTTCTAACAATATTTTTACATCTTCATTTAAATTATTTAAGCGAAGCAAATTTGTTACTGTTGTACGAGACTTGCCAACCGCTTCGGCGACCTGTTGATGGGTAAGTTCAAACTCATTTAGCAAACGATTTAATGCAATCGCTTCTTCCATCGCATTTAAGTCTTCACGTTGAATATTTTCAATAAGTGCAATAGCTACCGCAGCTTCATCGGGTACATCCTTGATGATACACGGTACGGTGTCTAATTTTGCTAATTGTGCAGCACGCCAACGACGCTCACCTGCAATAATTTCGTATTTATCTGCACCAATTTGGCGCACAACGATTGGCTGAATAATACCTTGGGCACGAATTGAGCTGGCTAACTCTTCAAGTGCTTCTTCAGACATGTCTTTACGTGGTTGATATTTACCCGATTGTAAAAACTCTATCGCTAGCTTTTGCAGTTCACCATTTTTTTGCTCAGCAACTACCTCAGAGACTTGCTCTGGTGTGGTTGTCGCTTGTTGCTGATTATTTGCACTTTGGGCTGGTTTTGATGAACTTAATAAAGCGTCGAGTCCTCGGCCTAAACCGCGTTTTTTAGCAGACATGTTATTTTTTTACCTCGAAGTTAGGCTACTGCTGAAGATGTTTTCTCTTTTCTACGTAACATTTCGCCGGCTAGGGCTAAGTATGCTTTAGCGCCACTTGATGCACGGTCATAATACATGGCAGGGGCACCAAAGCTCGGCGCTTCTGCTAAACGGACATTACGTGGGATAACGGTACGATATACTTTATCGCCAAAATGTTGTTTTAGTTGTTCAGATACGTCATTTGCAAGGCGATTGCGCGGATCATACATGGTGCGCAAAATCCCTTCAATTGTTAACGCTGGATTTACTAACTTAGAAAGTTGCGTAATGGTATCCATTAACGCCGTTAAACCTTCAAGGGCATAGTACTCACATTGCATTGGAACTAAAATTGAATCTGCGGCAGCCATTGCATTAACAGTCAGCATATTTAGTGAAGGCGGGCAGTCAATAAAAATGAAGTCGTATTGATCTTGAATTTTTTCTAACGCATTACGTAAACGTACTTCGCGAGCAAACAATTCCATTAATTTAACTTCAGCGGCAGTCACATCACCATTAGCAGCAATTAAGTGGTACTCACCAGAGGTTTCCTTATTGATGACTTCTTCGATTGGTGTCTCTTCAATCAATAAATCGTAAATAGTCGCAACATCACCATATTTATCGACACCGCTCCCCATGGTTGCGTTACCTTGCGGATCAAGATCGATTAATAACACTTTACGCTTCGTCGCGGCCATCGATGCCGCGAGATTCACAGCGGTGGTTGTTTTACCAACACCACCTTTTTGGTTTGCTAATGCGATGACTTTTGCCACAGTGCTCTGATCCCTAGTCTTTAGATAGAATGATTAGATGTCTTTGCGCATCTAACTCAGGTACTTCCAAGCTGATTTTTTCGTCAAACTTAATACCTTTAGGTAATGAGTCTAGTTCTTCGCTCGGAAATACGCCTTTTAAAGCGATAAATTTGCCTGAATGATCAATCAAGTGCGCACACCAGTCAACCATATCTTGTAAAGAGGCGAATGCACGACTTAATACACCATCTAATTTAACACTTGGTTGATATTCTTCAACTCTAGACTGCACTGGGGTTACATTTTCAAGGCCAAGTGCATGTTTTACCTGCATCAAAAAGCGTACGCGCTTACCTAAACTATCTAACAAAATAAATTGCGTATCAGGTAGGGCGATGGCTAATACGATACCCGGTAAACCAGGACCCGTACCAACATCGATGTAATGTTTGCCTTTAAGGTGTGGTGCAACAACTAAGCTATCCATAATATGCTTAACCATCATCTCTTCAGGTAAACGAACAGAGGTTAAATTATACGCTTTGTTCCACTTGTCTAATAATTCAACATATTGCACAAGTTGTTGTTGCTGTTTTTCTGTTAGCGCAATTTCAGTTTGCGCTAACAGTGAAGTTAATTGTTGTTGTAACACTGTATTCCTCACCAACTACGCAGTCTTGCGCAGTAAGCCTTGCTTTTTCAGATAGACTAATAATAGCGAAATAGCAGCAGGGGTGATACCTGAAATACGCGATGCTTGGCCAATTGTATCTGGACGACTATCAGTAAGCTTCGCAATAACCTCATTTGATAAACCAGAAACAGTTGAATAATCAAAGTCTTTTGGTAATACAGTTTGTTCATGACGCAATTGCTTATTGATCTCGTCTTGTTGGCGAGCAATGTAACCTGCGTATTTAGTATGAATTTCAACTTGCTCAAGTGCAGCTTGGTTATCAAACTCAGAACCTAAGCCATCGATCTCCATTAAATCGGTATAACGAATTTCAGGACGGCGGATCAGATCTTCAAGGCTCGCTTCACGAGTCAGTGGCGTTTTTAATAACGCATTTACTTGATCGACAGCAACGTGATCTTTGTGGATCCACGTTTCTTTTAAACGTTGAGTTTCTTTTTCGATGATTTCCATTTTTTCGTTAAAGGCAGCCCAACGAGCATCATCAACTAAACCAAGTTCACGACCTTTTGCAGTTAAACGAATATCAGCATTGTCTTCACGAAGTAATAAACGGTATTCAGCACGGCTAGTAAACATACGGTACGGTTCTTTAGTACCTAATGTTGCTAGGTCATCAATTAGTACGCCTGTGTATGCTTCATCACGGCGTGGTGTCCAAGACTCTTTTCCTTGTACTTGTAATGCCGCGTTCATACCAGCAATTAAGCCTTGCGCGCCAGCTTCTTCATAACCCGTTGTACCATTGATTTGGCCTGCGAAGAATAAACCATTAATAAACTTAGTTTCTAATGACTGTTTTAAGTCGCGCGGATCAAAGAAATCATATTCAATTGCGTAACCAGGACGACAAATATGTGCATTTTCAAAACCAGTGATTGATTGCACAATTTCAAGTTGTACATCAAACGGTAAACTCGTAGAGATACCATTTGGATATAATTCGTATGATGTTAAACCTTCTGGTTCAACAAAGATTTGATGTTTGTCTTTATCAGCAAAACGTACGATCTTATCTTCAATTGAAGGGCAGTAACGAGGACCAATACCTTCAATAACACCTGAATACATAGGTGAACGATGTAGGTTGTTGCGGATCACATCATGAGTTTTTTCATTTGTATAGGTAATGTAGCACGGGATCTGCTGTGGGTGATCTGACTGTTTACCCATAAACGAGAATACCGGCGTTGGAGTATCACCTGGCTGTTCTTGCATCTTGCTAAAATCAACAGTGCGTGCATCGATACGAGGAGGCGTGCCTGTTTTTAAGCGGTCAACACGAAATGGTAGTTCACGTAAGCGCTCTGCAAGTGCAATTGAAGGTGGATCACCAGCACGACCCCCTTTGAAATTCTCTAAACCAATATGGATCTGACCACCTAAGAAAGTACCTACAGTAAGTACAACTGATGGGGCACTAAAACGAAGACCCATTTGTGTTACCACACCCATTACACGATCGCCTTCAACAATCAGATCGTCACATGATTGCTGGAAGATCTTTAAATTTTCTTGATGTTGTAAAGTGTGTTGGATAGCGGCTTTATACAAAGCACGGTCAGCTTGCGCACGTGTAGCACGAACAGCAGGGCCTTTAGATGAGTTTAAAGTACGAAATTGAATACCGCCTTTATCGATTGCTTGTGCCATAGCACCACCTAGAGCATCGATCTCTTTTACTAAATGGCCTTTACCAATACCGCCAATTGCCGGGTTACAAGACATTTGACCAAGGGTATCCATATTATGAGTTAGCAATAGGGTATTCATGCCCATGCGAGCAGATGCTAATGCAGCTTCAGTACCTGCATGTCCACCACCTACAACAATAACATCAAAACGTTCGTGAAAAATCATTTATGGGATCCTACTTAATCGACCAGCAAAACTTTGTAAAGGGAGCGTATTCTACCTAGAAATTTAGAGAAGATAAATGATTAAACAGTACTCAAGATCTAAGTGGGTGATCTCTAATAATATAAAGGATCTTTTAAAGAGATCTTTTATTATTTTTACTACTAGTAACGGCTAGATCTGTTGATAATGTTTGCTTTACTATTTAAAACATGATCTTAACGCAGATCTAAAGGTGTTAATATGATCGGATCTTACGGGGAACAAGCTTTGATCAAAAGGGCTATTTATACACAGGGCAATATCGAGTGGATCTTATCCAAGGGATAAACTACCTTAAAATCGCAGTTAGATCAGTGTTTATCCACAATTCGATCTAAATTATCAGTAAATTGTTGATAACTTTTAAAACACGATCATCATCGATCGGCTTAATTAAGTCCCACCGCTTCGATCCAGCTTGGCAACCAAGCCAATGCTGTGTCCTCGGGTAGTTCTTCATCTAGAATATTAAGCTCTAAGCGCGTTGCCACCCGTGTTGCACCTTTACTTGCTAATAACTCATCTAGGTTACGAGCAGCATAGTTATAAGTGTCGTAACTGGTGTCACCCAAACCGATCACACTGTAGTTTAATTCTTTTAGATCAACTTGTTGGTTAACTGATTCAATAAATGGCAATAAATTATCTGGATAGTCTCCGGCGCCATAAGTTGAAGTGCATAACAACCAGATTGTGTCTTGCTGATCAATATCATCAAATACCGGCTGCTCATGCAGCTTAACTTGGATCCCTTGTTGTTCAAGGGCTTCAGCGAGCTGTTCTGCCACGTACTCTGCCGATCCCATTTGGCTGCCAACGATGATATTTACTGATTGCATGTGTTTGATCATGTATAGAAATAAGTGGCCACATGATAACGAACTTAGGATGTGAGTAAAGCGTTGAATTACGATCTGAATAAGTTTTTATGGTTAAAATACGTGCTTAAACTTATTTGTTTTTACAATTTGCTGTTTTTAATAGTTTTTTTAAATTTTTAGCGAATTTAACCCTTTGATCAAGCTGTTAATAATTTTGGGGAAAGTTCTGATCAAGTTTGATTTTGTAAACTGTATAACTTTGCTAAGTTATTGATCTTTAGTCGTCGCAAAGAGAAAGATTGGTTAGATCTGTAAGTCGTGCTGAGTGTGATCGTTTTGTGGATAGATCGCTTGTTGATAACGATCGGTTTGTAAATTGTGATCAATAAAATAGATCGAAAAAAACTTAAAACAGCACATATAAAGGCCGTTTTTAAGAAAATTAATTATAAAAAATGGCTGTTGATCATCAGCGAGCTCAAATATCAGCGATTTTTTATGATCAAATCAGCTTTCAGATCTAAAAATATCCCAAATGTGGATAACATTTTTAGCCAAACTCGATCTTAAAAGCTGTTTTGATCTGATTTTTTTGTTTACCAAGTTAACTTTCGAGCTGAATTAAGGTGCTTTTAATTGTATTAACCACTAGATCATAGAGCGAATTACCCAATGAAAAACGTTTAGCGCCACCAGCGAAAGCCGCTTTTGCTGAGTTAAAATTGCTCATTGCCATCACATTTAGTGGCATATCTATCGCGTTTGTTAAGCTGGTTATTTGCTCTATGTTTGTAAGGCCAGGTACAAATAGACCATCTGCACCAGCATTTTGATAGGCTTTTGCGCGTTCTAATGTTGCTTGAAAAGGGCGATCACTAACAAAGAAGGTATCGGTTCTGGCGTTGATAAATAAACTACCGAAGCCATTTTCGTTAAGTACTTTCTTTATCTCACTAATAATGGTGCATTGCTGTTCGATAGATCTCAGTGCATTAGTGTCTTTGTTTGAGTCTTCAATGTTGATACCTACAATCCCTAATCTTGCTAACGCTAAAACGTTTTGGCTAATTTGCAGCGGATCGTTACTGTAGCCTGACTCTATATCGACAGTGAGTGGAATGTGTATGTGTTTAGTCAAGCTTTTAACCAGCGCTAATTGAGTTTGAAAAGAGATGTTTTCACCATCCGCTAAACCCAAGCTGGCAGCAATGCCCCAGCTGGTTGTTGCTAGGGCTTTAGCCCCCCGCAGCTTGAATGAATTGTGCAGAACTAAGATCCCACGCATTAGCAAGTACAAAGCCTGTTGGCTGGTGGTGTAGTTGGTGAAATTGTTGATATTTGTTCATGATGTCCTCCGTTTAATGACATCACTAGACTAATTGAAACTGAGTTTAATACTGGCTGGTTTCGGCCCTGAACCGATAATTGATTGCTGGATTAAAAATAAAAAAGAGCCTTGCGACTCTTTTTATAATATTGATGACCGGAATTTATTTACCGATACAGAACGAACTAAAGATTTTCCCTAGCAAGTCATCAGAAGTAAATTCACCCGTTATCTCATTTAAGAACTGTTGAGTTAGGCGTAACTCTTCAGCCAAGATCTCACCAGCAATATGCATCTCTAGTTGCTCTTTACCTGTGTTTAAATGATAGGCTGCGTGGTCCAGTGCGTCTAAGTGACGACGGCGTGCCATGAATCCACCTTCAGTTGCCCCTTGAAAACCTATACATGCCTTTAAGTGAGTACGAACTAACTCTATACCTTCAGCATTTTTAGCACTTAAACGGATCACAGGATATTGATCATGCTCATCCATACCGACACTTTCGCCGGAAATATCGGCTTTATTACGGATCACAGTAACACCCATTCCCTCTGGTAACTTGGCCATAAACTCTGGCCAAATATCATGGGGATCAGTGGCTGATGTATCTGTGCCGTCTAACATAAATAGTACGCGATCGGCTTGGTTAATTTCGTCCCATGCGCGCTCAATACCAATTTGCTCTACTTTATCTGGGCTTTCACGTAGGCCTGCGGTATCAATAATATGCAGTGGCATACCATCAATGTGGATATGTTCACGTAATACGTCACGTGTTGTACCTGCTATTTCGGTAACGATGGCTGCATCACGGCCAGCTAATGCATTGAGTAGACTTGATTTACCAGCGTTAGGGCGACCCGCAATAACAACACGCATACCTTCACGCATGATGCTACCTTGTTTAGCTTGCTGAGTTACATTATCGAGTTGATCAATAATGGCATCAAGATCTGCTGAAACTTTACCGTCTGATAAAAAGTCGATTTCTTCATCAGGAAAATCAATCGCGGCTTCTACATACATACGTAGGTGAATGACTTTTTCCACCAGCGTTTCGATATGTTTAGAAAATTCACCTTGCAGTGATTGTAGGGCGCTTTTTGCTGCCTGTTCACTGGTTGCATTGATAAGGTCAGCAATTGCCTCTGCCTGAGTTAAATCAAGCTTGTCATTCATAAATGCGCGCTCAGAGAACTCACCCGGTTTTGCTAAACGTACACCGTCAATTTGGCTAATTTCTTTTAATAGCATATCAAGTACAACAGGGCCGCCATGACCTTGTAGTTCAAGTACGTCTTCACCGGTAAATGAATTTGGCCCTTGGAAGTAAATAGCAATACCTTGGTCAAGCTGTTCACCGCTCAAGCTTTTAAATGGCACATAGTCTGCGTAACGTGTTTTAGGACAACGGCCAATAATGTGCTCTGCCACTGTTTTAGCTAAGCTGCCAGAGACGCGAATAATACCAACCCCACCACGTCCTGGTGCGGTCGCTTGTGCTGCAATTGTGTCTTGATTAATCATGCGATGAAATAATGCCACTAAAAGAATGAATGCTGGCTCTATTGTAACCTATGGCTTAATTTCATGCGAATAGCTGTTTGAGTAATGAAATAGCAAAAGTTTGATGTAAGTAATACTTTATTTAGCTTTAATTAATAATAAATCGCCATTGCAAATGATAATTATATTCATTACCATATTGCGCATTCTAAATCTTATCGTTTTTTATTATGCGTCTTTCTGCTGTTTTTATTGCACTTGCTGCTGGTTTTTCGGGCGTTGCCCATGCTCAAACTGAAGTGACTACTTCTGATCAAAATGATTCTAAAGAACTCGAAAAAATAGAAGTTGTTGGCCGTGCGTTTTCTTTATATCGACCAACTGAGTCAAGTTTTGCAACTCGTACTAATACACCGTTAGAAAAAATACCTCAGTCAATTCAAATTTTGCCGCAGGAGCTGATTAATGATCAGGCTGCTCGCCAAATTACCGACCTTTATAGCAATATTGCTGGTGTTAATGCCTTTAGTTATTCCGGCGTGACATTTCGTGGTTTTCGCCAAGATGAGATTTTATATGATGGCGTAAAGGGCGACCCTTTCAATGGTTTTGCTGTGCCGCAGTTATTTAATATCGAACAAGTTGCGGTTTTAAAAGGCCCTGCTGGCGCCATTTATGGTAGCGGTAATCCGGGCGGTATTATTAACTATGTAACTAAGAAGCCTAAATTCACTAGTGAGCACAGTATTGAAGTTGAAGTGGGTAATGATGATTTCTTCAGTGGTGCATTAGAAAGCACTGGAACGCTGAGTGAATCACTTGATAACCATGCTTATCGTGTTGGTATCTACCGAGATACTGAAAAACCATTCCGTGCAAATACTAGCAGCGATAATACCATTGTTGATCTTGGATATACGTGGCTTATAAATAGTGCAACTGAATTAACCACGCAGTATACCTATATAGAGCAGGAATTGGGTGGGGCACGTTTACGTGGTGTACCTGCTGATGATAATGGCAATTTTCTAACTGATATTAGCTGGAACCATAACGAGGCAACAGACTTTCAAAATGTTGAAGCGCATGTTTATCAGGCGACTTTAAAACACGATTTTAATGATGTTTGGCGTACAGATGTCACGGCACGATATTTTGATAACAAAGAAGTGCAAAACTACCATGAGCCAAGAGGTCTAGTAGATACTAACGACGACGGTATTGTTGATTGGAGTCATCGCGAGTTTCGTGATCAAGTACGTGAAAACAACGGCTTTAGTTTAACTGCCAATGCGATTGCGGAGTTTGCATTTGCCAACATGCAGCATCAAGTACTGTTTGGTAGTGACTGGTATGAACATGATTTTGAAAGTGTTTACCGTACAGCTACGCAGCAAAGTAAAGGTGGTCCAGTTCCTGGTCTTGATCTTAACGATCCTGAATATGGTTTAACCTCTGCCGATGATTATGATCTTGATAGTATTACACCAAGGCTTGGGAAAACGAATAGCACCCGCTTTGGTGCGTACTTGCAAGACCAACTTGATATCACCGCTAATTGGAGCGTCACAGCTGGCTTAAGATATGACCGTTTTGAAGATAAAGATCTGTTAAATCAAACCGAGTTTTCTGATAGCGATTTAACTTACCGTATTGGTACCAGCTATAACATTAACAATATGTTCTTCCCTTATGCACTGCATGGCACTGGCTTTGTGCCGCAAAGTGCCAGTGATCAAGAAACTGCGAAGGGTGGCCCTTTCTCGCCAGAGACTAGCCGTATTAATGAGTTAGGTTTAAGAACCAAATTATTAGATGACACGCTTGCTGTTAATATGGCTGCATACGATATTGTCCGTGAAAATATCCTGCAACCTAGTTTATTAGGTGATGTTGCGGGTGATGGTGTTGATGACTTAGTTGCCGTTGGTGAAGTACAAAGTAAAGGTTTTGAACTCGAAGTAGTGGGTGACATCACTGAGCGTTGGGTGGTTACTGCAAGCTATGCCTATAATGATACCCGTATTACTAAAGCAAACGACAGCATTCGTAACCAAATTCCTGATAGCGATAAATTTGCCAACGCGCCGCAAAATACCCTAGGTATCTGGACACGCTATGAGTTACCTAGCTTATCGTCATCTATTTCTGCTGGCTTAGATTATGTTGATGAACAGCTTAGTTTAGGCGGTCAACGTGTTAAACCTTATACGATTTACAACATGGCGTGGCAAACAACCGTTGATAACTGGCAATGGCAATTATCAGTTAAAAACCTGTTTGATAAAGAATACGCAAGCAGTGGCTTTATTGAGCGAACAGGGCACTTTCCTGGTGAACCACGCCGTGTCTATTTAAGTGCTAAATACAGCTTTTAATGGTGGCGTGTGAACGCTAAAAGTTGGTTTAATTTACATTCCTGGGCAGGACTCTTTGTTGGAGTCCTGCTTTTTGTTACCTGCGTATCGGGGACACTCGCTACGTTAAGTCATGAACTCGAATACTTAACAGACGCTAAGTATCGTGCTTTATCTTCTTCAGCCTCGACTAACTATCAGGCTATCGAAAACACCCTAAATAAGCATTATCCACAGGGTCAATTACTTTATATCCAACGTCATAAACAAGATTACCTTGCCACTGAAGCGGCTCTTAAAGTCGGTGATTCATTCCGTTTTGTTTATTTAGATGCTGCAACGGGCCGCTTACTTGGTGAAGGAGAGTGGGCGCGGATATCGCGGTTTTTACGTAACTGGCATATGAATTTGTCGATGGGCTGGACGGGTAAATTAATCGTTACCAGTTTGAGTATGTTACTCGTTATTTTATTGGTTTCGAGTTTTTATGTGTATCGGCGCTGGTGGCAAGGTTTTATGAAAAAGCCTGCTGCGCTTAGTCTTGATAAACGCAGTAGTTGGGCTGATTGGCACAAACTGTTAGGGCTTTGGAGTTTATGGTTTATCGCAGTGATGGCCATTACAGGTGTTTGGTATCTGGTAGAGCATGGGCTGCAAACAGCTAAAGTGTCGCATACTGTTTCTGCGCCACAAGCGGTAAGTGAGTTTAAAAAACAAAGCCCTCGTAAAGATATATCGCCAATTAGCTTAACTGCAGCTTATGAAGCCGCTCAACAGGCGTTTCCGAGCCTTGATATTCGCTATATTCGTTATCCAAATAAAGCGGATCAGCCTATTGAAGTGCGTGGTTATAACGATGATATTTTACTGCGTCTGCGTGCTAACCGTGTTTATTTAAAACCAAGCTCGGGTGAGTTACTAGGTATACAAATAGGCGAACAATTACCTATTGTAGCCCGAATTTCAGATACCGCTGATCCGCTGCACTTTGGTAACTTTGCAGGAGTTGGTACTAAACTTATTTGGGGGTTATTTGGTGCATTGATGAGCTTTATAAGTGCTGCTGGCATTTATATGAGTTGGCTTAGGGTTAAGCGTAAAACAACAGCTGTAAAGTGGCTTGGAGTATCTGGAGGGATTGCAATTGGTTTGGTGGTTGCTTCGCTACTAACAACAAGTTTGAGCTTTACTGAGCGCAGTGTGCCTAATCAGGTATATTCTCCTATCCTCGGTTAAATTTTTTCAGGTATTAAAAAAGGCGCTAATTAGCGCCTTTTTTGTTGGGTTAAGAGTTTAGCCTCTTACCTTAATACCTTTTTTCTCCATACCGCGGTAGATGATGAGCATCTGTGCGATTGAGATAAGGTTCGATACTAACCAGTAAAGTACTAGGCCAGATGGGAACCATAAGAAGAAAATTGAGAATACTACTGGCATAAAGGTCATCATTTTTTGCTGCATAGGATCAGTAACTGTCATAGGTTGCAGCTTTTGAGTGATGAACATACTTAAACCAAATAAAACCGGTAATACGTAGTATGGGTCCATTGCTGATAAGTCATTTAACCATAAAATGAATTCAGCATGACGTAGCTCAGTTGATTCTAAGAATACGTAGAATAATGCTAAGAAGATTGGCATTTGTAGTAACAGTGGGAAACAGCCACCCATAGGGTTCACTTTTTCTTTGCGGTACATTTCCATCATCGCTTGACCGAATTTTTGACGGTCATCACCATACTTCTCTTTTAGTGCAGCCATTTTAGGCTGTAAGGCACGCATCTTCGCCATTGACGTGTATTGTGCTTTAGTAAGCGGGTACATTGCTGTTTTAACGATAACCGTGATTGCAATGATAGCTAGACCCCAGTTACCTAGGATGCTGTGTAACCACTTAAGTAGTACGAATAATGGTTGTGAGATAAACCACAACCAACCATAGTCTACAGTTAGGTCTAAGTCTGGGTGAATCGCTTCTAGTACATCAGACTCTTTCGGGCCCATGTAGTAAGTAGAAGTAAGTGTCGCTTGCGTACCTGCTTGTACGTTAACTGCTTCACCCTTAGTACCAATAATTGCCGCATTACCAGCTACTAACTTGCTGTAGAGGGTATTTTGTTGATCTTGCTTAGGTACCCATGCACTTACAAAGTAGTGTTGAATAAATGCAATGTAGCCACCAGCTGTGGTGATGTTAAGGTTTTTATCAGCCATATCTGAGAAGCTATACTTTTCGTATGGCTCTTCTTCAGTACCGTATGCTGCACCTAAGTAGTTTTGATCTACTAAGCTACCTTTTTCTTGTACTGTGCGTTTTACTTGCGTGTATAACTGAACTTGAATTGGGTCAGCTGTTACGTTGTTTACTGTGTACTCTAAACCTACAGCGTAGTCGCCTTTTCTGAAGATATAGGTTTTAGTAAACGTCACACCTTTGCTGTCGGTAAACTCAAGTGGTACACGCAGTTCATCACCATTTAAAGTGAACGTTTTTTGAGTGGTTTTATAAACAGGGCGACCAGCAACAGTTGCATCTGGGCCATTTAAACCAATTAAGCCACTTTGTGAGAAGTATTGGTTGCCATCAAACTCACCAAGTAGCATGAAAGGGGTATCACTGCCTTTTGTCTCTTCGTACTGAAGTAGGTCTGCTTCAATAATGTCACCACCACGGGTGTCAATTTTAACAGTGTATACATCAGTTGTTACATCGATAACTGAGCGCTTTGCTGTTGTAGCAGCTGGTACTTCACCGTCAGATGATGCTGGAATAAAGTCATCAGATTCTGGTGTAGTTGCGCCTAGTGTTTGTGTTGTGGCACTTGGATCAGCTTTTGGTGCATTGTAGTCGTTATTCCATTCTTGGAATAATAAAAACGACACAAGCATCAAGCCGATTAATAAAAACGTGCGTTGCGATTCCATAACAGCTCTTATTTCTCGTGTTGGTGGTTAATATGATTTTTTGCCGGTACGGGATCATCCCCACCAGCATGTAAAGGATGGCATTTTAATATGCGTTTAACAGCTAACCAACTGCCTTTTACACTTCCGTGCAAATTAATTGCTTGAATTGCGTAACTAGAGCAAGTTGGATTAAAACGACAATGCGGGCCTAATAACGGGCTTATCCATTTTTGATAGCCTCGAATTAACATGACTAAACAGCGCTTTGGAATAGCAACAAGTGGTTTAAGTAACCTCATGATGTGTCAGCCCCTGCGTTAATTTAGTCAATGGATACCATGAATTTAAATTCCTAGCGAAGAATTTTAAATGCATGATTAAAAGGTGAGCTAAAGATACCTTAATTAAGCCTGTAATTCTATTGCTATCAAGCTTGATTATTAGAATTAGCTGATTTCTTGGGGCGTTTTTTGAATGGTGGTGGTTTTGGCGCACCTGGCTTGCAGCGCTCATTTATTTTTCGCCACAATTTATTCAGTTGTTTTGTCAGCTCTTCGTTTGACTGTTCATCTATACCACTTTTAACCATAAGCACAATATCAATGTTATCGAGTTTATGTTGATTTAAACGGAAACTTTCGCGAGCAAGTCGTTTAATTCGATTACGTTGACAGGCTTTTTTAACGCGTTTTTTGGCGACCGTAAGACCTAATCGAGGATTAATTTGGTCATTGCGTTTAGCTAATAGGGTAAAGAAAGGAGTCGCAGCGCGTGCTGGTTCATTAAAGATTCGAGAGTAATGCGAGGGAGTTAACAGACGTAACTCCCTGCTGAAGCTAAAGTCTTCCACTTATATATTAAGCAGAAAGAACTTTACGGCCTTTAGCACGACGACGAGCTAATACTTTACGGCCATTTGCTGTTGCCATACGAGCACGGAAACCGTGTGTACGTTTGCGTTTTAAAACGCTAGGTTGAAAAGTTCTTTTCATAACAATTCCATCCGATCGGTTAAGGTTAAAACATCCTATGCAGGTCGCGATCCTGGCACAGGTGCCATTGCGAGCGCGAGATATTATAGATGAAGACAACAAAAGTCAATCATTAAAACGCTGCAGAGGCCGTAATTATAAAGGATCTTATTTCGTGATCATATAGGATCATCATAAATAAGAAGTTTTCCACAGCCTCTGTATAAAAAGTGAATAAAAGCTTGGGAAAAACGAATTCGATCGTAGAATTTGATCGCGATCTGCCCCTTAATTTGCTATGATCACTATTCGGAGTTAAAAAATATTTTTTATAATAATCAATGGTTTAGCATTTTCTTTGTGCGAGATCATATTTTAAATAAAAATCAATCTTGTACTTGTGGATAAAGTACCTTCATAATAGTCGGTCTTGGCCAGAAATATTGGTCAAATATTAGCAATAAATGTTTGATTTTCCATCATTAAAGATGAACGGGAATAATAATTAAATCTCTGGGAGTTTAATAGTGTATCTGTCGGTTTGGCAAAGTTGTTTATATGTATTGCAAGATGAATTGCCTTCACAGCAGTTCAGTATGTGGGTAAGACCACTTCAAGCAGAAAGTACCGAAGATACGTTGACTATATATGCACCTAACCGTTTTGTTTTAGATTGGGTGAGAGAAAAGTACTTAAACCGTATTAATGAACTACTCGTTGAAATTTGTGGTGATGAAGCGCCTGAACTTCGTTTTGATGTAGGTAGTAAACCAATTTTAAATGCCCAAGCGGCATCAGCACCGGCTGCATCAGAAGCAAGCGCACCAGTGAGTGCACAGCACACTGCCGAAAAACTCCAACCAAAACCTGAAAAAGCAGCGGTAGAGCCTGCGCCAAAATCAGGTTATAAATCAAACATTAAAGAAAATTACACCTTTGATAGCTTTGTTGAAGGTAAATCAAACCAATTAGCAAAAGCCGCAGCGACTCAAGTAGCAGATAACCCAGGTTCGGCATTTAACCCTGTATTTATATATGGTGGTACGGGCTTAGGTAAAACTCACTTATTACACGCTGTTGGTAATGGTATTATGGCTAATAAGCCAGACGCGAAAATTGTCTACATGCACTCAGAGCGATTTGTGCAAGACATGGTTAAAGCGCTGCAAAATAATGCCATCGAAGAGTTTAAACGTTATTACCGAAGTGTTGATGCATTGATGATCGATGACATTCAATTTTTCGCTAATAAAGAGCGCTCACAAGAAGAGTTCTTCCATACCTTCAATGCTTTACTTGAAGGAAATCAACAGATTATATTAACTTCAGACCGCTATCCAAAAGAGATAGAAGGGGTTGAAGACCGCCTTAAATCACGTTTTGGCTGGGGCTTAACCATTGCAATTGAGCCGCCAGAACTTGAAACGCGGGTTGCCATTTTGATGAAAAAAGCCCAACAAAGTAAAATTAACTTACCCCATGAAGTTGCTTTTTTCATCGCTAAGAAATTGCGTTCAAATGTGCGTGAATTAGAAGGAGCGTTAAACCGCGTTATTGCTAATGCAAACTTTACTGGTCGTCCAATTTCGATCGACTTTGTAAAAGAAGCGCTACGTGACTTACTTGCGCTGCAAGATAAACTGGTAACGATAGATAATATTCAACGCACTGTTGCTGAGTATTATCGTATTCGTGTGTCAGATTTACTATCGAAACGCCGTAGTCGTTCAGTAGCAAGGCCACGCCAAGTAGCAATGGCATTATCAAAAGAACTTACAAATCACAGTTTACCTGAGATTGGCGACGCCTTTGGTGGTCGCGATCACACAACTGTATTACACGCTTGTCGTAAAGTTAAATCACTACGTGATGAAAGCCACGAAGTGAAAGAAGATTATCAAAACTTAATAAGAACCTTGTCATCTTAAGGCCGACTTTATTATGCAAATAACAATATCAAGAGAGCAATTTTTAAAACCTTTAGTTCAAGTGTCTGGTGCGATTGAGCGTAAGCACACCTTACCGATTTTATCGAACGTACTGTTAGTTGTAGAAAACGGGCAACTTTCGATGACGGGTACCGATCTTGAAATTGAGTTAGTGGCGAGTGTGTTTGTCGGTGAAGACACATCTGATACAAAATTAACCTTGCCGGCTAAAAAGTTACTCGATATTTGTAAAAGTTTACCTGATGGCTCTGACCTTACTTTAAGTAGTCAAGATCACCAATTGCTACTAACCAGTGGTAAAAGCCGCTTTTCTTTAACAACTCTTGCCGCAGAAGACTTTCCTAATCTTGAGCAGTGGGATGGTGAAGTTGAGTTTCAACTGACTCGCTTAGAATTACGTAAGCTTCTTGAAAGCACACATTTTTCTATGGCGAATCAAGACGTACGTTATTACTTAAATGGTATGTCATTTGAAGTTGATAACACTGACATAAAAACGGTTGCTACAGATGGCCACCGTTTAGCGATTGCACAAAAGCAATTACCGCAATCTTTGAATACACAACGTCAGCTAATTATTCCACGAAAGGGTGTGCAAGAAATTATGCGCCTAATGGTAGCTGATGATGAGTTAGTAACCATTCAATTTGGTGCTAACCATATTCGTATTATTGATACAGAGTTCACATTTACCAGTAAACTTGTTGATGGTCGTTTTCCTGACTATCGTCGTGTATTGCCGCGTGGTGGTGACAAAGTGATTACTGCTAATCGTGAGTGGTTACGCAGTGCTTTCCAACGTGTGTCTATTTTATCAAATGAAAAATTTCGTGGTGTACGTTTAAATTTGTCTGAAGGTTTATTAAAGATTACGGCAAACAACCCTGAGCAAGAACAAGCTGAGGAAGTAGTTGAAGTAATGTATCAAGGCGGTGAGCTAGAAATTGGTTTTAACGTTTCATATGTTCTTGATGTCTTAAATACCCTAAAAACAGAAGATGTTGTTTTCACGCTTGCTGATTCAAATAGTAGTGCATTAATAGAAGGTGCTGGTGACGAAGAAGCAATGTATGTTGTTATGCCGATGCGTTTATAGACTTTATGAGTTTAAGTCATTTAAGCCTCAATAATTTTCGGAATATTGAGGCGCTGACACTCGAGCCAGTAAATGGGATTAATATTATTTACGGCGAGAATGGCAGCGGAAAAACCAGTCTCCTTGAGGCGATATATTTCCTTTCTCACGGTAAATCATTTCGTACCGCCAAACATAAAAATATCATTCAGCATCAACAAGACAAGTTTGTGATCCACGGTCGTAAAGCATTACATGATTTGTCTATTCCCATTGGTATAAGCAAAAACCAAGCGGGTGAAACGTCTTTAAAGATTCAGGGAAAAACGAGCCGTAAAATCTCTGAATTAGCTCAACTAGTGCCGGTGCAAGTTATTACTCCAGAAAGCTATTCGTTGTTTTTTGGTGGCCCAAAAGAGCGTAGAAAATTTCTCGATTTGGGATTGTTCCACGTGGAACATGACTTCTTTTATTTGTGGCAATCTTTTAACAAAGTACTAAAGCAACGCAATGCATTACTAAAGAGTAAGCCACGAGATTATTTTCAACAGATCAAGTTTTGGGATAAAGAATTTGTTAGACTAGCTGAACAAATAAATAATCTAAGAATCGCGTATATAAGTAGGTTTAAGCAGCAATTTTTTGATAAAATGTGTGCAGAATTAACGCTAGTAAGCGATTTACAAATTAACTTCAATGCGGGTTGGAAAGAGAGTGAAATGCTCTCAGAAGCTCTTGAGCAAAGCTTTGAGCGTGATGCCAAGCAAGGTTTCACAAGTAAAGGCCCGCATAAAGCTGATTTTAGTTTTAGCGTTTCTGGTAATAGCGTAGAAAATACATTTTCGCGCGGTCAATTGAAGCTATTGCTTTATGCGTTAAAAGTGACGCAAAATAGCTTAATTGAGTCAGAAACTAATAAGCAATCTATATTGCTAATAGATGACTTACCTTCAGAGTTAGGTGAAGATACAAAAGAAAAAGTGGGTCAACTTTTGACACACTGCGATTCACAACTTTTTATCTCATCGATTTTATCTGAAAGTATTTCTGCTGTGGTGGAACCCATGCAACGAGAACTAAAAATGTTCCACGTGAAACATGGCAACCTAATAACAAGATAAGTGGGATTAACCATGTCTGAGAATTACGATTCGTCGAGTATTAAAGTACTAAAAGGATTAGACGCAGTAAGAAAGCGTCCAGGAATGTATATAGGGGACACCGATGACGGTACAGGCTTACACCATATGGTGTTTGAGGTTGTTGATAACTCTATCGATGAAGCCTTAGCTGGTCATTGTGATGATATTTTTGTAACGATTCACTTAGACGGTTCTGTCTCTGTAAGAGATAACGGTCGTGGTATTCCTACGTCAATTCATGAAGAAGAAGGTGTATCAGCTGCCGAAGTTATTATGACGGTACTTCACGCTGGTGGTAAGTTCGATGATAACTCATATAAAGTATCTGGTGGCTTACACGGTGTAGGTGTATCAGTAGTAAATGCACTTTCTGAAAAACTACAACTAACTATTCGTCGTGAAGGAAAAATTCACCAACAAACTTACACTATGGGTGTGCCAGATGCACCATTAGCTGTGATTGGTGAAGCAAATGACACAGGTACTGAGTTACGCTTTTGGCCAAGTGGTGAAACGTTTACTGACTTGAATTTCCACTACGACATTTTAGCTAAGCGCTTACGTGAGCTTTCATTCTTAAACTCAGGTGTAAGTATCATTCTTACTGATGAGCGTGAAGAAACTAAAACAGATCACTTTAAATACGAAGGTGGTATTCAAGCGTTCGTAGAATATCTAAACCGTAATAAAACACCAGTACATAAAAGTGTTTTCCACTTTACCCATGAGCGTGAAGAAGACGGTATTAGTGTAGAAGTTTCAATGCAATGGAACGATGGTTTCCAAGAAAGCATTTACTGTTTCACAAACAACATTCCACAACGTGATGGTGGTACGCACTTAGCTGGCTTTAGAGCGGCATTAACGCGTACGCTAAATAACTACATGGAAAAAGAAGGCTTTAACAAAAAAGCGAAAACAACCAGCAACGCAACGGGTGATGATGCTCGTGAAGGCTTAACTGCCGTTGTAAGTGTTAAAGTTCCTGATCCTAAGTTCTCCTCACAAACCAAAGATAAACTAGTATCAAGTGAAGTTAAGTCTGCTGTAGAACAAGCGATGGCAGAAAAACTAACAGAGTTCTTATTAGAAAACCCTGTTGATGCTAAAACGGTTGTAGGTAAAATCATTGATGCAGCACGTGCTCGTGAAGCAGCGCGTAAAGCACGTGAAATGACACGCCGTAAAGGTGCAATGGATTTAGCGGGTTTACCAGGTAAACTGGCAGACTGCCAAGAAAAAGATCCAGCTTTATCAGAACTATACATAGTGGAGGGTGACTCTGCAGGTGGTTCAGCTAAGCAGGGTCGTAACCGTAAAAACCAAGCTATCTTGCCACTAAAAGGTAAGATTCTTAACGTTGAAAAAGCACGCTTTGATAAGATGCTTTCTTCTCAAGAAGTAGCAACATTAATCACAGCGCTAGGTTGTGGTATTGGTCGTGATGAATATGACCCAGAAAAACTTCGTTATCATCGTATCATTATCATGACCGATGCGGACGTGGATGGTTCTCACATTCGTACATTATTGCTAACTTTCTTCTATCGTCAAATGCCAGAGATTGTAGAAAAAGGCTTTATCTATATTGCGCAACCACCACTTTATAAAGTGAAAAAAGGTAAGCAAGAACGCTACATTAAAGATGATCCAGCACTTGTTGATTACTTAACGTCATTAGCTCTAAATAATGCTGCTCTTTATACAAGCGAAGGTGCATCTGCACTTGAAGGCGAAGATTTAGAAAGAATCGTTCACGATTATCAAAATACAGTTAAAGTTATTGAGCGCTTAAAACGTAAATATCCAAATTCGGTTATGGAACGTTTAATCTATCAAAGCGAAATTACCGAAGCTGATTTAGCTGATGAAGCAAAAGTTAAAGAGTGGACTAAAATCCTTGTTGACGACTTAATTGCACGTGATGAAGATGCAACTATCTTCCATGCCGGCACTGAGCACGATACTGAGCGCAACATATATTATCCTGTTGTGAATATTCGTCAGCATGGTGTGGATAAAGCTCATGTACTAAACCATGACTTCATTACATCGCGTGACTATAAACGCATTGCAGCAACGGGCGTAAACATTGCTAACATACTTGAAGAAGGTGCTTACATACAACGTGGTGAAAAAACATTAGCTGTTGATAACTTTGTGGATGCATTAGAGTGGTTAATCAATGAATCGAAGCGTGGCCTTTATATCCAACGCTATAAAGGATTGGGTGAAATGAACCCTGATCAGCTTTGGGAAACAACTATGGATCCAGCTGCACGACGCATGTTGAAAGTAACAATCGAAGATGCTGTTGCCGCTGACCAATTGTTTGCGACACTAATGGGTGACCAAGTTGAGCCTCGTCGTGATTTCATCGAAACGAACGCGCTACGTGTAGTTAACCTAGACGTATAAGCAAATAATGATAATCATAAGAAGGAGCCTCATGGCTCCTTTTTTTATTACTGAAAAAGCACAAACTGCTTAAAACCTTACTGCACACAAGGTATACTGAGAGCAATTTTCAGACTAAACGCACCAGATACTATAAGCCAAATATGCAAAAATATGACGTTAAAACCTTTCAAGGTTTGATCCTGGCTTTACAGGACTATTGGGCACAGCAAGGCTGTGTGATTGCTCAACCACTGGATATGGAAGTGGGAGCAGGGACATTTCATCCGTTAACGTTCTTAAAGTCGATTGGCCCAGAGCCAATGTCGAGCGCGTATGTTCAACCATGCCGCCGTCCAACTGATGGTCGTTATGGTGAAAACCCGAACCGATTACAACACTACTACCAATTTCAAGTAGTATTAAAACCATCACCAGAGAACATCCAGGAGCTTTATTTAGGCTCTTTAGCTGCTGTAGGTATTGATACGCTAACTGACGAAGTTCGCTTTGTAGAAGACAACTGGGAATCACCTACATTAGGTGCTTGGGGTCTAGGTTGGGAAATCTGGCTAAACGGTATGGAAGTAACTCAATTCACTTATTTCCAACAAGTAGGTGGCTTAGAGTGCTCACCGGTTACGGGTGAAATCACATATGGTCTAGAGCGTTTAGCAATGTATATACAGGGCGTAGATAGCATCTATGATCTAGTATGGGCAGACGGCCCTATGGGACGTGTAACATACGGTGATGTGTTCCATCAAAACGAAGTAGAGCAGTCAGCTTATAACTTCGAACAAGCGGATGTTGAGTTCTTATTTGCACAGTTTGATCACTGTGAGAAAGAAAGTGAAAAGCTAATCGAAGCAGGCTTACCATTACCAGCTTATGAGCAAGTAATGAAAGCATCACATGCGTTTAACTTATTAGACGCTCGTCACGCTATCTCAGTAACAGAACGTCAACGTTATATCTTACGTGTTCGTGCTTTATCTAAAGCGTGTGCACAAAGTTACTATGATGCCCGTGAAGCACTTGGTTTCCCGCTTTGTAAGGATTAAGAATTAGCATGTCAGCAGAAAATTTATTAGTAGAAATTGGCACTGAAGAGTTGCCACCGAAAGCACTTCGTAAACTTGCTGAGTCATTTGCTGAGAACTTAACAGCAGAACTTGCAAGCTTAGAATTAGCACATCAAGGTGTTAACTGGTACGCATCTCCACGTCGTTTAGGTTTACGTGTAACAGCACTTGAAGCAAAGCAAAGTGACAAAGTAGTTGAAAAGCGTGGTCCTGCAGTAGCTGCCGCTTTTGATGCCGATGGAAACCCAACTAAAGCAGCAATGGGTTGGGCACGTGGTTGTGGTATCGATGTAAGCGATGCAGAAACGATTGAAACAGATAAAGGTGCTTGGTTATTACATAAAGCACAGGTTGAAGGTCAAGCAACAACTTCGCTTATGAGCGATGCTGTAAACAAGGCACTTGCAAAATTACCTATCCCTAAACCAATGCGTTGGGGTGCGAGTAAAACGCAATTCATTCGTCCTGTACACACAGCGACTATTTTATTTGGTAGCACGCTAATCGAAGGTGAGATCCTTGGTAAGCAAGTTGGTAACCAATTACAAGGGCACCGTTTCCATCATCCAGAAAAAGTAACAATCAACCACGCTGATGATGTGTTTGATGTTCTGAAATCTGCGTATGTTGTTGCTGACTTCGAAGCGCGTAAAGCACAAATTCGTGAACAGATTGAAGCAGCAGCTGCAGCTGTAAATGCAAAAGTAGCGATGGATGAAGACTTACTTGAAGAAGTAACATCGTTGGTTGAATGGCCTGTAACACTAACAGCAACATTCGAAGAAGCATTCTTAGACGTTCCTTCTGAAGCGCTTATTTATACTATGAAGGACGATCAAAAGTACTTCCCGTTATTAGACCAAGATGGCAACTTACTTAACAAGTTCCTATTTGTTTCTAATATCGAAAGTAAAGATCCAAGCGTAGTAATTGCGGGTAACGAAAAAGTTGTTCGTCCTCGTTTAGCGGATGCGCAGTTCTTCTACGAAACAGATAAGAAGAAAACGCTAGAGAGTCGCTTAGAGTCTCTAGATACTGTTTTATTCCAAAAGCAACTTGGTACGCTGAAAGACAAATCTGAGCGTATTAGTGAACTTGCAGGTTACATTGCTGAGCAATTAGGTGCTGATGCCGAGCTGGCTAAGCGAGCAGGTTTATTAAGTAAGACAGACTTAATGACTGAAATGGTTATGGAGTTTACCGACGTACAAGGTGTAATGGGTATGCATTACGCTCGTCACGACGGTGAAGCTGAAGAAGTTGCACTCGCGCAAAACGAACAATATATGCCTCGCTTCGCGGGTGATAACTTACCAACAAATGTGATCAGCTGTGCGGTAGCTATTGCTGATAAGTTTGATACGCTGGTGGGTATTTTTGGTATTGGTCAAGCACCAAAAGGCGACAAAGACCCATTTGCACTTCGCCGTGCAGCAATTGGTGCATTACGCATCATGGTTGAAAAATCATTACCGCTAGATATCTTAGACCTTGTTGCTAAATCACAAACGCTATTCGGTGAAAAGCTAACGAACCTAAACGTATCAACAGATGTGTTTGAGTTTATGCTAGGTCGTTTCCGCGCATGGTATCAAGATGAAGGTATCGAAGTTGATGTCATTCAAGCAGTGCTAGCACGTCGCCCAACTAAACCAGTTGATTTCGACCGCCGTGTTAAAGCGGTAAGTCACTTCCGTACATTAGACGCAGCAGAAGCGCTTGCAGCAGCAAATAAACGAGTAAGCAACATCTTGGCTAAAAATGACATCACAACACAGGGTGATGTGAATGAGAGCCTATTAAGCGATGATGCAGAAAAAGTATTAGCGTCACACGTTGCTAAGTTTGCAACTGAGCTTGCACCTTTATATGCAAATGGCGATTACCAAGAAGCATTGTCACAACTTGCGGGTATCCGTGAGAGTGTTGATAACTTCTTCGATAACGTTATGGTAATGGCCGATGACGAAGCGGTTAAGCAAAACCGTTTAGCATTGTTAAGCCAACTAAGCCGTCTGTTTTTAGATATTGCTGATATTTCTGTACTTCAGAAGTAAGCAGTAGTTAATTAATAAAAGCCAGCTCAGTGCTGGCTTTTTTGTAGCAAAAGGAACAGTAATGAAACGTGTAATTACTTTAGCATTAGCGGGCTTATTAACAGCCTGTTCTAGCCAAATGCAAATGCCAAGCATTGACGATATTCTGCCAAGTAAAGAGCTTGACCGTACTATGTACTTACGTGGTGATTTTACCTTGTGGGATGCGGAGCCGCAGTATCAATTAGAGCAAGTTGCACCGGGCATATTTCAAACCGAAGTAAAGTTTTCAACACCTGGTAAGGTGTATGAATTCAAAGTAGCGGATGCTGACTTTAGTGAAGGCTACAACTGTGGTTACAGTGATATGGACCCAGCAGGGCAATCATTGGTTTTAGGCCAAGCTGCAAATGCTGACTGTAATACCATCTACAATTATTTCAGCTTTAAACCCGCTGCAAAAGGTGTGTATGTAGTGAGCTTTGATTACCGCAATAGTAATCAACCAAAAGTGACAGTAACTCGAAAGTAAAGCTATGTGCTTTCAGCTGTCAGTTTTAAGCCGATCGAGTGAGCGTTTAATATTGATAAATGCTCACTTTTAATTTTAATTGATTAACTCGAAACTCGTTGTTACAACCCTTTCTTCACTAAGTATCGATACGGTGCTTGCTCTACATCTTTTGCCACAAGTGTGTGATCCATAAAAGTACAAAAACTTGGGATATCGCGGGTGGTTGATGGGTCGTCGGCGATAATAAGTAAAGTTTCGCCATCTTTCATTTTTCGTACTGCGCCACGCACCATCATCACAGGTTCTGGACAACGTAGGCCAAGTGCATCTAATTGGTGATCGGGATTATCAAAACTCATGGCTGACCTTTTAGGTGAAAGAGACGATTATTAAGCGGCTATTTTAACTTTCTATTGCCGCCAGTTTCAATAAGCGAAAGCAAAGCAAATAAAAAAGGCGCACTGAGCAAATCAGTGCGCCTTTTTATCACCAAGATGTTTGGTGTGAGCTCGTTATTCTACGCGCTCAAATACAGTTGCAATACCTTGGCCTAAACCAATACACATAGTTGCTAGACCGTATTTAGCGTTCTTGTCTTCCATTAGGTGAACAAGCGTTGTGCTAATACGTGAACCAGAACAACCAAGTGGGTGACCAAGTGCAATTGCACCACCATTTAGGTTAACTTTTTCATCTACCACATCCATCAGACCTAGGTCTTTTAACACTGGTAGAGATTGTGCTGCGAATGCTTCGTTAAGCTCTGCAACATCGATATCGTCAATAGTGATACCTGCTTGTTGAAGTGCTTTTTGCGATGCAGGAACTGGGCCGTAACCCATGATTGATGGATCGCAACCTGCAACAGCCATTGATTTAATACGCGCACGAATAGGTAAACCAAGTTCTTTTGCTTTCTCTTCGCTCATTACAAGCATTGCTGACGCGCCGTCAGAAAGTGCAGAAGAAGTACCTGCCGTTACGCTGCCTGATGCTGGATTGAATACAGGGCGTAGTTGCGATAAGCCTTCAACAGTTGTCTCTGGGCGGATTACTTCATCGTCTTCAACTAAGATTAAAGAACCATCTGCATCGTGACCTTCCATTGGCAGGATTTCACGACGGAAACGACCTTCAACAGTTGCTGCGTGTGCACGTTGGTGTGAACGGTAAGCAAATTCGTCTTGTTGCTCGCGGCTAATGCCGTGCAGCGTAGCAAGGTATTCGGCAGTTAAACCCATTACGCCAGCAGCTTGTGCTACAGACGTTGATAAACCTGGGTGAAAATCATTACCGTGAGTCATAGGTACGTGACCCATGTGCTCAACCCCACCAATGATGTAGGTATCACCAGCGCCAGTCATAATTGCACGTGCCGCATCGTGTAATGCTTGCATTGATGAACCACATAAACGGTTAACTGTTACTGCTGGTACTGAGTGTGGGATACCGGCTAGTAGTGCTGCGTTACGAGCAATGTTAAAGCCTTGCTCTAAAGTTTGTTGTACACAGCCCCAGTAAATATCATCAATTGATGCTGGATCAACGGCTGGGTTACGGTCTAACAAACCTTTCATTAAGTGAGCACTTAAATCTTCCGCACGCTTGTTTTTGAATACGCCGTTCTTTGAACGACCCATTGGTGTGCGGATACAATCTACGATTACTGGATTATTCATGTTTCTTATCCTTCCACCTTATAGAATACACGGCCTTCTTCGGCCCACTTGCGAGTTTCATCTGATACTTGGTAAATCGCACCTAAGTGAGCGTACTTGTCTGCTGTTGCAACAAAGTTCGCTAAACCAGTTTGATCTAAGTAACGGAATGCACCGCCTCTAAATGGAGGGAAACCAATGCCGTAAATTAGCGCCATATCAGCTTCTTGTGGTGACGCTACGATACCTTCTTGTAAACAAAGTAGCACTTCGTTGATCATAGGTACCATACAACGGTCGATGATTTCTTGTTTATCAAAATCTTTAGGTGCATCAGTGATAGCACTTAGTAGCTCAGTTGCTGTTGCATCTTGCGATTTTTTAAGACGACCGCGACGGTCAGGTGCATATTGGTAGAAACCAGCGCCATTTTTCTGACCAAAACGTTTTTCGTTTGCAAATACAGTTACTGGGTCTTTGTCTTGACGAGCCATACGCTCAGGGAAGCCGTCAGCCATTACGCCAGTGCAGTGGTAAGCTGTATCGATACCCACAACATCAAGCAGATAAGCAGGACCCATAGGCCAGCCAAATACGTTTTCCATCACTTTATCAACTTTTGCGAAGTCAGCACCTTCAACAACTAGTTTGCTGAAGCCTGCAAAGTAAGGGAATAGCACGCGGTTTACAAAGAAACCAGGGCAGTCGTTTACAACAATTGGTGATTTACCAAGTTTTAATGCGTAATCAACAACGGCATTAATTGTTGCTTCTAATGTTTTTTCACCACGAATGATTTCTACTAATGGCATTTTTGGCACTGGGTTAAAGAAGTGCATACCGCAGAAGTTTTCTGGTTTTTCAAGAGCAGACGCTAACTCATCAATACGAATAGTTGATGTGTTTGAAGTTAGGATAGTGCCCGCAGGTAAGTCTTTTTCAAGACCAGCAAGAACGGCTTGCTTAACTTTAGGGTTTTCAACAACCGCTTCAACAACGATATCAGCACTTTGTAGGTCTGCATCGTTTAGCGTTGGTTTGATTTTACCTAAAGTAGCAACCATCTTATCCATCGTCATGTGGCCACGTTGTACTTTTTTACCAAGTAGCTTAGATGCTTCGCCCATACCTAAATCAAGAGCATCTTGGTTGATGTCTTTCATGATAATAGGTGTGCCTTTATAAGCAGACTGATATGCAATACCGCCGCCCATAATACCTGCACCTAATACAGCAGCTTGTTTAATTTCAAGCTCACTGTGCTTAGCTTGCTTCTTCGCTTTACCTTTAATGTATTGGTCAGCTAAGAAAATACCGGTTTGCGCGGCAGCTTCGCTTGTTGCTGCAAGTTTAGCAAAGTTAGCGTTTTCAATAGCCATTGCTTCAGCGCGTTCACAGTTTGCAGCAGCTTTGATTGTTTTTACAGCCATAACAGGTGCTGGGTAATGACCTTTTGTCTGACCCATTACCATGCCTTCAGCCATCGCAAAGCTCATACCTTGCTCAACACGGTTCATTTTAAGTGGCTGTAATTTTACTTGTCGTTTTGCTTGCCAATCTAGCTTACCTGCGATGGCTTGCTCAAGTGTTGCAATACTTGACTCTAAAAGTTTGTCAGCACTAACTACCGCGTCAAATGCACCTACTTTTAAGGCATCTTCAGCACGGTTTTCTTTGCCTGTGGTGATCCACGTCATCGCATTATCAGCACCAATAAGGCGCGGAAGGCGAACTGTACCACCAAAACCAGGCATAATGCCTAATTTCACTTCAGGTAGGCCGATTTTAGCGTTAGAGCTAGCAACGCGATAATCGGTAGCAAGTGCCCACTCACATCCACCACCAAGTGCCATGCCGTTTACAGCACTTAACGTTGGGAAAGGTAAATCTTCAATAGCGTCAAAAACGTCAGTTGCATTTTTGATCCATGCAACAAGTTCTTCTTGAGGTTTAGTGAAAGTAGGTAAAAATTCGAAAATGTCGGCGCCGATAATGAAATGATCTTTATCGCTGGTGAACACCATGCCTTTGATATCTGAGTTTGTTGCCAATTCTTTTAATGCTAAAGCGCAATCTTGCAAGGTTTGCTGCGAAAGTTTGTTTACTGAGCCGTCAGCACAGAACTTAAACTCGGCGATGTTGTCCTTGATGAAAGCAACTTCAAATGAATCGCTTTTATATAACATTATTATTCTCCCTAGTTTATTAACTAAGACTGGTACGATGAGTTTGCATTTCAATCAGTGTGCTTGCTTTAAAATGAAAATGCAACGAAAAAATTACTACGCTTTATCGCGATTGATTAAAATATAGCTGGTTTGATGCTAAGGTGTAGTGGAACTTTATTGTTAGTTATTCTTTAATTTTTGTTAAAGGTCATCATGAAAAAACAACTCCTTGGTTGGACGGCTGCCGCATTACTTTTTCCTTTTTTTGCAGCCGACGCCAACGATAAACATGACGCTTTCTTAAAAGCAGAAAAAAAGGCCCGTTACGGTGATTATCAAGACATGAAAGAGGCGGCAAATGGGCTTAATCACCCATTAAAGCCTTATGTTGAAATGGCTTATTGGCAGCGTAACCCAAGCCTTAAGCATCAAACTGAAATCGAAAACTTTTTAAACGTTTATCAAAATACGCCTTTAGAATGGCCTGTGCGAAAAACGTGGCTTGAGTACTTAAGACTGAATAATAAAAAAGCAGCGTATATTCGTAATTATCGAGAAACCAGTAATAACGAACTGACCTGCCCATACTTGAGTTTTCAATTAGAGTTGGGTGCACCCGAAAAAGCTATTATGAATCAGGTGACTGATTTATGGGTGGTGGGAGATTCACAACCGAAAGAATGTGATCAGCTTTTTTCCTTATGGAAGAAAAAAGGCTACCAAACTCAGCAACGAGTTTGGCAACGCATTACATTAGCGGCTGAAGGTGGATCAGCAAGTTTAATTCCTTATTTAAAAACCTTGCTTCCTCGCAATGAACAATATTTAGCTGATTTATATTTAACAGTGCGAAGAGACCCAAGTGCATCAGCTGGCTTATATCGATTTAAAAATAAAACAGCCAAAGAGGGACAAATAGCACTTTATGGTGTGAAGCGTTTAGTTTGGCGAGATAAAGATTTAGCACTAAGGGCGTGGGAAAAACTCGATAAAATGTTCACCTATACGGATGAACAAAAAGCGGATGTGTATTACAGCTTTGCTTTATCGCTCGCTTCAAGTGGTCATAATCAAGCGCGTTTTTGGCTTAACAAAGTACCGAAAGAGCGGCAAACAAGTAAACTTATGCAATGGCAGCTCGCTAACATGCTTGAAAGACAAGATTGGTCAGGGATCGCTGCCTTTTTTACCGGTAAAGAAAATTTAAGTTTAGGGCAGCAATATTGGTTGGCATATAGCTTAAATCAGCGTGGCGAAGTCGAACGAGCTCGTGCCATTTGGCAAACAGTGGCAAAAGAGCGTGATTATTATGGGTTTTTAGCATCTGCTCGGTTAGGTATCCCTGTAAGCTTAAATAACAAAGGATTACAAGTAAGTGATCAACTCAAGCTTGAGGTTGCAAATGCACCTGGTTTTAAACGGGCTCGAGCGCTTTATGAGCTTGAACGTTTCACATCTGCGCGTCGTGAGTGGAATTATTTAACAGATACATCAACCAAAGAAGAAAAGCTCGCGGCTTCTATGCTCGCGGCAGAGCTTGACTGGTATGACAGCACTATTTATACCTTGGCACAAATAAAAGAATGGGATTATGTCGAGCTGCGCTTTCCATTTGCCTTTAAAAATATTTTTGAAAACTACAGTAATCGCAGTCATATAGATGTTGCGTGGAGTATTGCAATTTCACGACGTGAAAGTTCGTTTGCTCCTGATGCTCGCTCTCATGCCAATGCTTACGGTTTGATGCAATTGTTACCAAGTACAGCGAAATATATGAATAAAAGCGCTGTATCTCGAAAACAGTTATATCAACCGCGAACAAATATTCGTTTAGGCAGTCAATATCTACAGTATTTGAAAAAGAAAAATCATGGCAATGAGATCTTAGCTACGGCTTCTTATAATGCGGGTTATCATAGAATTAAGCGCTGGATACCTGAGCAAGCAATGCCAGCAGAGTTATGGATAGAGTTAATTCCTTACACAGAAACGCGCAACTATGTAAAAAATGTTTTTGCGTATAGGCAGGTATACCATACGCGTCTTGGTCGAGATGGTAATGTATTGGCGCCAATTCTTGATATGACTATGGGTGGTTAGTTTATATATGTTGCTAAATTGCCTCTGTTGGGGGATATAGCCGACTATGATAGACTGACAACAAGTTAAATTTACTAAAATGGGTTTACTATGGATAAATTAGCGGTGTTATACGCCGAACACATTGCAACCTTACAACAGCGTACTCGAACTATTACAGAGCGTGAAGGTTTAGAAGGGTTGGTGATTCACTCAGGTCAAGCTAAGCGCCAGTTTTTAGATGACATGTATTATCCGTTTAAAGTGAATCCACAATTTAAAGCCTGGTTACCGGTGATTGATAATCCACACTGCTGGATTGTGGTGGATGGTACAGCAAAACCTAAATTAATCTTTTATCGTCCTGTTGATTTTTGGCACAAGGTACCCGATGAGCCTCGTGATTTTTGGGCTGAGTATTTTGATATTGAATTGTTAGTTCAGCCAGATCAGGTAGAGAAACTGCTTCCTTACGACAAGGCTAAATTTGCCTATATCGGTGAATATTTAGAGGTTGCTCAGGCGCTGGGCTTTAGTATTATGAACCCTGAGCCAGTAATGAACTACTTGCATTACAATCGTGCTTATAAAACGCAATACGAACTTGAGTGTTTGCGTCAAGCCAACCGTATCGCAGTAGAGGGTCACAAAGCAGCACGCGATACTTTCTTTGCTGGTGGTTCAGAGTTTGATATTCAGCAAGCTTATCTCATGGCAACGCGTCAGAGTGAAAACGAAATGCCATACGGCAATATTGTTGCGCTTAATGAAAACTGTGCGATTTTGCATTACACCCATTTTGAGCCTCAAGCACCGCAAAGCCATCGTTCTTTCTTAATTGATGCGGGTGCTAACTTTAATGGTTATGCGGCAGACATCACGCGTACCTATGATTTTAAAAAGTCAGGCGAATTTAGTGACTTAATCAAGGTAATGACTGAACATCAAATTGCTTTAGGTAAGTCTTTAAAGCCAGGTTTGTTATATGGCGAACTGCATTTAGATTGTCATCAACGTGTAGCACAAGTACTGAGCGACTTTAATATTGTGAAGTTACCAGCTGCTGAGATTGTTGAGCGTGGTATTACTTCAACCTTCTTCCCACATGGTCTTGGTCATCATTTAGGCTTGCAAGTTCATGATATGGGCGGCTTTATGGCCGATGATAAGGGGACGCATCAGGCACCGCCAGAGGGCCATCCTTTCCTTCGTTGTACTCGTTTAATCGAGAAGAACCAAGTGTTTACAATTGAACCAGGTTTATACTTCATCGAATCATTACTTGGTGACCTTGCGCAAACTGATAACAAGCAATTTATTAACTGGGAAAAAGTTGAAGAGTTCAAGCCATTTGGCGGTATCCGTATTGAAGATAACATTATCGTTCATGAAGATAGCTTAGAAAACATGACCCGTGATCTACACTTAGATTAATCGTTACATGTTAGTGAATGTCGGGGCCGCTTGGCCCCATTTTTTTAGATAAACAATTATGTCTGAATATCAATATCCGGCTGAGCCGGTTTTTTACCAAGAAGAAATTAAAAAAAGCACCTTTATTGTGCATATTGCTCACACCCCAGATCTAGCGGCTGCAAAAGCCTTTATTAAAGAAATCCAAGATAAATACAGTGATGCACGACATAATTGTTGGGCGCATGTTGCAGGCAACCCAGGTGGTAGTCACGTTTATGGTTTTTCGGATGATGGAGAGCCAAATGGCACTGCCGGTAAGCCCATGCTTAATGTGTTAACTGGATCGGGTATCGGTGAAATAACGGCGGTAGTAACACGTTATTTTGGTGGTATTAAGCTTGGTACAGGCGGTCTAGTACGTGCTTATGGCGGTAGTTTAAATAATGCTATGCGTGAGCTTAAAACCATCACGAAAGTTCCGAGTATTGAGTTAATTGGCCACAGCGACTACAGCGCACAAGGGGCAATAGAGCAGTTACTAAAAAGTAAATATCAAGTGCTTAATATTGATAAGCAATTTGCTGAAAACATTACTTGGCAAATAGAGATTGATAGTCGGCAAGCTGAGCAAGCCATTAATGATGTGCATGAGCTTACTCATGGAGCAGTGGTGCTAAAACTCAGAAAAGTTTGAAATGTAAAAATAATACATTCCGTTTACTTACAATTAAGCCTATAAGACAATAAACTGTATTAGCTAAATCAATTAAATAAGAAAGCGATACGCCTCGATGCAATTTCGTACCATAATTAAAATTCTCGGCCAACTTGTGGCACTATTTAGTATCACCATGGTGCCTCCGGCACTGGTGTCTTTAATTTATAAAGACGGTGGTGGTGTGCCATTCGTTCTTGCTTTCATCTTTAGTGTTGTGATTGGTTTAGCGGCTTACTATCCGAACCGTCATGAGCATGGTGATCTAAAAGCCCGAGAAGGCTTCTTGATTGTGGTTTTGTTCTGGCTGGTACTAGGTACCTTCGCAGCAGTGCCTTTAGTGTTCTTACAAGAGCCCAACCTCTCCTTGGCTGATTCCGTATTTGAAGCCTTTTCAGGGCTAACAACCACAGGTGCTACGGTACTAACCGGAATTGAATACCTGCCTAAGTCTGTACTCTTTTATCGCCAACAATTGCAGTGGTTAGGTGGTATGGGGATCATCGTACTCGCGGTCGCGGTACTGCCTATGCTAGGGGTCGGTGGTATGCAGTTATATCGTGCAGAAACCCCAGGACCTGTTAAAGACTCTAAAATGACGCCGCGTATTGCCGATACAGCAAAGCATCTTTGGTATATTTATGTATCGCTAACAATTGCCTGTACTTTAGCGTACTGGGCTGCGGGTATGGATTGGTTTGATGCGATTTGTCATGCGTTCTCTACTATTGCGATTGGTGGCTTTTCTACTTATGACGCGTCAATGGGGCAGTTTGATAGCCCTGTCATTAATTTTATTTGTGTGGTGTTTTTGCTTATTGCAGCAATTAACTTCTCACTTCACTATGCGGCGGTATCATCACGCAGTATTCGTGTTTATTTACGTGACCCTGAATTTAAAGTGTTCTTACTCATTCAATTAGCGTTGGTGATTGTCTGTTTTACGGTATTGTCATCGAATAACATTTATGCCGATGGTGATGAGACTCTCGACCAAGCTATGTTCCAAGCGGTATCAATGAGTACCACCGCGGGCTTTGCTACCGATAATTTTTCGGCATGGCCTTTGTTTTTACCTATTCTACTTATCTTTTCAAGCTTTATTGGTGGCTGTGCAGGTTCTACTGGCGGCGGCATGAAAGTAGTACGTGTGTTCTTACTTTATTTACAAGGTATTCGCGAGCTAAATCGACTTGTGCATCCTAGGGCTATTTACTCTATTAAACTGGGCCGAAAAGCGTTGCCCGATAAAGTAGTCGAAGCCGTTTGGGGGTTCTTTTCTGCCTATGCTTTGGTGTTTGTGATCATCATGCTGGCATTGATGGGGACGGGGATGGACAACATAAGTGCATTCTCTGCAACGGCCGCGTGTCTAAATAACTTAGGCCCTGGGTTAGGTGAAGTTGCTGCGCATTATGGTGCCATTTCAGATTCAGCCAAATGGCTATTAACGATAGCTATGGTGTTTGGTCGTCTAGAAATATTTACCTTGTTAGTGTTATTTACTCCAACCTTCTGGCGTGGATAAAACGAGTATGTGATTTTCTGTTAGTGGAGGCGAAACAATGCCGAAGACACAAAAACAAATTAATCTTGAAAAACTGGGCTGCATTCCTGCTGGTAGTTTGGTTGATATTGAAATCACCACACCAACTGATAGTAAACGCGTAAAAACAGAGTTTATTGGTTTGTTAAATGATCAATATATAATCTTAAATTACCCATCTATAAAGCGGATAGCGAATGCACATGAATACATTAAAGATGCTGTAATGATTATAATACGTGCTGTACTTGAGACGGGTGGTGGTCAAGTCATTGCGTTTCGTCAGCAGGTTAGTGCAATTTCATCGCATCCTCATCGCTTAATTTTTCTAAACTTTCCACAGCAAGTGCAGCTTTATAGTTTAAGAAGTGAAACGCGAATTCCCACACTATTTTCTGCAAACTTACTGATCAAAGAGCAAACACTCGAAGGCCTCATTAAAGATATTTCTCTCACTGGCGTGCAGTTTGATATCGACAGTAAAGAAGACTTGAGCCAGCTCAAAGGGCAAGAGTGTAAGGTTGTGCTAAGTAAACGGGAGTTTAATGGCACTGTATGTCGAGTACGTAAAAGAGCGGCAGGTTTTATTTTAGGTATTCAGTTAGATTCGAGTAAAGATGAAATGAAAGGCTTTATGAAAGAACATTTAATCGACTTGTCTGTACTTGAAAAATAGCAGAAGTCGCCATTTTGCAACAAAGTGGCGACTTTTCATGTTTTTATCCTGCCAACACCTAAATTAATTCATAATAAATTTAAATTTACATTAAAAATCAATATTTTGAATGTGGTTTTTATTTTCGTTTTTTTATTTTAATTTCTTCGTTCAGATTGAGTTTATATTCAAACTCAGAAAAATTTGCTTTTCTGATCCTGTATTACACCCACTGTCTCCATTTTAAATCTTGTAAGTTATTGATTTTAAATGATGTAAAAAAACTACAATTCACTCTGTTGCAAAATAGCAACAAAAAAATCGACTAATTTTTATTAAAAACCATGCTTTAACGTGAAAGTTGTTGATTTTTATGGCTTTTTAAACATTGGCATCGAAGTTGAAATAGTCCTAGCGAACACAGAGAAAAACTGATTCAGGAATATATCCTTTATCAAAGTTGAGACAACATTGAAGGAATAGTGATTATGAAAACATTACATAAAACTTTAGCACTGGTAGCTCTAGCAACATCTTCAGCAGCGTTTGCTGCAGATTTTGACACATTAGATGTTAATGGTGATGGCGCTATTAGCAAAAGTGAAGCATCTGTAAGCGAAGCACTAATGAGTCAATTTAAAGAGCTAGATACAGATGGTAACGGTGAGCTTTCTAAAGAAGAGTATTCAAAAGCTTAATTTCATTGTAAGGACACACTGAAAAGGACTTTCTAACTCAGACAACACACTTTGAAGGAATGACATTATGAACACAGTAAATAAAACACTTGCACTTATGGCACTAGTATCTTCATCAGCAGCATTTGCGATGAGTGATTTCGATACCCTAGACGTTGATGGCGATGGTGTAATCAGCCAAAGCGAAGCGTCTGTTGATGCAGAGTTAATGAGCAAATTCAGTGAACTAGACACTGACGGTAACGGCGAGTTATCGAAACAAGAGTTCTCAAAAGCTTAATGCAATTAAATAACAGTTTACTTAGCTGATCAGTTCTGTGCTGCCAAAGACAGCCTAAATGGATAAGGGAATCCATGAAAAAGGACAATACCGGAAGTGCGATCAGCTAACACTTAATATTGAAGGAATATGATTATGAAAACAGTTAATAAAACCTTAGCACTTATTGCACTTGTATCTTCATCGGCAGCATTTGCAGCAACAGACTTTGATACCTTAGATGTAGACGGTAACGGCGTGATCAGCAAAAGCGAAGCGGCCGTTGATGCAAACATCATGTCGCAGTTCAAAACATTAGATGTTGATGGCGACGGCGTTCTTACTGAAGCAGAGTTTTCTAAAGCCGAATAACTGAACTAATACGCAGTTATACCAGTTTCCACTAAACAGGGATCTCAGAAACGGATTTCACTCTTTTCAAATTTTGAGGTAGTTATTATGAAACAGTTAAGCACAACAATCGCAATTTTAGCATTAGCAACATCATCAGCAGCTTTTGCACAGGGCGTAAGCTTTGCAACATTTGATACTGACGGCGATGGTGTGATCAGTAAAGAAGAAGCATCTGCAAATACACAGCTTGAAAAGTTATTCCCAGAGCTAGACAGCGATGGTAATGGCGAACTATCAAAAGAAGAGTTCGCTCAAATCCAATAGAATCTTTTAGAAAAGTTAGGTACTTTCACTTCAAGAGTCGTAAAGCAGCTGTGATGGCTGCTTTTTTCGTTTATAAGCTTTTACTTACAAGAAGATAGCACTTACTTGGAACAGCTTTTCAACAACCGTAATGTGCTTTTTATCAATCAAGAACATGATTACGTGGTCACCAGACTGAATAACCGTATCGTCATGAGCAATCAGTACGTCGTCGTTACGTACTATTGCGCCAATAGTCGTACCTGCGGGTAGTTTGATATCAGCAATTGCTCGGCCAACAACTTTAGAAGTATGCTCATCACCATGAGCAACCGCTTCAATGGCTTCTGCTGCGCCTTTACGTAACGAATAAACATTAACGATGTCACCACGACGAACGTGTGTTAGCAGCGCCGAGATGGTTGCTTGCTGAGGCGAAATAGCAATATCAATTTCACCACCTTGTACTAAGTCGACATAAGCACCACGCTGAATAAGCACCATGGTCTTTTGTGCGCCCATACGCTTTGCCAGCATCGCAGACATAATATTTGCTTCATCGTCGTTAGTTACCGCAATGAACACATCAACCTGCTCGATATGTTCTTCTGATAACAGCTCTTGATCAGAGGCATCGCCACAAAACACCACGGTGTTATCAAGCATTTCGGATAACTGCGCAGCTCGCTCTTTATTGCGCTCAAGTAATTTAACACTGTGATTTTTCTCGAGTGAACGAGCAAGTCCTGCACCGATGTTACCACCACCGGCAATCATGATCTTTTTGTATGAACGTTCGAGCTTTTGCAGCTCATTCATTACCGCTCGAATATGCTTGGTTGCAGCGATAAAGAACACTTCATCGTCCGCTTCGATAACGGTTGTGCCAAGCGGTTTAATTGCTTTACCTTGACGATAAATAGCCGCTACGCGAGTTTCGACATTCGGAATGTGTTCTTTCAAGGCTGAAAGAGCATAACCAACCAGTAAACCGCCGTAATACGCTTTCACCGCAACTAGCGATAACATGCCATCGGCAAATTGTAATACCTGTAAAGCGCCCGGATAATCGATTAAGCGACGAATATACTTAGTAACCAACGCTTCAGGCGCAATATAGTGATCAACAGGTAAGTCATCGTTATGGAATAGCTTTTCGCGATACTTTAAGTATTGCTCTGAGCGAATTCGGGCTATTTTGGTTGGGGTGTTAAAAATACTATAAGCGACTTGGCAAGCGACCATGTTCACTTCGTCAGAACTGGTTACGGCAATAATCATATCGGCGTCTTCTGCACCTGCACGGCGCAATACATCGGGATGCGCACTGTGGCCAGTAACACCTTGTAAGTCGTACTTATCTTGTAACTCTCGCAAACGGTTACCGTCGATATCGACAACGGTGATCTCATTTTGCTCACCAACGAGGTTTTCTGCCAATGTGCCACCAACTTGTCCGGCACCGAGTATGATTATTTTCATAGCGTGTTCTTAATTAGTGTTTTTTAACTAGCTTTGCATAGTAGAAACCGTCACTTTCACCAGGCAATAATTGCAGACCAGGTAAAGTAGGGGTGTCGTTTTCATGCAGAGGTACATGTTCAGCACTTTGATTATTAGCAAGGAACTTAGCAACTTGTTGCTGGTTCTCTTGCGGTAATACAGAGCAGGTCGCGTAAACTAACGTACCACCAGGCTTAAGTAGTGGCCAGATGCTATTGAGGATATCGCCTTGTAAATTTGCCAGATCTTCAATATCAGATGCGCGTCGTAACCACTTAATATCAGGATGACGACGAATAACACCTGTTGCTGAGCAAGGCACATCAAGTAATATACGATCGAATTGCTGCTCATCCCACCAAATATGTGGTTGTGAAGCATCAGCACATTGTAGATCGGCAGTTAAACCAATGCGTACTAGATTTTGTTTAACGCGTTCAAGACGTTCGCTATCGCTATCAAGTGCTAATACGTCGGCATCGGCAAGCTCTAGAATATGGCAGGTTTTGCCACCAGGGGCCGCGCACGCATCTAAAATAACATCATCATTTTGTGGCTCAAGAAAACGTGCCGCTAACTGAGCTGCCGCATCTTGCACTGAGCAGGCACCGGTATCAAATTCTGGCAGTGCGTATACATCACACGGTTTTGCGAGTTTAATTCCATCAGGAAAGTCAGGATTTAAGGTGTGCTCAATATCATTGGCTTTAAGCATCTCGCTGTATTCTTGAGTGCTGTATTGCGCTTGGTTTACACGTAACCACATAGGTGCTTGTTGTTGGTTGGCTTCAAGGATCTCTTGCCAGTTGTCAGGGTAAGCCGCAGTTAGTTGTTTGATAAACCAACCTGGGTGGTTAAATTTGCAAACAGGAATTTGCTGCGCTTTTTCTTCAAGCTCTGCTTGTTCACGTTGGAAACTACGTAAAATCGCGTTGATCAGGCCTTTTAAACCCAGTGCGCGCATTTGCTGAAGTGCATTTACTGTTTCGCTAATAGCCGCATGAGGCGGCACACGCATATGTTGAAGTTGGTAAATACCCACATACAACAAGAACTGGAAAATACGGCGTTTACCTTTTAAGGGTTGATCTAAAAGTTGCTGGCAATAATTCTCTAAACTAGGTAAATAGCGCAGCACTCCGTAGCAAATTTGTTGTAAAAGGGCCTTGTCTTTAGGCGATAAACCTTGGCTGGCAAAAGGTAGCTCTTGATTTAATGATGCACCTTTATCAACTACGTTATAGAGAGTCTCAGCAGCGAGTGCTCTTACATTACTCATTGTTTTGGCCTAATGTTGTACCCGGTTCAACCCAATCACTGCGGCCATTTAAGAAATCGCTCACTGCCATTGGCTTTTTACCTTGCGGTTGAAGGAGGGTGATTTTAAGTGCATCTTGCCCACAGCCAACGGTAATACCTTGCTTATCAGCAGCAATGATTTTACCTGCCTGTGCAGTTTGTGTTACCACTTCAGCTTGCCAAATCTTAACTGTTTGCCCTGCCATTTCGGTAAAGCAAACTGGCCAAGGGTTAAAGGCACGGATATTACGCTCAATTTGCGCAGCATCCATTGACCAATCAATATTAGCTTCGTCTTTTGAAAGCTTCTTGGCGTAATTTGCCTGTGCGTCATCTTGCTTTTCTGCTGTGATTTCACCCGCAGCAAGACGATTAATCGTGCTGATCAGTGCATCTGGACCAAGCGCAGCCAGCTTATCGTATAAAGAGCTACTGGTTTCTGTGCTATCAATCGGGCAGCGGCTGATGTGCAGCATGTCACCGGTATCTAAGCCTTCATCCATTTGCATTATTGTTACACCGGTTTCATTATCGCCAGCCCAAATAGCACGTTGAATCGGTGCTGCACCACGCCAGCGCGGTAAAATAGAACCATGCACATTTAAACAGCCTAAGCGTGGCGCGTCTAAAATTGCTTTTGGTAATAATAAGCCGTATGCCACCACAATCATGATGTCTGCGTTTAGGCTTGTAAGCTCTGCAAGCGCTTCAGCTGATTTTAACGATTGCGGTTGAAATACAGGTAAGTTATGAGCAAGTGCTAGCTCTTTAACTTCACTGGCTTTAAGCTTTTTACCGCGGCCTGCAGGGCGATCAGGTTGGCTATAAACACCAACAACGTCGTGCTCTGAGTCGATCAATGCTTGTAAATGGCGCGCAGCAAAATCTGGCGTACCAGCAAAAATAATGCGTAATGGTTGTGTCACAGAAATTCCTATTGATTAACTTATTGTTTTGCAGCCAGCTTTGCTTCTTTTTCAAGCTTTTTACGGATACGTTGGCGCTTTAAAGGCGATAGATAATCAATAAATAGGGTGCCTTTAAGGTGATCAAGCTCGTGCTGAATACAAATAGCTAATAGCTCGTCAGCATCTAGGCTGAACTCTTCACCATTTTCATTTAGCGCTTTTACAGTTACTGTTTCTGCGCGGTCAACTTTTGCATATGAATAAGGCACTGACAAACAGCCTTCTTCACTTACCGTTGAGCCATCTTTCTTGGTGATTTCTGGGTTAATTAATACTAACGGTTGGTCGCGCTCTTCTGATACATCGATCACCACAATTCGCTGGTGGATATCTACTTGCGTTGCAGCTAAGCCGATACCGTTTTCGTCATACATTGTTTCAAGCATGTCTTTGACAATTTGACGAACTTCATCGTTTACTTCTGGTACTTCTTTCGCGATTGTACGTAAACGCTCATCCGGAAATCTCAAAACTTCTAACCTAGCCATAGTTACCTTTTACACTTGTGATTCATTTAGGGTATTGTATGCTCTTATTTTAGCCATTCGTGTTCACCTTTAACAGGTTTTGGTTGATAATAATCAAAAAACAACTCAAGGAAGCCAAATGAGATACTCACTAGTTGCGGCTTTGCTAGCCATTAGCTGTGCTTTTCCAGCAGCTGCTGATGTGTTAACGATCAAAAAAGACGCTCCAAAACAATATATTGTAAAGAAAGGTGATACACTTTGGGATATTTCAGGTGTGTATCTTGACCAGCCATGGCAATGGCCTGATTTGTGGCAAATGAATCCGCAAATCGCGAATCCTCACCTTATTTATCCGGGAGATGCGCTTTCTTTAATTTACGATAAAGATGGTAATCCTCGTTTGGTTAAAAATGCACGCTATAAAAAGCTGTCTCCTGAAGGGCGAATTACGCCGAAAGGTAAGCAAGCCGTCCCTACATTACCGCTTGAGTTGTTGCGTCCATACCTCACTTATCAGCAAGCTATTAGTACAGATGGTATCGCCGAACAGCCATATGTGCTTGGTGCTAGCGTCAATACAAAAATGAACACCATGGGGCATGTTTTATATGTTAAAGGCGATCTGCATCTTAACGAGGCATATGGTGTGTACCGCCAAGGTGATAAGTTGGTTGATCCTGAATCTAAAGACGTTTTGGCACACAAAGCTGAGTTAGTTGCTATTGTACGCGCATTCAGAAGTGGAGATGTTGCTAATGGGGTGCCTGCCTCAGTTAAAGTTGAGTTAGTTAAACAAGAAATAAAACCACACGATTTCTTGATGCCCGCAATGGAAGGGCAAATGTTACCTGCATACTTCACTATGAAACGCCCAGATACCACAATGAATGGCACGATTATCGCGTCAGCCAATGAGTTGCGTGAATTTAGTACCATGGATATTGTGGTTCTAAACTTGGGCGCCGATAAAGTTGAACCGGGTTTTGTGCTAGATATTCAGCGCCAATCACCAGAAGTTTTTGATGGTCGAGAGGGGCCACGTTATCGCGAAGACTCTAGTAGTCTTGAAAAACTAATTTCAGATACAAATGAGTTTTTTGGTATTGAAAGCGATGAAGACAGTAATGTATGGCATATGCCAAAGGAAAAAGTGGGTGAGTTAATGGTGTTTAAAGTATATGACAACGTTAGCTACGCATTAATAGTAAAAAACCAGCATCCAATTCGAGTTGGGGATTATGCAGTTCTAAACTAACTCACAATCTGGAGGCTCTAAGGAGGGAGCATGGTACAGGTTTCAGGCAAGCTATCCCATTGGCTTGCCTTTTATTTATGTAAAGGCCTAGGGATCAAAAGCCTTATAGCATTAAGTCAAAAGCATCCGCTTGGTGAGTTATTTTCACTCACTAGCCTACAGTTACAGCAGCTTGGTTTATCGCAGGCGCAAGCTGATAATTTAGTAAATACTGACTGGCAGTTAGTGGCTCACCATGAAACACAAATTGAGCAGTTGCAAATTAAGGTTGTGAGTTACTTTGATGACGATTATCCGCCGTTACTTAAACAAATAGCGAGTGCACCTTTATTACTGTTTTGCTTAGGTAACACGGATCTACTGCTGTCACCGCAAATAGCTATTGTTGGTAGCCGTAATGCTACACCAATAGGCCTTGAAATAGCCGCAGAGTTTGCTCATCAACTTTCACTGGCTGGCATGACAATTACCTCTGGAATGGCTATGGGTATTGATAGTGCGGCGCATAAAGGTGCATTAGCTGGTACCGGCAACACAATTGCTGTGCTTGGAACAGGAATTGATATTGCCTACCCCAAACGAAATAAATTGTTGATTAAACAGGTGGCTGAACGTGGTTTATTAGTGTCGGAGTTCTTACCTGGCACGGCAGCTAGTGCTACTAATTTTCCACGTCGAAACCGTATTATCTCCGGCCTTTCTTTAGGTGTACTTATAGTAGAGGCGCAGATAAAAAGTGGTTCACTTGTTACCGTACGCTATGCGTTAGAGCAAAATAAAGAAGTCTTTGCAGTACCGGGATCAATTAAAAGTCCTTTGTCTGAAGCGAGCCACTTTTTGATTAAGCAAGGAGCTAAACTCACAGAAAATATAAGTGATATTCTTGATGAAGTGAGCTTTTTCTGTGAAAACAGTCTATATAGTATAGAACAGCCTAGTGCAAATGAGCCTAACTGTCCTGTCTTCAACAGTATCGGGTATGAGGTCACAAGCGTTGATCAAATAACGCAGCGTAGCCAATTACCAGTCGATGAAGTACAAGCTCGGTTGCTTGACCTAGAACTTGCCGATAAAGTTGAGCGAGTGCTAGACGGTTATATAAGACTTGGAGGACATAAATATGTTTGACATCCTCATGTATCTTTTTGAAAACTACATTCATAGCGAAGCTGAAATCTTTACAGAAGAGAACGAGCTTACTGATGAGTTAGTTCGTGCAGGTTTTAATAAGCCCGAAATTTACAAAGCACTTGATTGGTTAGAGCAGCTAGCTGATCTGCAACAAAGTGATATATATCCGTATCTAAATGCACAGCCGCAGCATGCAATGCGTATTTACACTGATAGTGAGTGTCAAATGCTGAGCGTTGAGTGTCGTGGATTTTTAATGTTTATAGAGCAAATTGGTGTGATCAACACCGTTACTCGAGAAATGGTCATTGATAGACTTTGCGCTCTAGATAAGCCATACATCTCTTTGGAAGATCTAAAGTGGGTAGTGTTAATGGTGCTATTTAATGTGCCAGGTTCAGAGCAAGCTTATGCGCAAATGGAAGACTTAATATTTGACGAACCAGCAGACGTCTTACACTGAGTAGACTTTGCTTGTATCTTTGTTGAGTTTGGGTATATTAGGCGAAAATTAGCCAACCCCACAGGAATCTTATGAGTAAAATCGACCATTCTCTTTTTTCTGCAGATAAACATGCATTAGAAAAAGAGTATGAGGTTTGCCCTAAATGCGGTTCTGAGTTGGTTATGCGCAACTCAAAGTCAGGACCGTTTTTAGGCTGTGCCAGTTACCCAAAGTGTGACTACATTCGCCCATTAGCACATCATGATAGCCAACAGATAAAAGTCCTTGAAGACAGTGCCTGTCCTGAGTGTGGTAAGCCATTGGTAATTAAAAATGGTCGCTATGGCATGTTTATAGGCTGCACAGGCTATCCAGATTGTCATTATATTGCTCATGATGAAGAGCCCGATGATGCACCAGTATTGCCAGCATGCCCAAAGTGTAAAAAAGGCCAACTCGTTGCGCGTAGTAATAAGTTTGGCAAAACCTTTTATTCTTGTGATTGCTATCCACGCTGTAAATACACATTAAATCATAAACCCGTTGCAAAGCCTTGCCCAGCTTGCCAATGGCCAATTATGACTGAAAAGAAAACTGCCTCAGGTGTTGTGCTACAATGCCCGCAGAAGTCGTGTATGCATAAGTTAGTTGAATCTTAATACACTTGTTATTCGCATATTGAGGAGAGTTCCGTTGTCTGAACCTGTTGCACAACCTGCCAGTGCTATTGATGCTTTACAACAAGGCGGTGTAATTGTATATCCAACCGAAGCTGTATTTGGTCTTGGTTGCGATCCTGATGATCAAGCTGCGGTTGAAAAGCTATTAGCTATTAAACAGCGCCCAGTTGAAAAAGGCTTAATTTTAATTGCTGATAACTATGGTCAGTTATTAAAGTATGTTGATGATGCCAAAATCCCAATGGATAAGCGTGCAGATATATTCTCGCAATGGCCAGGTGCGATTACCTGGGTGATGCCAGCAGCAAAAGAAACGCCAAAGTGGTTAACAGGTCAGTTTGATACTATTGCGGTACGTGTAACTGATCATCCAACAGTAAAAGCCCTGTGCCAACAATTTGGTAAACCGCTTGTTTCTACAAGTGCAAATTTAACTGGCCAGCCTACAGTTATGAGTATTGAACAGGCAAAAGCAGAGTTTACTGATATGGTTGACTTCTACGTAGATGAGCCCCTCGGCGGTAACACTCAACCAAGCGTGATCAAAGACGCAGCGACCGGCAAAGTATTTAGAGGATAAACATGCAAAGCGAGCTACTCGAACAAGTTAAAACCTATTTAATGGCCTTACAAGACACAATTTGTCAGGGCCTTGAAAGTGCCGATGGCAAAGCAAAGTTTGTTGAAGATAATTGGCAACGTGCAGAAGGCGGTGGTGGCCGTACTCGTGTTATCCAAGGTGGCAATGTCATTGAACAGGGCGGGGTAAACTATTCGCATGTGTTTGGTGCTTCAATGCCAGCCTCTGCAACAGCACATCGTCCTGAGCTCGCTGGTCGTAGTTTTCATGCGTGTGGTGTGTCATTAGTGATCCACCCTAATAACCCTCATATTCCGACTAGCCATGCTAACGTACGATTCTTCATTGCCGAAAAAGAAGGCGAAGAGCCAATTTGGTGGTTTGGTGGCGGTTTTGATTTAACCCCTTATTACCCTGTATTTGAAGATGTACAACACTGGCATCAGGTGGCAAGCGATTTATGTCAGCCATTTGGTACAGAGGTTTACGACAAATATAAAACGTGGTGTGATGATTACTTTTATTTAAAACACCGTGGTGAAACTCGTGGTGTTGGTGGCTTATTCTTTGATGATTTAAATGAGCTTGGCTTTGAGCAAAGCTTTGCCTTTATGCAAGCGGTAGGAAATGGTTATTTAGATGCTTACCTACCCATTATTGAACGCCGCAAAGACACACCAACAACTGAGCAACAACGCGACTTCCAACTGTATCGTCGTGGTCGTTATGTTGAGTTTAACCTTGTTTGGGACCGCGGAACATTATTTGGCTTACAAACAGGTGGACGTACTGAGTCTATCTTAATGTCGATGCCACCATTGGCACGTTGGGAATATAACTATGTGCCAGCTGCAGACAGCCCTGAGGCTAAGCTGTATCAGTACTATTTACGCCCACAAGATTGGTTAAATACGCAAGAGTCAGACCTAGTTGCACGTCAGTGGCAGCTTTAATCAAATATTGAAACCACTCTAATCAACATTGTGTTGTCACCTTCGACGAGGGTGACGACCCGTTCGCTACTCGGCAGCTCTGGTAATACGCTAAATAACACCTCAGCTTTTAAAATCTCTAACTCTTCTTTAGGAGTATTGATGGGAGCACTGATTTGCGTTAGACATTGGTTTATATCACAGGCATAAAAGTCGAGTTTTACTTCATAATACTCAGGATGCTGAATAAGCTTTTCAAAACCATCAACAATGCTTTGTTCATGTTTATCACTTAGTGATGTTTTACCCTGGCTAAGCAGTGATTAAGCAATCTGTTGAATATCATCATGATAAATATATTCATCAATAGTGCTTATTTGAACTGAGGAATCGTTTACGCTGTGCTGATAGGTAAACAGTAGTGCCGCAATAACCCCAATGCAGACTAAAAGAGTTGTTATAAATTTCATTTAAACATCCTTATTTACTATGAAATATTCATAACAACTCTAGCAGTTGCATGAAAAACTCGCAATTTAGCTTAATTTAAAGCGTCTCACTTGTTCATCCAGTGAGCGTGCTAACGACAACAGCTCTTCACTGACCTTTTGGTTTTCATGCGCATCAACCAATGAATGCTCGGCATTATCACTGATTGCAATAACGCTTTGGTTAATTTCTTCAGCTGCAAGGTTTTGCTGTTCAGTGGCATCAGCAATTTGTACGTTAAGTTGGTTTATCTCGCTCATTTGTGAAGAAATATCACGTAATGCTTTTGCAACCTGCTTAACTTGAACTGCTCTCTCGTCAGCTTCTTCACAAGAGTTATTCATCGTATTAACGGTTTGCGCAGCTTCACTTTGCAGTTTGTCGATAGTGCGGCGAATTTCATCCGTAGAGTCATGAGTGCGAGTTGCAAGAGTGCGCACTTCGTCAGCTACCACAGCAAAGCCACGGCCAGCTTCACCAGCACGAGCCGCCTCAATCGCAGCATTAAGTGCAAGTAAGTTAGTTTGTTCGGCAATACTACTGATCACCTCAAGTACTTTGCCAACGTCTAGCGTTTGGGTTTGTAGTTGAGTTACTTGATCAGCTGCCGCTCTCACATCAGCCGCAAGTTGATTAATACTTTGCTCTGTATGCTCAGCAACGTGTAAGCTTTGCTGTGCAAGCTGATTACTGTGCTCAGACTTCTCAGACGCAAAATGTGTCGTATTTTTAACTTCGCTTGATGAGCTTTCGAGCTCATTAATGGCAGCTGCTACTGAGTCTGTACCTTGCTTTTGCTTTAAAATCGCCTGCTCTGTTGCATCCGCGGAGGCATAAATGCTTTCGGCAGAGTGGATCAACACCTTAGAAGAGTGGGAAACTTGGGCAATATTATCTTTAAATGCACCAATCATGTGATTAAAGCTGGTGGCAAGTGAACTAAGCTCGTCGTTATTGTTGTCATCAATTTTTAGGCTTAGATCTTTATTGGTCGTTGCCAAATGCATGGTATGGCTAATGACTTTTAAGCGTTTGATAAATATTTTTCTAAACATCACCGCCAGCAGTGTAAATGCAGTAATGAAAATCGCCGTTAATAGCAGCGTGTTCATTAACGTGTTTTTTGAAACTTCTTGTTCAATATCAGCCAACGAATAACTAATTTTTACTACACCTAATACATCACCTTCTTGTGCTTGGTGACACCCCAAACAGTTAGTACCTTTATAGTCACTTCTGGCAAACATCGGTTTAAGGTAAGTCATCGTGCTTGTATCTTGGTCAATAAAAAGTGCTTCATTGCCTGTTAATGCTTGACGCTCAGCATCATTCACAGCTACTTGGTTTGCATTACCGGGGCCATAAATTTTATTAACGATCGGACTACGTATGATATGGGCATCTTCAATATTAGGGTGGCTTCTTAATTTAGTACTCAGAATTTCGCGGTTAGCCATAGTGCCAGTCAGCATCATGGTATTAATGGAGTCAAAGTAATTATCGGCAAGCAGCTTTATGTTATTTTCAACAGTATCTTGTGCTAATTCATGTTGTTGCTGGGCGCTACTAAATATACTGGCAAATAAAACCAATAGCCCGGTTACAGCCAGCAAGGCATAAATTTTAAATTGGATAGACTTCATTCAACGACGCTTTTTCTAAATTAAGGAAATTTTATTATCTTTATTTAGAAAAAGCGTACATTGATATAGCGCAAAGCTTAGTTAATTTTGATTAATCATATGGCTGGCGAGTTGCGATAACGATTGTCTTAACCCTTCGCGAAGTAGTGGGTTATCAATTTCGATATCGAGCGTTTTATTCATGCAATGCATCCATTGATCACGTAAGTCTTGATCAATAGGGAAAGGCATGTGACGCTTTCTGAGCATTGGGTGACCATATTTTTCAACGAATAGGTCAGGGCCGCCCAGCCAGCCCGATAAAAACTCAAAGAATACTTGGCGAATTCTATCTAAAGGTTGAGGATGCATATCATATAATGGTTTGGCGTATTCATCTGTGGCCATTATGTCGTAAAATCGGTTTGCAATTGCTCGAGCGCCAGCTTCACCGCCAATAATTTCGTAAGGTGTTTTCTCTGGGGTAGGCGTTTCAGGCGTTGGTTTCGATTTAGAAAAAAGTCGTTTAATCATAATATTAATAAAGCTCAACAGGGCGAAGAGGTTGCTTCACTATGGATAAATACGCGGTTTTTGGAAATCCAATCAAACATTCGAAATCACCCGCAATACACGCACAATTTGCTGCATCATTAAACGAGCAAATACAATACAGCGCCATTTTAGCACCAACAGATGCATTTGAAAAAACTGTCGCTGAGTTTTTCGCTGCCGGTGGTAAAGGGGCTAATGTTACATTGCCATTTAAAGAGCAGGCGTTTGCCATGGTCGATGAACTCACAGAGCAAGCGAAAATTGCTGGAGCAGTCAACACTATTAAACAACTCGAAGATGGTAGCCTACTGGGTGATAACACAGATGGTGTAGGGCTTGTTAAAGACCTTTTAGCCAATAATGTCACCTTAAAAGGTCAGCGAGTACTGCTTATTGGAGCAGGTGGTGCGGCGCGCGGTGTTATTCAACCATTATTGAATGAGCAAATCGAAAGCTTAACAATAGCAAACCGTACCGCTGAAAAGGCGCAGGCGCTAGCGAGTCATTTTAATGGTGAAATAGATGTGCAGGGCTTTGGTTTAAATGATATCCCAGCAAACAACTATGATGTGGTTATTAATTCTACTTCAAGCAGTGTAACGGGAGACTTGCCAGGTATAGCAGAAGAGTACGTTGCTAAGTGTCAGTGTGCTTACGATATGTTTTATGCGAATGATGATACCGCATTTATTAGTTGGGTTAAGTCTATTAACTCGGCATGTCTAACACTCGATGGTTGTGGCATGCTGGTTGGTCAAGCGGCACAAGCTTATTTTGTATGGCGCAATAAAATGCCAGAAATCATACCCGTTGTTACCGCGCTAAAAGCAGGAGAAATTGCGTGAATCAAGCTATCCAATTTATAGACAGACTCGAATTTAAGCCTGAAGAAAAGCAGTTGGTATTCTTCGCACAAGTAAGTGGTTTGATGGTGGAGTGTGTTATTGATACCAGCAAGTATGATTTTGCAGATCAAAGCAGTGCGGTTAATTACTTTGAATCTTATCGTTTCGATTACGAAGAGCTCGCCGAGCAACTGATCGAAGATGAGCAGTATAACTCGGCAGGACAAATTGAATTAACCGAAGTGTTTTAGCCCTCAGCTAAGTATTCATCTTTAAGCTGAACATAATTATCAGCAGAGATTTTTAAAAAGGCGCGCTCTTGCTCTGTTAAAGGGCGAGCCTGTTTTACAGGGCTACCTACATAAAGGTAACCAGACTCTAAACGCTTGTTAGGTGGTACCAGTGAACCACCACCAATGATCACATCATCTTCAACAACTGCGTTATCCATTACTATTGCGCTCATACCAACAAGTATACGATTACCAAGTTGGCAACCGTGTAGCATAACCTTATGACCAACAGTGACATCATCACCAATAATAAGAGGGTAACCATCGGGGTTTGACTTAGAGGCACGAGTTAAATGTAAAACACTGCCGTCTTGAATGTTCGTACGTTCACCAATACGTATATAGTTAACATCACCTCGCGCAGCAACAAGAGGCCATACACTTGAATCTTTACCAAGCGTAATATCACCGACTAAAACCGATGACTCATCAATATAAACACTATTATCGTATGTCGGAGTGATCCCTTTATAAGAACGGATAGTCATAAATTCACCTTTTAATTTTAAAATGCGCTCAGTCTAGTGTAACAGCGAAGCAAATAAATACACCCAAACAGGCCTAAATTGACTGCAAAACACCCAGTTTTAGGGTGTTTAGTTCAAAAGCTGAGCGAACAGTACATTTTTTTAAATTTTATTGAAAAAAGTGCTTGCGTAAAAAATCCATCTCCCTATAATGCGACCCCACTGACACGGCGGGCAGCAACGAAAGACGCTGAACAACGTAGCAGAGAGTTAAGTGAAACTTTGGTTTCAAATTATCGAAAGAAAGTTTGAAATTAAGTATTGACTCGAAAAATTAAGGATGTATTATACGCATCCCTAGCGACAACGTCGCAACGTTCTTTAACAATATAAAGCAATCATCTGTGTGGGCACTCGTACAGATTGAGTTCTAACAGCAGATTCTAGTTCGCTAGATGACGCAAACAAATTTAGAGTCTCAATTTCTTATGAGTGACTATATAGTCAATTTATACAGAATTCATTGAGCACGAAACTTCGGTTTCAAAAAACTTTTAATTGAAGAGTTTGATCATGGCTCAGATTGAACGCTGGCGGCAGGCCTAACACATGCAAGTCGAGCGGTAACAGAGAGTAGCTTGCTACTTTGCTGACGAGCGGCGGACGGGTGAGTAATGCTTGGGAATATGCCTTATGGTGGGGGACAACAGTTGGAAACGACTGCTAATACCGCATGATGTCTTTGGACCAAAGTGGGGGACCTTCGGGCCTCACGCCATAAGATTAGCCCAAGTGGGATTAGCTAGTTGGTGAGGTAATGGCTCACCAAGGCGACGATCCCTAGCTGGTTTGAGAGGATGATCAGCCACACTGGGACTGAGACACGGCCCAGACTCCTACGGGAGGCAGCAGTGGGGAATATTGCACAATGGGCGCAAGCCTGATGCAGCCATGCCGCGTGTGTGAAGAAGGCCTTCGGGTTGTAAAGCACTTTCAGTAAGGAGGAAAGGTTAAGTGTTAATAGCACTTAGCTGTGACGTTACTTACAGAAGAAGCACCGGCTAACTCCGTGCCAGCAGCCGCGGTAATACGGAGGGTGCGAGCGTTAATCGGAATTACTGGGCGTAAAGCGTACGCAGGCGGTTTGTTAAGCGAGATGTGAAAGCCCCGGGCTCAACCTGGGAACTGCATTTCGAACTGGCAAACTAGAGTGTGATAGAGGGTGGTAGAATTTCAGGTGTAGCGGTGAAATGCGTAGAGATCTGAAGGAATACCGATGGCGAAGGCAGCCACCTGGGTCAACACTGACGCTCATGTACGAAAGCGTGGGGAGCAAACAGGATTAGATACCCTGGTAGTCCACGCCGTAAACGATGTCTACTAGAAGCTCGACTCTTCGGAGTTGTTTTTCAAAGCTAACGCATTAAGTAGACCGCCTGGGGAGTACGGCCGCAAGGTTAAAACTCAAATGAATTGACGGGGGCCCGCACAAGCGGTGGAGCATGTGGTTTAATTCGATGCAACGCGAAGAACCTTACCTACACTTGACATACAGAGAACTTACCAGAGATGGTTTGGTGCCTTCGGGAACTCTGATACAGGTGCTGCATGGCTGTCGTCAGCTCGTGTTGTGAGATGTTGGGTTAAGTCCCGCAACGAGCGCAACCCCTATCCTTAGTTGCCAGCGATTCGGTCGGGAACTCTAAGGAGACTGCCGGTGATAAACCGGAGGAAGGTGGGGACGACGTCAAGTCATCATGGCCCTTACGTGTAGGGCTACACACGTGCTACAATGGCGCATACAGAGTGCTGCGAACCTGCGAGGGTAAGCGAATCACTTAAAGTGCGTCGTAGTCCGGATTGGAGTCTGCAACTCGACTCCATGAAGTCGGAATCGCTAGTAATCGCATATCAGAATGATGCGGTGAATACGTTCCCGGGCCTTGTACACACCGCCCGTCACACCATGGGAGTGGGTTGCTCCAGAAGTGGATAGTCTAACCTTCGGGAGGACGTTCACCACGGAGTGATTCATGACTGGGGTGAAGTCGTAACAAGGTAGCCCTAGGGGAACCTGGGGCTGGATCACCTCCTTATACGATTTAGAACTTATTTGTTCGTAGTGTCCACACAGATGATTGTTAATTGTAAAGAGAACAACACTTATTGTTTGGGTCTGTAGCTCAGTTGGTTAGAGCGCACCCCTGATAAGGGTGAGGTCGGTAGTTCAAATCTACTCAGACCCACCACTTCTTCTGAAGTGGCAAATTAAGCAATAAGTACCAGCATATGTGGGGCTATAGCTCAGCTGGGAGAGCGCCTGCCTTGCACGCAGGAGGTCAGCAGTTCGATCCTGCTTAGCTCCACCACTTTTACTCCTTAAAAATAAACATTCTTAATCAGGTAATAAACTGCTTGAGAATAGAGTGTGTTTAATTTTGAGAAGTTTATTCTCTTGCTCTTTAAAAATTTGGAAAGCTGATATTAAAATTCTTATAGATATTCGTATCTATAAAGAGTTTTCAAAAGTAAAAATATGCCAGTTAATCAGTAATGATTAATCGGTATCTACTTTAGTATTCTCATCATTATTTGATGAATTAACTTCTGGCGAAGTTAACAGCTGTCACTAACAAAGACCCGTTTGGGTTGTATGGTTAAGTGACTAAGCGTACACGGTGGATGCCTTGGCAGTTGGAGGCGATGAAGGACGTATTAACTTGCGATAAGCCTAGTCAAGCTAGTAAAAAGCGCTTGAGACTAGGATTTCCGAATGGGGAAACCCACCTGCTTGCAGGTATCTTGCACTGAATACATAGGTGTAAGAGGCGAACGCGGAGAACTGAAACATCTAAGTACCCGTAGGAACAGAAATCAACCGAGATTCCGGAAGTAGCGGCGAGCGAAACCGGACCAGCCCTTAAGCTTATTATGTGTTAGTGGAACATTCTGGAAAGTTTGACGATACAGGGTGATAGTCCCGTACACGAAAATGCATCTTAAGTGAAATCGAGTAGGTCGGAGCACGTGAAACTTTGACTGAATATAGGTGGACCATCATCTAAGGCTAAATACTCCCAACTGACCGATAGTGAACCAGTACCGTGAGGGAAAGGCGAAAAGAACCCCTGTGAGGGGAGTGAAATAGAACCTGAAACCGTGTACGTACAAGCAGTAGGAGCCCTTCGAGGGTGACTGCGTACCTTTTGTATAATGGGTCAGCGACTTATATTTTGTAGCGAGGTTAACCGATTAGGGTAGCCGTAGGGAAACCGAGTCTTAACTGGGCGTATAGTTGCAAGGTATAGACCCGAAACCCGGTGATCTAGCCATGGGCAGGTTGAAGGTTGAGTAACATCAACTGGAGGACCGAACCCACTAACGTTGAAAAGTTAGGGGATGACCTGTGGCTAGGAGTGAAAGGCTAATCAAACCGGGAGATAGCTGGTTCTCCCCGAAATCTATTTAGGTAGAGCCTCGGACGAATACTTACGGGGGTAGAGCACTGTTAAGGCTAGGGGGTCATCCCGACTTACCAACCCTTTGCAAACTCCGAATACCGTAAAGTACTATCCGGGAGACACACGGCGGGTGCTAACGTCCGTCGTGAAGAGGGAAACAACCCAGACCGCCAGCTAAGGTCCCAAAGTCATAGTTAAGTGGGAAACGATGTGGAAAGGCCCAGACAGCCAGGAGGTTGGCTTAGAAGCAGCCACCCTTTAAAGAAAGCGTAATAGCTCACTGGTCGAGTCGGTCTGCGCGGAAGATGTAACGGGGCTAAACTATGCACCGAAGCTGCGGATTCATACTATGTATGAGTGGTAGGGGAGCGTTCTGTAAGCCGTTGAAGGTGTACCGGGAGGTATGCTGGAGGTATCAGAAGTGCGAATGCTGACATGAGTAACGATAATGCGGGTGAAAAACCCGCACGCCGGAAGACCAAGGGTTCCTATCCCATGTTAATCAGGGTAGGGTAAGTCGACCCCTAAGGCGAGGCCGAAAGGCGTAGTCGATGGGAAACGGGTTAATATTCCCGTACTTGGTATAATTGCGATGGGGGGACGGAGCAGGCTAAACAAGCATGGCGTTGGTTGTCCATGTGAAAGTGAGTAGGTTGGTGACTTAGGAAAATCCGGGTTGCTAAGACTGAGACACGAGACGAGCACCTAAGGGTGTGAAGTTGTTGATGCCATACTTCCAGGAAAAGCCTCTAAGCTTCAGATTATACCGAATCGTACCCCAAACCGACACAGGTGGTCAGGTAGAGAATACTAAGGCGCTTGAGAGAACTCGGGTGAAGGAACTAGGCAAAATCGTACCGTAACTTCGGGAGAAGGTACGCTCCTATCTGTGATGAGACTTGCTCTCTAAGCGGACGGGAGCCGCAGTGACCAGGTGGCTGGGACTGTTTATTAAAAACACAGCACTGTGCAAAATCGCAAGATGACGTATACGGTGTGACACCTGCCCGGTGCCGGAAGGTTAATTGATGGGGTTAGTTTTCGGACGAAGCTCTTGATCGAAGCCCCGGTAAACGGCGGCCGTAACTATAACGGTCCTAAGGTAGCGAAATTCCTTGTCGGGTAAGTTCCGACCTGCACGAATGGTGTAACCATGGCCACGCTGTCTCCACCCGAGACTCAGTGAAATTGAAATCGCAGTGAAGATGCTGTGTACCCGCGGCTAGACGGAAAGACCCCGTGAACCTTTACTACAGCTTGGCACTGAACATTGACCCTACATGTGTAGGATAGGTGGGAGGCTTTGAAGCAGAGACGCTAGTCTTTGTGGAGCCGTCCTTGAAATACCACCCTTGTAGTGTTGATGTTCTAACGTTGGTCCCTTATCGGGATTACGGACAGTGCCTGGTGGGTAGTTTGACTGGGGCGGTCTCCTCCCAAAGAGTAACGGAGGAGCACGAAGGTTGGCTAAGTACGGTCGGACATCGTACGGTTAGTGTAATGGTAGAAGCCAGCTTAACTGCGAGACAGACACGTCGAGCAGGTACGAAAGTAGGTCATAGTGATCCGGTGGTTCTGAATGGAAGGGCCATCGCTCAACGGATAAAAGGTACTCCGGGGATAACAGGCTGATACCGCCCAAGAGTTCATATCGACGGCGGTGTTTGGCACCTCGATGTCGGCTCATCACATCCTGGGGCTGAAGTCGGTCCCAAGGGTATGGCTGTTCGCCATTTAAAGTGGTACGCGAGCTGGGTTTAGAACGTCGTGAGACAGTTCGGTCCCTATCTGCCGTGGGCGTTTGAGAATTGAGAGGGGTTGCTCCTAGTACGAGAGGACCGGAGTGAACGAACCGCTGGTGTTCGGGTTGTCATGCCAATGGCACTGCCCGGTAGCTACGTTCGGAACTGATAAGCGCTGAAAGCATCTAAGCGCGAAGCAGGCCTCGAGATGAGTTCTCACTAGACTTTTAAAGTCTCTGAAGGGCCGTTGAAGACTACAACGTTGATAGGCAGGGTGTGGAAGTGGTGCGAGCCATTAAGCTAACCTGTACTAATTACCCGTGAGGCTTAACCATACAACGCCAAACGCGTTTTATGACAGCGTAACGAACAGAAGTTAAGAAACTAAAGTAGACATTTACTTGATATCAGAATTCCGAATTTTAGTTAATTGCAAAAGCGATTAACGCCCCAAATTTGCTTGGTGACAATAGCGTTTTGGACCCACCTGACCCCATGCCGAACTCAGTAGTGAAACGAAACAGCGCCGATGATAGTGTGGCATTTGCCATGTGAAAGTAGGACATCGCCAGGCTCCAAATTAAAGAAAGCCCGATTCGAAAGAGTCGGGCTTTTTTGCGTCTGGAGCTGTCAGCTTTCAGCTGTCAGACGTCAGTTGAAATGTGGGGTTGTCCTGTACAGAGTCGTCCTCATCACTCTCCTTGCTTACCCTCCAGGTAGGTTGGGTAGAGCGGAGCGAAACCCAACGAGTTAGCGAGTTGCTAGTTAGCAAGGGTAAAGTTGAATTGTTGGGTTGTTTAGTAGAGAGTCTCCCTCAGCAACAACCCCCGTAGGAGGCACTTCAGTGCCGAATTCAGACCTTTACAAAAACATTTACGGCTAAAGCCATTCCTACAAGTACACTTTGCCTAGAACCTCCGGCAGAGGAAGACGCAGCACCAAACACCTCGACCGCGCGGCTGATCGCTGACGGCTGAAAGCTGATAGCACTGTGTTGGGTTTCGCTGCGCTCTACCCAACCTACGCCAGGCTTTAAACTTTCCCCTTTCTAACTAGCAATTCACGACCCAATTTACCCTTTGTTGCAATTTTAATCTTGGTTTAGTACCTGAGCTATGTAAAACTATTTGCGTTTTTAAACCACAATCAGGTGACATGAATGTCTCAAATAAAAGCTTGGAAACTTATTAGCCTGTTTTGTTTGGTAAGCTTGCTTATGGGCTGTGAGTCGAAAGAAGAGCAGCTTAAACAAACAATACAACAATCCATAGAAAAAGCTGAGGTTGAATTAAATCAGCTTGGTACAGCGCTTGATAATGGCTCTTTGCGTAATGCGACGATACTTAAACAATACGGACAGGTGCTTGCTGAGCAGCAGCCGCAACTTTCTGAGATCGCGCGAGTAATTAGTCTTGATGCCACTCGTGAAGGGGCTATCTATACAGGTCTTAAACAACGTTTAGCAGATGTTAAGTCTACTTATCTAATACCCCCTTATGAAGATACCCTTCATCAACTTGATCTTATTCGTGATGCTGCCAAGCCATCTTTATTTCAGGATGCGCTGACTGATCCTATAAATATGCTTGCCGATATGTCGCAGGGCTCACTAGCGCGGGTTGGTGCAATTAGTGAAGCAGCTGAAGGTGAAAGCGTTGGTAACCAATTAGTTGGCAACCCTAACTATGGGCAGTGGCAAACAAATAGCAGCGGTACCAGCTTTTGGGTTTGGTATGGAATGTATCGCATGTTGGGTGATGTATTTGACCGAGTTGAATATGGTCGCTGGAGCCGTCATAGAAAGTACAGTTATTACAATGACTATGGCCGTTATCGTTATTCGAGTCCAAAACAGATTAAAGCACAACAGACTGTTGAGACGCGAACTCGTCAGTCTTATCAACGCCAAGGTAAACAATTCACTAGTCCGTATGCCACTAAGCGCAGTGGTGCATCTGGATTAAGCCGTAGCAGCTATACGCCGCCACGCACACGTAGTAGCTATGCTTCTAGCAGTAGTTACAGTAAAAGCTCTGGGTCATTACGCAACAGCTCGAGCAGAACATCACGTGGCATTAGCCGCGGTAAGTAGTGAAAAGAATAACCACCGGAGTTACAACATATGTATGAATTTAATGGAATAACAACTTGGTCGTTGCAAGCTTTAGCAATCGACTTTGCAATCATTATCGCTTTATTTGTCAGCCTAAAATTTATCAAAGGCTGGGTGTCTAACTTACACGCTAATGATGAAATAACTGAGCGTGACAATTTTGCTTTTGGTATTAGTTTTGCTGCGGGGCTTGTGGCACTGGCAATTGTTCTTAGTGGTGTAAGCAGCGGCTCATTTGCACCAACCTTGCAACAAGAAGCATTACAAATGCTAGGTTATGGTGTGATGGCAATTGTGCTTATTAAGCTTGGTCATTTCTTCCAAGACAAGGTAGCGCTTCGTAAAGTGAGCCTGCATGACGAAATCGTAAAAGGTAACGCAACTGCGGCACTGATTGATTTTGGTCATGTAGTGAGTGTTGCTATTGTGATTCGCTCAGCTTTATTTTGGGTGGCAACCGAAGGCTGGCATGGTATTCCAATCGTGATCGCGGCCTTTGCAATTGGCAGCATTGCGATGCTACTGATCAGTCAATATCGCGTGCAGTTATTCAAACGTACTAATCGCAGTGGCGATTGCTTACAACAAGCGGTTATAGACGGCAACTTAGCTGTGGGTATTCGTTACGCTGGCTTTTTAGTGGGCAGTGCATTGGCATTAACTGCTGCATCAGGTATTGCTCCTTATGCGGCTGATAATATTGTAGCTAGTTTAGGTTACTGGGCATTAAGTGCAGCGGTAAGTTTAGTTGCCTTCATTTTACTACACTTAGTGACTATCAAAATCATCCTATCTGGTTGTGATATTTCAGACGAAGTGAACCGTCAGAAGAACGTAGGTGTAGCCGCTATTTCAGCAGCGGTTTCATTTGCGATTGGTTCGACTATGGCAACCTTGTTAGGTGCCTAATTAGTGTCTACTACAACAAGCGCCCCAAGTAGAGCCAATCTACTTGGGCATGATTTCCTATTAATATCTGTTATGGCCGTACTCGCTGGGTGCGGCCTTATTTATGAATACCTTCTATCTCATTATGCAGGTCGTGTCTTAGGCTCGGTCGAGAGTGCCATTTATGCCATGATTGGCACCATGATTGTAGCAATGGGGATCGGTGCATTTTTAGCGCGTTGGTTTAAAGATGCATTTACTGCTTTTGCTTGGCTTGAGAGCATTATTGCTTTGGTCGGCATGGGCTGTATTTTAGCGATTGCGAGTGTTATCGCTGTCAGTTATTCATTACCACATATCTTCTCTGAAATTTTTAACCTGCCTCCAGATACCGTACTTAACGGCTACGTGTTTGAAAAGCTGCAAGAGTGGTCGCGTTTCTTGCCCTATGTGTTTGGTCTATTACTTGGGCTATTAATCGGTATGGAGATCCCGCTAATTGCGCGTATTCGTCAGCAAGTCTACGGGCGCTTTTTAGAAAACAATGCGGGTACCATTTACGGGGCAGATTATATTGGTGCCGGTGTCGGTGCTGCTATTTGGGTGAGTATTATGCTCGCGATGCCAATTATGCAAGCAGCAGCTTGGACGGCATTATTTAATATTATTGCCGGTCTCGTGTTCTTATGGCGCTATCATCAACATGTTTGCTTCGCTAAGCTACTGTTAGTTTGCCATGGACTTTTGTTGGTGTTTTTTGCGTTTGTGCTTGTGCTTGGCACTAGCTGGATGAAAAACCTAAGTAATGTTTTATACAAAGATAAAGTCATCTACTCGCAAGCAACTAAGTATCAGCACTTGGTGTTAACTGAGCGTTTGAGTCGCAATCAGCCGAATGCAATTACTGATCTTTATCTAAATGGCCGTTTACAGTTCTCAAGTGTGGATGAGCAAATTTATCATTCAATGCTTGTCTATCCTGCCATGTTGGCTTCAAATCGCCACGACCGCGTGTTGATCATCGGTGGCGGTGACGGGCTTGCATTACGTGATGTTTTGAAGTGGCCAGTAGAGCATGTCACTCTGGTTGACTTAGATGGTCAGCTGTTAAACTTATTTGGTAATGATGTTGGCGACTATGATGCGCCAGAGAAAATCAGAACACGTTTAACAGCGCTAAATAAACATTCTATGAGCGACCCTCGTGCTGATATTCGCATTGCAGATGCCTTTTTAGAGGTCGAAGCAATGCTGGCAAAAGGCGAGCGCTTTGACACTATTTTAATTGACCTACCAGACCCTAATCACCCTGATCTCAATAAGATGTACAGTGACTATTTTTACAATCATGTACGTCAGTTATTGGCGCCTGACGGGGCTGTGGCCGTGCAATCAACATCCCCTTATCATGCGAAGAAAGCATTTTTGAGTATTGCTAAAACAATGAAAGCTGCGGGTTTTGGTTATGTTGAGCAATACCAACAAAATATTCCTTCGTTTGGTCAATGGGGTTGGACAATCGCGACCACTGCTGGCAAATCAGCAAGTCAGCGAATTCGTGAAATTAACGAATTACCCGTGCCATCTCGTTGGGTAAGTAAAGAATATTTATTGGCTTCTTTTGTATTTCCGAATCATTTTTTTGAACAAGTAAACACGATTGAAGTCAATAGATTAGGTTCTGGAACCTTATATGATTATTACCGCCAAGCGTGGCAAGTTGAAACCGAATTGTACAAAAATTGATATTTTATAGTTGACATAATATGTCGGCTATGCAAATCTTAACTCAGACATAATATGTCAAAACGTAAAAAGGTGAGACATGGAATTAAATGAACTATCAATCAAACTGGCTTCTTTTGAAACGGAAGGTGTGAGCTTTGAGTCTTTCTTGATTGCCAACGAAGGTGAGCAAGATGTGTTACAAGTTATCGTCGATGGGAATGATGAGTTACCTATCTTTGTTACTCAAACAGAAGAGCAATTACTGTGTATTAGCTACCTGTTTGCTGAAGACGAAGTACAAGCAGATATGCGTAATGAGTTAAACGAAACGTTACTACGTTTAAATGTACCAATTCCATTAAGCGCATTTGCAAAAATTGATGATAAGTACGCTATTTTTGGCGCCTTATCGGTTAATTCATCGTTTGATGATATTACCCATGAGTTGGTAACACTGGCAGACAATGCGATTGATGCGCTTGAAGCCGTGACCATTTATTTAAACGATTAATTAGCAATTTCTGGAGTTAAGATTATGAGTATTTTAAAGAAACTATTTACAGCTGTACGTGGTGGCGCTCGTGAAGCAGGACAAGCAATTGTTGATGCAAACGGTATCCGTATCTTTGAACAAGAAATTGCTGATGCACAAAATGCCTTACAACGTGCAAAAAAAAGCCTGACTGAAGTAATGGCAAAAGAGATGCAAACGAAGCGTAAAATTAGCGCACTAGATGCATCAATTGCTGAGCATGAAGCGTATGCAGGTCAAGCGCTTGAAAAAGGCAACGAAGCGCTAGCATTAGAAATCGCAGAAAAAATTGGTGATTTTGAAGCTGAGAAAGCAGAGCACGAAGAAGTGCTAGCTGGTTTTAGTAACCATATCGTGCAGTTAAAGCAGCAAGTTAAAGAAGCTGAAAAATCGATTAAAGAAAACCAACGCCAATTAACGATGGTTAAAACGACAGAAAGTGTGCAGCAAGCAACAATGGCTGTAAACAGCACGCTAAATACGAATAGCTCATCAATGACATCAGCACGTGAGTCTCTAGAGCGTATTAAACAACGCCAGCAAGACCGCCAAGACCAGTTAGGTGCGGCTAAGCAATTAGAAGCTGACACTAACGGCGATGATTTAAAAGCGAAAATGGCTGAAGCGGGTATTGGTGATACGAGCCCGAAAAGCGCGGATATTTTGGCGCGTATTAAAGCAAAACAAAATAGCTAATCTGTTAGCGGAAAAACAAAAGGTAACCCACGCACTGGGTTACCTTTTTTACTTCAACAAGGAGTCAGCCAATGTTTAACTTTTTTAAATCTAAAAAAGCTCCAGAGCGTCAGCTTACTGATCCAAGCCAATTACTCGTTGGTGATATGTTAACTGTGATTGATTCGTTTGCTTACCCAAGCTGGTTAAAAGGACAGACTTTGCGAGTTACTGATGTGCAAACGTATCAGTATCAACGTAGTGCAGAGTATGAGTTGGTACTCGAAAGCGAATCTGGCCAAGTGGTGTTTTTGCAAATCGAGTCAGATGACGGTGAACAGTGGGCACACTTTGCGATCAAAATTCAACGCGATGATGTTGATGAAATTTTTACTCTCGATGAGTTCGCTCGTATTTTTGATGAAGACGAATTAACGGCAATTAATGTACAAAATAGCCCAGAACGTTTTAGTCACTTTTTGGCATCGAGCTACAAACAAACAGAAGCACCTTATGTGTGTTATTTCCATAATAAGGACTACCGTAATAAGCCTTTACCTCGCTATGAAGACGAGGGCGGTGAGCCGTGTGAAATGATCTGTTTAAGCTCTGATGATGAATCGCATAGTTTAAATATTGAAATTTGGGAAGGCGGTGAAACAGAGGTATCACTGACGTTAACCAGACCAATTAGCGATATTGTTGACTTATTTCCTGGGGATGCCAAGTGAGTGATGCAAAAGCTAAGTGGCAGCGTCAGGAACAAGCAGTTAGAGCCACACAAATGGCGTTTGATTTAAGCTCTGAAGTGCAAAAATCAATTAAGAAGCAAGCCATTGACCAAGAGCTTACGCCATCAGATATGATCCGTAAGATTTTGGAGCTCGACGTTAAGTCGAAAAAAACCAGACAGCGTTTATCGTTTAACTTAAATGATGAAGAAATTGCCTTATTGGCTGAGCGGTTTGGTGTTGCTGCTGATGATAAGCGAGCTGTGAAACAGCGTGTGGCAGAACTACTCATTGCGCACAGTAAAAAAAGCTAAGGTTTTGCCTTTACTTCTTTAAGCCCTTACACTGAGACTAGATGTTTTAAAGAAGTGACATGACTTTGGATATTATTTTACTTGCGTATTTAGTTATTTTTGCATTATTTGGCACTGCAGCAAGTTACTTTGTTCGCTACATTTACGCTTACTGGGTGCATAATACAATGCAGGTAAAGTACATTTATAAGGCCGGGATTTGTATCATCAGCGTGGTGATAGTATCCGGCCTTATTGCATTGTTTACTTAATCTCGATTGCTTGGCACTGCTTTGAAATACACAGTGATTGTACCGGCAGGACTGGCGAGCAATCGTTAACGGTTAATGCTTGCTCAGATGACTTCTCAGCCGCTGTAATTCGCTCTGCAAGTTGCTCCGCTTGTTCTTGTGCGGTGTTTAACGTTGAATAGACCACATAGCGACTTGGGCCACCACATGCTCGTTCACCGACTTCTAACACCTTACATTGAAAGCTTGCATTACAGCTATTATTACTAACGATATCGTTCAGCTGATCATTTAAATCACCTAAATCAACGCGTGCAGAACTACCTGACGTTGTTGTTTCACAACCAGTTAAAGCAATACTTGCTAACACAGTTGTGGTGATGAAAAGTTTCTTAAAAGTCGATGAACGAACCATTATTGCTTATTCCTTAGTATACACTTGCCGCTGAGCCTTCGATTCTAACACAAGTATTCTCAGAACACTGCGCACCCGGTGCGGTTAGATGCTGACAAATACTCATCATGTCGTTTGCTGCGTTAAATTGCTTTTCAAGGGCGGTGATGTCTTTTGCAAGTTTTTCAACCTCAGCAGTGTTAGCTGTTTTGCTTGAATAAACAATGAAGCTACTTGGCCCACCACAGGCGCGACTACCAACAGGTAATACTTTACATTGGCTGCTGTTATCACAGCTTGGATCATCGATTAGCTGTTTAAGTTGTTCGTGGGCAGAGCTAATAGTGGCTTTATCTGGGGCTGCTTTGCTCACTTCTTCAGCGTTTTTTATTTCAACGGCTTTTGGCGCCTCGACAAGTTTATTGCTGGTTGCCGTTGATTCGGCTTGCTCATTATTGTCCGAACACGCAGTTAATAACACAGGAAATAAAATTGCCAATAGAGGATAGCGCATAACATACCTAAAAATCGTTGAATAAGTACTCACTATCATACACATTGCTCAAAGTGGAGCAATAAAAACGTTAGCTTTCAGTAAGTAGCTCTGTATTCACAGAGCTACAGTAGGATAAAAGTTCTATAAACCACCTTGGGTTAGTTTGGCAGGGTCAAGTAATTCACTCAATTCTTCGCGCGAAATATCAGTGTGCTCTGCAGCAACATCAATAATAGGACGACCTTCTTGATAAGCTAATTTGGCAATTTTTGCGGCTTTGCTATAGCCGATCACCGGATTAAGCGCAGTAACCAGAATTGGGTTTTTAGCGAGCGCTTTATCAACATTGCTTTGGTTTACTTTAAAGCTGGCAATCGCTTTATCTGCCAGTGCTTCACTACTATTTGCCAGTAGTTCAATACTTTGCAAAATGTTTAGGGCAATCACAGGTAGCATCACATTGAGCTCAAAATTACCTGCTTGACCAGCCACGGTAATGGTGGCGTCATTACCAATTACTTGTGCGCTGACCATAGCGGCAGCTTCAGGGATCACTGGGTTTACTTTACCCGGCATAATTGATGAGCCAGGTTGTAAAGCTTCAAGCTCAATTTCACCAAGGCCAGCAAGAGGGCCTGAGTTCATCCAGCGTAAGTCATTCGCTATTTTCATTTGTGCTACAGCAAGTACCTTTAGCTGACCTGACAGCGCAACAATGGCGTCTTGTGATCCTATGTTGTAAAAGAAGTTTTTGCTTGGGCTAAAGCGAATACCGACATTCTCACTCAAGTGTTGGCAAAACTCACCGGCAAACGCAGGGTCGGCATTAATACCGGTACCTACGGCTGTGCCACCTTGCGCAAGTTCACAAACTCGCTCAAGTGCTTGGCGAATCCCAGCCATTGCATGATCCACTTGTAACTGCCATGCAGCCAATGTTTGTGCAAAACTCACAGGCATTGCATCCATTAAATGAGTGCGGCCAGTTTTAACAATATGGCCCACTTCGGCTTGTTTGTTTTGAAGGCTTTGACTGAGTTTATCGAGTTTAGGAAATAGTTCATAAATGATGTTAATGGCGCTACTTACCGCAATCGCAGTAGGGATCACATCATTTGAGCTTTGTCCCATGTTCACATCATCGTTGGGGTGAATGGTTTCGCCTGCAAATTTACTCGCTAGTGTTGCAATAACTTCATTGGCATTCATATTTGAGCTAGTACCTGAGCCGGTCTGAAATACATCAACTGGAAACTCTGAAAAATGTTTACCGTCGATGATCTCTTGGCATGCTTGCTCAATTGCTTTTGCTTTACCTTGGCTCAAATGGCCTAAAGCTGCATTGCTTTGCGCGGCAGCTTGTTTAATGTAGGCAAGGGCGGTGATAAATTGCTTAGGCATGGCTAAGCCACTAATTTTAAAATTATTGATAGCACGTTGCGTTTGAGCTTGATACAAAGCATTGGCAGGGACTTGTAGTTCACCCATGCTATCTGATTCGGTTCTAAATTGGCTCATAAACACTCCTAAATCGGGTTAAATTCTTGGCTGAGAAGCCACGCTTCTCGCTCCAAACTGAAATACTTTTCAATACAGTTATGAGTTTTGTAGTAACGCTTTAGCGCAAGTTGCGGTTTATAAAGCTGGGCCAAACATTGTTTACGAATTGCATTATGCACTAATGAATCACACATCTTTTCAAGTAGTTCATGAAAGGTGCGTCTTAGATACAGCTCTTGCAAAATAAAGTTGTGATGTTTTTCGTAATAGCGTGCAATGTTCAAACCCGCTTCAACATAGTTAGCAACAAGTGCTGGGGCATGTAGCCCTGGTCTTTGGCAAACACATTTCATTTGCCGCTGATACTGGAGCATAGCATTGTGAGAGTGCATAGAAAAACCGATTAGCTGTAATGATAATAGTTATCATTACAGCTAATCGGTTTTAGTGCAAGTCTTATCTAGTGTAGCTAAGACTGAATGGATTAACTGTGTGTGATTAATTGTAGCCGAGAATAAAAATCTGGTCTGTTTCATGTTTTTTCGGCGCCTGTACATTTTCTTTGTTACATTGAGAAAGAAGGTCGATAACGGTTGCTCTGTCGTCACAACTAGTTAAGGCGGCTTTTTCGCTTTCAGCACGTTCGCTGGCTGCAAGTGCTGCATCTACAGCGGTGTAGGGTGAGATATACATAATGTTGCTCCTATTGATTAATTCACTTATGAAATAGCATAAGCTGTACCAATATTGACAAAAATAGATAAGCTTTTGAATTTGTTGTTTTTATATTTTTATCTAATAAATTACCCGCGACTTTAGTGATTATTTTTGCTTTACTGTTGTGCACTAATTACCAAACATGGTGCATTAATTTGTATGGATAAACCTTTCTCTCAAGCCTGTGAAAACAATAAGTCACCTATTTTAAAGGTATTAATAGAGTTCTTTTCTGATGTAACGAATGTATTAGAGGTTGGCTCAGGTACCGGGCAACATAGCGTGCATTTTGCAACGCATTTAGCACACTTGCAGTGGCATTGTAGTGATCGTGAGGTTAATCACCCTGGGATATTACAATGGCATCAAGAAGCTGCACTAACTAACTTGCATGCACCACTCACACTCGATCTTAATGATCCTTGGCCAGTTGATACAGTGAATGCTATTTTCACCGCGAATACGATGCACATTATTAGTTGGCCACTGGTGGAGCGCTTTTTTCAAGGAGTAGCAAAGCATTTAGCGCCTAAAGGAAAGTTATGTATTTATGGGCCATTTAAGTATCAAGGTAAGTATACCAGTGCCAGTAATGCTGAGTTTGATGCTTTTTTAAAACAGCAAGATGCTAATAGTGCAATTCGTGATTTTGAAGCGATTTGCCAACTTGCAGAGCAAGCTGGCTTAACCTTTGTTGAAGATGTGCAAATGCCAGCGAACAACCAATTATTGCTGTTTAAACGGCAGTAAGCTTTCGCATTGTGCTTTATAGAGCGCCATATGTTGGCGTTCTCTGCGAATAAAATCATTAATGGCTGCTGCAAAATCACCGTGCTGAATATGATGCAGTGAATAGGTATATACGGGCTTAAATCCGCGACTTATTTTATGCTCACCTTGCGCGCCAGAGTGGAACTGTTTAAGTTTGTTGGCAATGCAGTACTCAATGCCTTGATAGTAGCAAAGCTCAAAGTGCAAACTATCAAGCTCATAATTTGTTCCCCAGTAACGACCATATAAACAATTCTTATCTTTAAAACTGAGTGTGGCGGCAATCACCTCTCCTTGATACTTAGCGAACATTAATACCAGTTTGTCGGCCATGCTCTGCTGTAATAATTCGAAAAAGGCGGTATTCAAATAACCATTGTGGCCTGAGCGCTTCAAATAGGTTTGGCGGTAAAAATGACTAAATTGCTGCATGTGCTGCTTGCTGATGTCAGTACCTTCGAGCCATTCTATGACTATCTGTTGTTCAGTTATTTTAGCGCGTTCTTTTTTGAGCGATTTACGCTTTCTTGCGGTGAGTGAAGCTAAAAAATCATCAAAGCATTTATAGTCTTCATTAAACCACTGAAACTGCACGCCATGACGTTGCATTACGGTGTCGCTAGTTAATGCAGTCGCTTGTTGCTGGTGGCAAAAATTTATATGCCAACCTGACCAGCCTAACTGCGCTGCTGTTGCTGTGAGTATGTGCTGAATATACGCATAGATCTTTGCGGCGTCATTGTGATTTATACTAATTCGTTGCCCTGCAATAGGTGTGAATGGCACGCCACACAGCCATTTAGGGTAATACTCTAAGCCATGCTGTTGATAAGCTTCAGCCCAAGCCCAGTCAAATACATATTCACCATAAGAATGGTGTTTTAGATACCCCGGTAGTAAGGCTATGACCTGTTCTTGCTGGTAAATTGCTAAGTGCATAGGTTGCCAGCCCGACTCTTCACTCACACAGCCTGTTTGCTCTAAAGCCTCTAAAAAAGCGTGATCAGTAAAGGGCGTATCATCAAAAAATGACTGCCAAAGAGCGGCATCAACCTCGCTTATTTGATTAAACCAGTGGTGGTTAAACTCACTCATTGTGCAGCCGATTCAATATCTTTGATAAAACCGTTGATATGCATAGCAAGCTTATCGAAATAAGGGTTAAACGTGAGTCGTGCAAAGGGTTTGTGCGCTTGTAAATTTTCGGCTGTTCGTTCACCCATCACAACGTCTTTTTGGTATTTGCAGGCTGTATAAAGTTTATCGTCATCTAAGTAGCTTCCGCAATTGCGATACAATGCTGTGCGACCGTAGTAAGGGTTGCTGGGTTTATTAACAATACCAATATGTGACATTCCTTTGATTTTTTTACAGTCATCGGTGTCGCAGTCATCACGAATTATGTGGTAATCAGCTGGAAAGCTGGCGGGGATATTATCGTCGTCACCGTAGTAAACTAGCCGATCAAGCTGGTTATTTTTACGCGCTTTTGGGTCGTGCAGTTTAGCTAGTAATTTAAAGGTCGCTTGATTATCTATTGTGGTGTCAACATCACTAAAGGTGCTAAATATTGCGACATTCGGCAGTTGACGATAACGAAGCTCATCAAGGCTAATACGGCTCATTGCTTCGTGGCTAGCTGAGGCTGCACTAAATGGAAACGACTCATACTTAGCAAAATCCAGATCCGCGTCTTTATCAATCCAATTAACAAATGGAATTGCATCGACCCATTTGGCCAACCAACCGTTTTTATTGTGTGGCTCACTTGCTGGTGAAAACAACATCGCAGCAGTAATTTTATTATCAACAGGAGCTTGAGTTAAGTAATCAACAACCAGTGCTGCACCCGTTGAGTAGCCCCCTAATATTACCTGATCAAAGTCTTTTAATGTGCGCTCAATGGCATACACACTGGCTTTTCGCCAATCATCAGCATCAACCTCTTGCAAAGCTGCTGCGGCAGTACCATGCCCCGGCAGTAAAATTGTGCGAACTGTATAACCTTGTTGATAATACACCTGTGCAAGGTCATGGTAGGTAAATGGAGAGTCGGTTAAACCATGGATTAAAAGTACAGCTTTGCGGCTATCGGCCTGTTTAAGTTCGAATGGGCTAATTAAATCGGCAATTGTTGCGTTAGCAGGTCGAGAACCTTGTGCAACAAGTTGCTGATAGGTATCGGTATAAACTGGGCATGGTAAGTTCGCTCGCGGATTTTCACTGCTAATTTCAAGGTAAGCAGCGGTTAAATAGTCACTAAATGCTTGCTCGATATTATAGCTAAAGGTGCTATGGCTGCGTGGTAATGGCTCTCTAAACAGTCCTTCGCGCTTACTTTTCATCATCAAAGCTTGGTCTTCAAGCTGAGAAAGGCAGGTTTGCTGCTGTGCCATTAATGGGCTGCTAAATAGTCCACTGATGGCCAAAGAGATAGCAACTAAGTTTATGAATTTCATATTTTAAGCGTCCTTTTAAAGCCTGTTTTTAGCTTATCGAGTTATGTTTTATTTGCAAGCAAGCTGCGTCAAGCTAGCGGTAAATGGCGCTTAGTGAATGCTTGTTTTAAGACCACCGTCGACTCGATGTTAGCAATGCAATCAATACTACCTAATTTATGTTTCACAAAGCTTTCATAGCTTTCTAAATCTGTAGCAACAATCTTGAGTAGATAATCATAACTACCTGAAATAACTGAGCACTCAAGCACATGTTCAAGTTTTGCTACTTGTTGTTCAAATTGCTCAGCAGCGGCAACTGAGTTTTGGTTTAAGCGTACAAAGGCATACACAGACACGTTTAAATCAACGGCTTTAGGATTAATTGCAGCATGGTAACCACTGATCACATTCGCTGATTCGAGCTTTTTAATGCGGCGCAGGCAAGGGGTATCTGACAGGCTAACAGACTGTGCCAGATCCGAGACAGAAGTTCTTGCATTGTCTTGTAGAGCATTAAGTAATTGTTGGTCTTTTTTATCTAATTTCATTTTAATTTGAGTGATTTTCACTAATCTAGGTGGATTCTAGTCTATATTTTGGCGATTAGCACTCATTGAACTCTGTTAACATTATCGCAATATAATTATTTTGGAGTGAGCCTGTGACTGAGAACACCAAGGCATTTGATAGCTGGCTTCGCACTCGTTTTGTTGAGATCAATAGCGAACTAGAAAAACTATATTGGCAACAAGACGATAAAGCGAATGTAGAGGGGGTAGGTGAGCACCTTAAACGTCAATTAGAGCAAGAAGGTAATGAGCATATTCGTGCTTTACTTGCAGAGGGTAATACCGATGAAGGGTTTGATAACGCTTTCGATTTATTAGGTAATGTTGGCTTGTATATGGCGGCATGCCGTCGACATGAGATCACTGAGCCTTCTCGTGAAACAAGCTCACCCCTTGTTGAAGCCTCTGCATTGGCAATGCACATCGGTGCATCTATTGGTGTTACCCCGCGTTTTGCAACGGCGCATTTAACCACCCACAACAAAGCGGTTGATGGTTTGTATAAGCGCTTTACTGACCTTGAAGATGAGAAAATCTTTGTTGATTATAATACCAAGGGCATTTTAGCGTATAAGCGTGCAGCGGATGCTTTATTAAAAATTCAGCCGTTAGGAATATCGCACCCTATCACGGCAGATTTACTTGCCGTGGCAAAGCAAGCACTGCTTGATGTAATTGAGTCGAACAATACGTTATACAACAAGCTTGATACAGACCGCTTTTTCTATTGTGTACGCCCGTATTACAAGCCTTATCGAGTAGGTAAAGAGGTGTATCGTGGTGCGAATGCCGGTGATTTTGCGGGCATTAATGTCATCGATTTATTGCTTGGTCTTTGTTTTGCTAATGAACCTAGTTACTCGCAAATGCTGGTGGATAAATTCTTGTATATGATGCCTGAAGATCAGCAGATCCTGCGTGAGAGCATGCGTATGACAAGTATTATGGATGACTTCTTAGCGGCAGAAGCTGAGCGCGATAGCGAGTGGCTACAAACTAACTTAAAGCTGTTTATTCAAGTGTGTAAACTGCATGGTGATACTGCGATTGGTCACCATAATCAATTGGTCAGTAAATACATTGCGCAGCCTTCACAGCAAATGCAGCAACAACATATGGATAAAGTCACTGCCAGTGGACCGCCTTTACATGTATTACTTAACTCATTAGAGCAGTTACGTGATCGCCGTGCGGCAGCAAAACGGGATGATATTCGCACCCGTTTCGATGATTTAACTAAGTTAAAACAGTGGATTAAGTAATGAATAAAGACGATTTTGTAATTCCACAAGGCAGCTATTTACTTAACCACTCTGTTGGGCGACCATTAAAATCTGCTGAGCAGCATTTCCATCAGCAGTTTTTTGCCGCTTGGCAAAATGAAAATAAAGAGCCATGGCAACAGTGGTTGCAAGGTGTAGAGGCGTTTACGAGTAGTCTCGCTAAATTATTTAACTCGCACAGTGAGTTGTTTTGTCCACAAGTTAACTTATCGAGTGGTTTAACAAAGCTTTTGATGTCGCACCCGCGACTTCAACAAGAAAATTGCAAAGTGTTGATGGCCGAAAGTGATTTTCCAAGCATGGGTTTTGCAATGCAAAAAGCCTTACCGGAAAGTGCTGAAATCGTGTTTATTGATAAGCATGAAGATTTAACCAGTGCGCAGGTTTGGCAGTCATATTTAGCGAAAAATGATATTGATTTAGTCTTTATTAGCCATGTTTATTCAAACACGGGTCAGCAAGCGCCTATTAACGAAATTATCAATATCGCAAAGCAACACAACACATTGAGCTTACTAGATGTTGCGCAGTCTGCGGGTATTTTAGAGGTCGACTTAACTAAGCTTGATGCCGATTTTATGTTGGGCTCGAGTGTCAAATGGCTATGCGGTGGGCCTGGTGCTGCTTATTTATGGGTTAACAGCAAGCAGCTATCACTTTGTCAGCCACAAGATGTTGGCTGGTTTTCTCATCAAAATCCGTTTGAGTTTGATATTAAGCACTTTGCTTATCATCAAACCGCGTTGCGCTTTTGGGGTGGCACACCTTCAGTTGCACCTTATATTTTGGCATCCCATAGTATTAATTACTTTGCTGATCTTGGTATTGAGAAAGTACGTGCTCATAACTTAGCAATGCTCGCGCAGTTTCATGATCAATTAGCTGATTATATGCGCTCACCCATACAGGCTGACAAATGTTCTGGAACGGCCATTATGCATTTTGGCGAGCAACAAGCCGCTGTTAAAGCTGCGCTTATTGCAGCGAATATCGCTGTTGATGAGCGTCACTTGGGTTTAAGAGTCTCTGCTCATATTTATAATGATCAGCAGGATATTGATACATTTATCAAGACTGTGAAAAGCGCTTTAAATTAAGTGCTTGTCGGGCTTTTGCTTTGACTGAACGCCAGTGCGTCATTGGTTTTTCGGGGACCAGCGCTAAAATTTGCTCAAAGTCGATGTCATCAATACCCACTTCGTTACTGTGGGCAAACATAATCCGTTTTGGTTGTAAGGCTTTTAACATCAGTAAAGAGTTTAAATACAGCTTTGGGTAAAAAACAGGAAAGGGTGGCACGAGCTGCCCTTTTACTTTTACCAGTAAATCAGCAATGTAAATTCTCTCGCTGGGAATATGATACAGACTAATATCTCGGTCTGTATGACCTGGGCTATGCAGTGCTTGCCAATCGTCAAAGCCCGGTAGGGTTGCATCTGTGGCAAGGTAATAATCTGCATCTAAATGGCGGCTGTACCAAAGATTGTGGCGTTTTTTATTTAACCTACCGGCGACCCACCAAGCCAAAGCGATATCGGTTAAATGCATTAAAAAACCATCAATGCCTCTATACCATTGCCCAGGGGCGTTCGACGTAGCTATTTTGCCACCGCTTAACTTTCTTAATGCATGCGCTCCACCGGCATGATCGGGGTGCATATGGGTGACTACTATCAGTTTTAAGTCTGTGATGGGGCGCTTGAGTTGCTCGGTAATATAGTCAAATACAGTATTCACATCAGCACGGCAACACCCATCAAGCAGCATCAATTTATCTGGATATTCAACCAAATAGATGTTTTGAATATAACCTTCTAAAGTATGAATGTGCATTGCTACATAAGGCCTTAATAATTTAATAAACCCTGTTATAGCATGTCTGACCAGTTTAGGTAAGTTAGAAGTCTTGCTTCTCTGTAAGTAGCCTTTTACTCTCTTCTAGTTTTTCAATCTGCTTATTTATGATACTTAACTGGCTGTTATAATAGGCATTGATGCGCTCACTTTGTTTTTTAATGGCATCATCGATCGATTCTGCACCTAGTCTATTTGCAGCATCTTGGGTCATTTCGTAAACTTTTTTTATACGCTCGTTTTGCTTTTTTTGTAATTCTTTACTTTCTAGTTTTAAGCGCTCAATTTCGCGATCAGCTTCTTTGGTTTTGAGAAAGTTTTCAACACTTAGCTCATTTGTCTCTTGCGTTTTTTCTGGTGGTAGCTTGGTTTTGGGTGGTGGAGTGATATTAACTATTTCGGCATCTTTACCACATGGTTGCTGCGAAAACGTGGCAACATTATCGATCATGCATTTATAGATCGTGGCTTGGCTGTAAAAGCTGAGCAACAAGGCTGCAGCGAAAGAGGCAAAACGGAGCATAGCACTAATCACTTTGACTAATATATATACATTTAGCATGCATGAAATTAACTGAAGTGTGCAAGTTTTTTAGGCATAAAAAAACCGCTAAAAAGCGGTTTTAAATAATAAAATGGTGGAGAAGGAGGGATTCGAACCCTCGATAGAGCTACAAACCCTATACTCCCTTAGCAGGGGAGCGCCTTCGGCCACTCGGCCACCTCTCCAACGCATAATTCTGATTGTAACTTGCTGAAATTAATCAACAAATAAAAATAAGTGGTGGAGAGATAGGGATTTGAACCCTAGAGGGGCTACAAACCCCTGCCGGTTTTCAAGACCGGTGCATTCGACCACTCTGCCATCTCTCCACGTCGTGATGCGAGAATAATACTTAGCTGAATCGGCTGTGTAAATAGGAAAAAGTTTGTTTGCTTGTTTTTTGAGCGTAATAAGGGCGTTTTTTGTAAAAAGGTTTAATTATTTGCAGTTTTTGACTTAAAAGAAGAGGGTTGGGGCAGTAAACGGAGGAGCTAAAGAAGGATCTTCGTTAGTGGTTGGTTGTTTACTGCACCGATAAAGTAACCATGGTTGGGGGTTACTTGTGTTGTACTGCGCCGCCAAGTGCTAACTTTTTGCCGTAGCGATTAAGCTTTGCCAACATTTTTGCTTTGCGGTTTGTTGGTTTTACGGCAACATGAGCTGCTGCGTTTTGGTTTAATGTATTAATTGGGTTCATTACTTTGCTCCGGGTTGTGTTTGGTTGAAAACGTGAGTATTTTGCAACCAAACTGAACAAAAATAAAACGATAAAAATTGAGTCTGCCGGATAACTTTTTCTAATTCGAAAGTCTTTTATTAACATGGGGTTAAGTTTTTATATCTGCAGAGGTTTGCATGCTTATGCAGTTGTTTTTGTGTTGAAGTATCAGTAAATAAAAGGTTTTTAATTGTCGTTACTTTGATTTATGCGTTTTTAGAGTAAGAAAGTGACTAATTATTCAGATTAATATAATTTGAACGAGTGTGGTGTTTTTACCATGCAAGAAAAGAAGTGCCATTAATGTTGATAATAATAAAGCCAAGTGACAAAAAAAATCATAAAAATAGTGTTGATTGGCTACTAAAAGAATGTAAAAAAAGACAGATTGAGCCTGAGTTATATTTAACCATAGGCAATTTTCTTCAAGATTGCGCTAATATTGCCCTTTTAGCTAAAAGCCAGACACAAGTTGTGGTAATTGGTGGTGATGGGACGCTACATTTAGCTGTTAATGCATTAATGACGAGCGATTGTTCTATCGCCTTAATTCCTGCAGGTACAGGTAATGATTTTGCTCGCGGCTTTGCGCGCAAGCAGCAAGCTTGGCATGACGCTGTTTTCAATAGCCGTACTGAGCTCATTGATATTGGGCAAATAAATCAGCGCTATTTTATTAATGTAGCGGGGATAGGTTTTGATGCTGAGGTGGTAACTCAATTAAACAAAGCCGGAAGTTTTAGCTCGTTTGGCTACACTTGGCAGGGTATCAAGCAGCTATTTTCATTTCAGGCACGGTCACTTCAGGGGGAATTTAATGGTAGACCACTTAGCTACAGTAATTTAGCGACGATTTTTGCTAATCATCATTACTTTGGTGGTGGCTTAAAGATTGCTCCTCGGGCAAAGTTAAATGATGGTCAGCTTGATTGTTACTGCATGCCAGCAGATGGTTTGTTAAAAAACCTGATTAGCTTTTTATATTTACTACTTGTGAAACATCATAGTTTAAAAAGGCTGAAATATACCTGTTTAACAACTGCGGAAGTAACCACCAAAGGGCTTAGTATTGAGGCTGATGGAGAGCTCGTTGGTTTTACACCAGCCAAAGTTAAGATTCACAAACAAGCACTTCGTTTTCATGTGCCATAAAAAAGCGCCGGCATATTTTGCCAGCGCTTGGTGTTAGAGGTGACCTTGCCACATCTAACTGGGGACGGAGCTTTTTTGCTGTAGGTTACGTGCAGCAAAAAATGCTTTAATTTGTCGAGTTGGAGTTAGCACGATAGCATTACCGAATAACACTAGGCTAAAGCCCATAAAGGTATTCGCTTGCCATTCGAATCCTTCAAATAAGGTACTTAATACCACTGCAACCAGTGGGAATAATACGATTACGTAGCTTGCGCGCTCAGGGCCAATATTTTTAAGTAGTGCGAAGTAACAAGCAAATGCGATTACGGTACCAAACACAGCTAAATAGAAAAGCGATACCCAATAACTGGTTGGGGCATTCAATGTAAGCTCAACATCGCTTACTAAAACATACGCTGCTAGGCCTAAAGCGCTGTATAACATACCCCAGGCATTGCCCTGAAGTACGCCAATGTTTCGCTGAGAGTTTCGAACACTGACCATATTCCCCAATGAAGCCACAAAGGTCCCAGATAGCGCAAGTAGTAACCCGACCAACGCACCATTACTCAAGTCGAATTGCTGAATTTGTGGCCAAAACAAGCTTGCAATACCCATTACGCCGAGCAGAGCACCAAAGTAAATTCGTTTCGCAATTGGCTTTGCGAAAAACAAGCGGGTGTTAATAATGTTCATCAATAACAACATCGAAAAGGCAATTGAAGCCATTGCTGAGGTAAGGTAGTTCTGCGCCCAATACAGTACTAAATAATTTAAACCAAAGTTAAATAAAGCTAATAATGCAAAAAAGCCGTGATCACGCAGTGAATATTGCATAGGAAGTTTTTTTACGAGCACAAAGGCCCACATTAAAATAGCTGCAATGGCAAAGCGATAAAATAAAGAGACCTCAACAGCGACATCACCCAGTTGAAACTCAATAGCAAGCCAAGTCGATCCCCAGATCAGTACTGTAGCAAGGTAGAGAGCAGCGCTTTTCATAGTTAGTACCTAAAAATTGAAAGTATGTTCATTTTAAATCGCTTCTGTATACTTAACATATACAGAAAACTAGAAATGCAACCTATACAGTTTGGTGGGCTATGTCACAAGTAATCAGTCGTAGTAACAGTGAGTTCTTATATCAACAAGTTATTCAGTTAGTTAGAGATCTTTGTTTGCAAGGCTCGTTATTACCAGGTGAAAAATTACCATCACTCAGAAAAATGGCTGACAAGCTTAATATTAGTATTCCGACGGTAAAACAAGCTTATCAATTACTTGAAGGACAGGGGCTAATTGAAGCCAGAGAAAAGTCAGGTTACTTTTTAAAGTCTTCACAATTAAATCAGTCGCGGCCAAAGCGAGTCAGGCTGAGTCGAGAACCTACCACAGTCAACAAACAAGGCTTAATAGAACAAGTATATAGCGCTATCCACAAAGCTAATGTGGTGCCATTTGGTATTGCCAATCCTGTGGCCGCTGCACCGACAGATAAAGCATTGGCAAGAACCATGCGTCGGGTAATGACACTCGCTGGGGCATCGGCAATTAATTACGGTCCGATGGATGGCTTTGCACCACTTAAAAAACAACTCATTCATCGTTATTTAGACTTCGGCATTGGGGTTGATAGCGATGAATTAGTGATCACCAATGGCGCTCAAGAGGCGTTGGCGATAGCCCTTAAGTGTGTCGCTAAACCCGGAGATGTTATTGCTATCGAGTCGCCTTGCTATTTTGGCATTATCGAATTAATCGAAAGCTTAGGCTTAAAGGCACTGGAAATACCGCTGTGTCCTGATGAAGGAATATGGCTAGATGACTTGGCTCAAGCACTCGATGAACATGATATAAAAGCGTGTGTATTTTCTACCTCATTAAATAACCCGGTTGGCAGCTTTATGCCTGATGCCAAGCGTGAACAATTGGTGGCACTTTTAGAGCAGCGCGATGTCGTGCTTATTGAAGATGATGTTTATGGCGACCTACATTTTACAGCTAAGCGAGCGACTCCTGCACAAGCTTATTCAAAAAAGGGTTTAGTGATCACCTGCGCGTCATTTTCAAAAACAGCTGCGCCCAGTTACCGTATTGGTTGGATCATTGCCGGTAAGTTTGCTGAACAAGCAAGGCGCTATAAAAGGGCGCTTAGTTGCTCTGCGCCACTTATTAATCAGTGGACCTTGTATGAATTTATAGCCACTGGCGAGTACGATCGTAATATTCGTTTACTAAGACAGCGCTTAAGTACCAACAAAGAGCGTATGATTTGGTGTTTGCAGCAGCACATGCCAAGTTGTGCACGCATAAGTAACCCGCAAGGGGGTTGTGTTATTTGGGTTGATCTTGGTAGCCAATATGATGCGGTAAAATTATTTCATTTGGCACTTGAGGCGGGGATCAGTATTACTCCAGGGCTGATATTTTCAGCGGGTAAAAAGTACCGTAGTTGTTTTCGCTTAAGTTATGGCTTGCCTTGGTCTGAAAATTTAGAGCAGGCGATTAAAACGTTATCGCAACTTACTGTGCTGGCCAAAAAATAAAAAAGCGCAGAGCAAGCTCTGCGCGAAAGGACCAAGTGTTTTGGTTCAGGGATGTTAATTCATTACTCTGCGTTTTGTTTGAAGATAAAAAGTTGATACTCTTTTAGTTCTGGTACTAGCGCCACTAACTCTTGCTCTTTATGAGCGATATCAGCAAAGCTGCCGCATAATGCATCTGCACGCTCTTCAAGTTGAGCTGCCTCTGTTTCAACGCGCGCTTCTATTTGTGCGCCCATGTTTTCCATACGTTGTTCAAACTCATTCATGTCGCCACCCGAACCTAAAAGTTCAGAGCCTAGCGCGACCAAAATACTGCCCATTGATTGCATCATGGCTGATTCAACTGCTGATTCGATTTGCTCATCGAATTGGTCTTCAAAGTTTTGACCAAATTTTTCAAAATTTTGCTGACCCATTGTGAACGCACCTTGTTGATAGAAGGCGTTTTGCACTTCTACGCTGATATCGTCCATTAATTCTGAAATGTCGTTTAGGCCGTCAATGTTGAAGGCTTTTGACACTTCTTCAATTGCTACGCCTGCTATTTTTACGCCATCAAGTGCGATATTTGCTACTTCAGGAAGTTGGCTGCGTAAGCTGTCTGAGTAATCTGCAATTGCTTGCTGTTGTGAAGCATCAAGCGATACGCTTTGACCATCGATATACAAAGTGTGCTGATCGATGATTTTCATAGAGCGATTATCGGCTGTGTATACTTCTAACTCGCTTGGTGTGATGCGTACATCATTTTTAAATTCAACATCACATTGCTCACCGCTGAATGAAATATTTGTATCATTATCGTTATGAGCCATTGCGCTGGTAGCGATAAATAAAGAACTTACTAACAATAACTTTTTCATTTTTTTCTTTCCTGTTTGAAATGACATTTAGACATAATCAAACTTAATGCCAAATTTATATTTTTATTTTATTTCATAGGGTTATCATTTTATTAAGTGTAGTTAGAAGTTATGAGAATTAAATTTTTAACTAAAATTTGGTCAAATTAACTAAAAAATAAACATGCATAAATGGGTTTTATCGAAACGATAAAAAACTCTCACTTTTCAGAATCCGAATTTAGCGCTATTTATTCACAATATTGACATATCACCCATTTAGCATGGCGATATGGCTTTATTTTGGTGGTTTTTTACATACTAATTAATCACTGAGCTTTTTAAACTTTGCCAATTCACAGAGCAAACTTTAAATTTGTGAAATTGGTCTCAAACACTTTATGGAGTGGGTTGTGGGTAAGACATTTAGTTATGATGCGCTAGATGACGATTTTGTTGAAGACGAGTACGAAATGGTTGGGCGTAATCAACATGACAAAAAAAAGCAACGCGTTAAGAAGAGGCTAGAAGATTATCTTGAGCAAAAACGCTTACGCAGAAACTTAGGCGAAGACGACTTTGACGAGTACATGAACGACTAAGCATAAATTTAAATAAAGAGGCATTTTGCCTCTTTATTGCTTATTGGCATGTGATTTTATTTATTTAATGCGGCAATAATCGCAGCTTCGATCTGCTCTGGTTTTGTTAAAGGAGCAAATCGTTTAATAGCTTTGCCATCTTTACCAATTAAAAACTTGGTGAAGTTCCATTTTATTTTGCGGGTAATAAACCCAGGTAACTCTGATTTTAGGTATCTAAAAACAGGGTGTGCATGTTCGCCATTAACATCGACCTTGCTCATCATCAAAAAGCTAACGCCATAGTTAATTAGGCAGCCTTCTTTTATTTCTTTAGCATCTCCCGGTTCTTGCTTACCAAACTGATTACATGGAAAGCCGATAATGACGAGACCTTGATCATGGTATTTTTCGTGGAGTGCTTGCAAGCCTTCATACTGAGGGGTAAAGCCACATTTACTCGCCGTATTTACAATTAGGACGACTTTATTTTCAAAGTCATTAAAATCAATAGTTTGACCTTGAAGGCTGGTGGCACTCAGTTGATAAAATTCACTCATAGGTATCACTTATTATTATTGTTGAATTAATTCTAACCCGCTTTAGATAGGTATAAAAGTATAAATTTTAATCACACTTTATACCTTATAGCCAACTGTGAGCAGTGTTAGAGTTGATGTCAGTTTTTTAAACTCAAAGTATGTTGCTCTTAAAGGCCAAAAGTACAAATTTAGCGACAAAAAAGACTAACTTAAAATGATAAATAGCCCCATGCCTGCAAGCGTGGTGTAATAAATGTTATGTGTTTTATATGCGACAATGATGGCTAATACAGCCGCACTTAAATAAGGGTTTTGCCAATCTAAGTTAATCTCTCCCTCATTTATAAAGACGATGGGTACCCAAATTGCGGTAAGTACCGCTGGGGCGCTAAAACTTAAAAATTGCTGCATTTTCGGGCCGACTTTAAACGGTAATGCGCGGTGCAAAAATAAGTAACGTGTGAAAAAGGTAATACACGCCATCAATAAAATGGTGGTCATCATAGTGTATGCTCCTCTTTTGCTTGCCAGCGACTAATTAAATAACCTACTGTCATGGCTATTAGCGCTGCAGTCACTAACCATAGCTGAAAGCCTTGGCTTTTTAAAAGCGTAGCGACAACGCCAGCGGTGAGCACAGTAGCCAACGTAGCAAGGTTCTTTACACCAGGAATAACTAAGGCAATAAATGTGGCAGCAATGGCAAAATCAAGCCCAAGGTCTGTTAAGTCAGGCAGTAAGCTACCCGCGACTATGCCAAGCAAAGTCCATATATTCCACGCAATGTAAAAACTAAACCCTGCACTGAGCGCGTAAATAAGGCGCACTTTTGTTCGGTAGGCTTTGCGATGGTGCGAAAACGCAAATAATTCATCCGTGAGTACAAAGCTAACAGGAAGGCGCCAACGAAAAGGTTGATCAATGACTTTGTGGCGAATAGCTAAACCATATAGAAAGTGCCGCGAGCTAATAATGAGTGTGGTAAACAATATAGTAAGCAAAGGGGTATTGCCGGCCATTAACTCAATTGCGACTAGCTGCGCAGAGCCTGCAAATACCAACAATGACATCGCTTGTGTTTCTAAAGCACTAAAGCCATTTTGGACGGCTAACGAGCCACATAAAATGCCCCAAGGTAACACTGCAAGGCACAAGGGGAGCATGTCGAAAAACCCTTTTAGTAATGCTCTTATTGTTGATTTATGCATTTTATCGCTCATGTTTGTTGTTGTGGCTCAGATCAAAACAGCTGAAATAGAGGTGTGTCAAAATAACTGAAGTTTGCAATAATGTATAGCCGAACCCGTTGCTGAAATTTCATATCTGCAAGTTATAAGCGTCTTTTAAAGGGAAAGTTACAATGTCTAAAGTTAAAGTATGGGATGGCTTTATAAGAAGCTTCCATTGGTTATTAGTTGCGGCCATCGCAACACTCTATTTTAGTGCTGAAGAGGGTATGTTAGAGCTGCATTTTGCAGCAGGCTACTTCACCTTGGCGCTGATTATTACACGTCTTGTTTGGGGGCTTATTGGTAGCAAAACAGCAAAGCTCTCTGCACTTATTCACTCACCTGTTGCTGCAATTAAATCATTTACAAGCAATGAGCATAAGGCAGGTCATGGTGCGGCGGGCAGTTATATGGTGATTGCATTTTTTGTTTTAATACTTGTGCAGTTAACCTCGGGACTTATGACCAGCGACGATATCTTAACAGACGGCCCGCTAGTCGCACATGTATCATCAGATACCGTAGAATTTGCGGGTTGGTTGCATCATTTGAACTTTGATATTTTGTTGTATGCCATTGTGTTGCATGTATTGGCAATTGTGATTTACCGCATTAAGGGAAAGAATTTAGTCAAACCTATGCTAACGGGCAGTAGCGACCAGGTTTCAGTCACTGAGCCTGTCACTAAATCACCTATGCTCGCTTTTATTATTTTTGCTGTGTGCTTAGTGGTGCTATTTACAACTTGGGGTGCAGAGCCGCTCAGTTATTTGCTTGGGTAGACTTCTCAAGATAATAAAAAGGCGCTTATCAGCGCCTTTTTAGTTTACATAATTACTAGACTAGTCTTTGAAAGACTTATGGCAATCTTTACAGCCTTTAGCCCATGCGCCAAATGCTTTACCAATTACTTTTTCATCGCCACTCTGTGCTGCAACTGCTAGTTCATCAGCATATTGTTGGAAGGCAACTGCTTTTTTCATAAAGGTTTCGTTATCGCTCCATACAGCAGCAAGTGCAGATGTATCGCCTTTATCAGAACCCGCTACAAAAGCTTCCCAAGGCATTTTTGATAGTGCAGCTGCATTGTTGGCACGCTTTTGAAAGCGTTCAGCATCAAAAGGTACTTTTCCTTTTAGCATATCGCCCATGTCACCAATTTGTACGCGGATCATTGAAAATGCTGCCTGACGATACTCGATTGCATCACTTGGTTCTTCAAATACAGAATTTGCTGATGCGCCTAGTGCCATTGTAGATAGCATTGCACCTAATACTAATTGTTTTAATTTCATTCCTTTTGCCCCTTAAGATGTCATAAAAGTAAACTAACTGAGTTGTATCTTAGCTCAATATAATATTCAAGTGTATTGCGGTTAACCTTAATTAATCATTTATATCAATATCGGCGAATATCATCCCGCGGCGCATACTTCTGGTTGCTAAGAAAACCTCGCCTAGTAAAGATAAAAAACCACAGATCAACAGGGCCATAGCGGCCACAAAGCAACTGGCAATTGTCACGCTTAGGTTAATAGATTGGATATGTGATAGAAATAAACACATAACCACAGCGCACACTAATAAGGCACTAAGCACACTTGCACTAAATGCAATATGGATACAGCGCGAGCGCTTTAATAACGCTCTTAATTCAGTCGTTAGAGACTTATTAAAGTCTTCATCAGTACTGACCTTTAACTTACGCTCAAGCTGCCTTGCACGGTCGGTAATGCGGGCTAGACGGTTAGATAACACACCTAATGTGGCAGCAATACCCGTAATTAAGAATACCGGGGCTACGGCTGTTTGAATCACCTTAGCCATAGTAAGAATATTAATGACCTCTGAGTTCATTATGTTTACCTTTTTGCATTTGATTCATTTACAAATATTTACAACCCATGCTTTTTCATTAAACGCTTTTAAAACAAAGTCTTGTCAGTTTTTTTCTCGCATATAATAAATTTACTGTAACTATAATGTAACTGAAATGTTGTTCTTGAGTGTGTTTACGCTTTATATTGGTGATGAAACTTTGTTTCAATCACTATTTAGGACGATAAAATAACATATCCCAGGGGAACCCATGTCTAAAAATCTAATAAAAAGAACAGCAGTTGCTTTGGCTGTAACAAGTGCAATGTGCGCTAGTGCACAAGCCAATGACTTTTCAAAATACAATCTAGCAGGCAAAAAGTTAATTAAATCAAGTGCTGTTACTAAAAAAGAGCAAAAAGTTCGCAGCGAAGCAACAAGTTGGTTAGTTAAGTTAAATGCACCAGCAACAGTAAATGCAACATCACGTGGTGCAGATATTGCGAGTATTCAGTCACAAGCACAAGCGGCACAAGTAAGTGTAGAGCAAGCGATTAGCAGCATGGATTTACCGCTGCAAGTTGTTGCGAAAACATCAACACTTGTCAGCTCAATCGTAGTCAATGGTAATAAGCAGGACGTTGCAAAGCTTCTCTCTAACGCGCAAGTTGAGGGTATCTACCCTGTTTATGATTATGAATTGCATGTTGCAGACAGTGCCGATTATATTGAGGCAACACCTCTTGTCGCGAATGGTTTAGCAACAGGTGAAGGTGTTCGCGTTGCGGTACTTGATACAGGTATCGACTACACACACAAAGCATTCGGTGGTGAAGGTACTGATGAAGCATATGCTGCTGCGATTGCTGATCCTGCATCAGTTGATTGGCCACAAGGTAAAGTTTTAGGCGGTTATGACTACATCAATAATGATAATGATCCAATTGATGTAGATACAAATCATGGTACACACGTTTCTCACTCGGTTAACGGTATCGCACCAAACGTAGATTTATTTGTTTACTCTGTATGTAATAGTGGTTGTCCTGGTCTTGCGCAATTATTAGCGCTTGAAAGTGCAATGGACCCAGATGGTAATGGTGATATCAGTGACCGTGTTGACGTAATCAACATGTCTTTAGGTGGTGATTACGGTGATATTGCAAATGATGCTGTAGGCTTATTCATCAACCAAGCAGTTAAACTAGGTACCAACGTGGTTATCTCTGCAGGTAATGATGGCGCATATCCATTTATCGTTGGTGGCCCAAGTACCACTGAGCATGCTCTTTCTGTTGGGGCAATGACTCACCCTACAGGTGCTGAGTCAATTGGTAGTGGTACAGTTAATGGCGAAGAAGCAATTGTGCAGCCAGCAAGTTTTGGTCCTCAAACTGCGTTTAGTTTCTCAAATGACGATATTGAACTTGTTTACCCAGATGCGAACCAAACAGCATGTGAAGCGTTTGCTGATGACGTAGATTTTACTGGTAAGGGAGTTATCATCGACCGTGGTGCATGTGCATTTACAGTTAAAGTATTAGCAGCACAAGCTAAAGGTGCAGAGTTTGTTATTATTGCAAACAATAACGATGATGGTACGCCAGCTCCTATGGGTGGTTCTGATCCAAGTGTAACTATCCCTTCTGTCGGCGTAACATTTGCCGCAGGTACAGCACTTAAAGCAGGCGGTACATTTAACCTAACAGTTGAACGTTTAGTTCTTTCTGGCGCTATTGCTGACTTCACATCGCGTGGTCCTTCAATGGGTGGTCTGTTAAAACCTGAAATTACAGCACCAGGTGTAAACATCATGACTGCTCACCCAGGTTTAGGTGATGGTCTTACTGGCGCAACAGGTACTTCATTCTCAGGTCCAATCACGGCTGGTGCGGTGAGCTTATTAAAAGAAGCACTGCCTGAACGTAATGCACTTGAGTTAAAAGCTACGCTAATGAATACCGCTAACCTCAATGTCACAATGGAGCCATTAGCGATTAACCCTGATGCTGAGCTTGCGCCAATTAGTTATATCGGGGCAGGTTTAGTTGACGTAAATAAAGCGGCTAACTTACCAGTTGCTGCGTGGGCTGCAGATACTAAACAAGCTGCGCTTTCGTTTGGTTTAGTAAATGCATCAGAAACAGTAGAACTAACTAAAACTGTTCACGTTAAAAACTTCTCAAATGAAGCAAAGGTTTATACGCTTTCACTTGAACAGCGTTATCAAGACGATATAGAACGTGGTTCATTCTCACTTGATTACCCAGAAACAATCACAGTTCCAGCTGGTCAAATGCTGTCATTTGATGTCACTGCGACAATCGACCCGACAACATTACCTGAGTGGACTTTGACTGATGACAACATTGGTTCTCAAGACTCAACGACGGATTTAACGAACCTTGAGTTAGACGGTGCGTTAATATTCTCAGATGGTGACGAGAAAGCATTCCACCTTGTTTACCACGTATTGCCAAAAGCGAATGCAGCAATGAGCTTTATGCCAGTCATGACTGATGATGGTGTTGCTCACCAACTGACAAATACTGGCGCTGTTGCTTTAGAGCCTGTGTTTGCACCAACGGTAGCGACTGATGAAGTCGATGAAGATCAACGTTTAGACTTAGTTGGCGCATCGATTGAAACATTTGCAGTACCAGCAGAGGTCTGTGATAGCGGTTATGTAACCTTAACAACTATGGTACTAAATGATGGTATCACTCACTCTTATGTGGGTGGCTTCATGGCCGACTTCGACCTTGATCAGGATGGCACGTACGACGTTACAGTACAAAATGGCAAGTTAGAATGGTTCTACGATGTTGAGCCAGGCACTGCTATTACCTTCACTCATGGCTACGGTAGCTCTTCAGGTAATCTTAATAATATTTACCAAATTATTGGTAATAACCATCTAACGATGCAAAGTTGTTTAGGTGCATTTGGTCTAACGGCTGATGATATTGGTAAAGCAACTGCAAATGTACGTTTCCGTACAGAAGAAGAAACTTGGACTCCAATTGCATCAGGCGAAGGCGATGTTGCAATGGGCACATATACATTCACTGATGCATCAAATGATGTCTATGCAGCGCTTGTTGATGAATCTGGTGAGGCTGTAAGTTCAATTGAACCAGGCGCTTCAGCAACATTATTGAACGCTGGTGCAGACTTCATGATCCTATCTGATTCTGGTTCTAAAGCATACGCAGCAACACCGAGTGCAGATGCTAATACAGCGCCTGAGCTTGCCGATGCTTCGTTCAGCGTTGCTGAAAATAGCGCAGAAGGTACTGTTATCGGTATGCTTGAAGCGACTTACGGTGCTGAACTTGCAAATCCAATTTCTGAGTACATCGTACTGAGCTCTTCTTCTACAGCGGTTTCTGTAAACGCGGCTGGAGAAGTTGTGGTAATGAATGCAGAGATGCTAGATTACGATGCAGGCCTTACGTCTATTGAGCTTGAAGTTGTTGCTGCAGATTCTGCAGGCAATATCTCTGAACCTGCGATGGTGACTGTTGAAGTTATGAACGTTGCTGACGAGCCAGAAGAAGTTAATCCAGTAATCGATGCTGATCTTGGTGAGTTCACGGTTCAAGAAAACGCAGCAGAAGGTACTGTAATTGGCACTGTGACTGCGACTGACCCAGATGCAGATCTGACTCCTATCGCAACTTATGAAGTGACAGGCAGTGATAGCATCAGCATCAGCGATACAGGTGAATTAATGGTTGCGGGTGCAATCGATTATGAGCAAACAACCTCTATCGAAGTATCAGTGACAGCTGTTGACTCTGCAGGCAATATGTCTGAAGCGGTGACGATTACTATTGCTGTAACTCAAGACCCAAGCGAAGACGTTGTTGCTGAAGAACCTAAGAAGAAAAAATCGTCAGGTTCACTAGCATGGTTAACATTACTTGCTGCGCCGTTCGCATTTATGCGTCGTCGTAAGCAAAAGTAATTGCTTGATAAGTAACTAATAAAGGGAGCTTCGGCTCCCTTTTTACATTGCTTCACAAAGGCTACTTATAAATTCACGGTTAATTACTTATATTAGGGACTTAATAATAAAAATTAATTAGGATCCCTATGAAAGTTGGCCATTCACTTTGCCTTGCGGCACTCTCTTTAGCTGTTCTATCAGCGTGTAATAAAGTTCCAGATAATAAAGAACAAGCAATTATTACAGAGCAAGTTCAGATATCTGCTCCCGTCGCCAAAAAAATACCATATGAAATGACCATCCATGGTGATACTCGTATCGATAACTATTATTGGATGCGAGATGATGAGCGTAAAGATGAAGCCGTCATTGCCCACTTAAATGCTGAAAATGAGTATGTAGAAAGTATGCTCGCACATACTCTGCCATTGCAAAACACCTTGTTCGAAGAGCTTAAAGGACGTATTGAGAAAGATGACGATACAGTGCCAACCAAAAAAGGTGATTATTACTATTTTTCACAAACGCGCGGTGATGACGAATACCCGGTTTATGTGCGCAGCAAAGATAGCCAGGGTGAGAATAAGCAGGTTATCTTGAACGTAAATGACCTTGCTAAAGATCATGATTATTTTGCTGTAACAGGTTTGGCAGTGAGCCCAAATGGCAATTTGCTTGCTTACGGTGAAGATACGGTGAGTCGTCGTATTTATACAATTAAAGTAAAAGATTTAAGCACAGGTAAAATGTTGTCAGAGAGCCTTGAAGGCACTGAAGGTGAAGTTGTTTGGGCGAATGACAACAAAACCTTTTACTACATTAAAAAAGACCTACAGACACTGTTAGGCTACCAAGTTTATCGCCATACACTAGGAACATCTCAAGCCGACGATGAGCTAGTGTATGAAGAAAAAAATACCAGTTACTACACAGGTATTTCGAAAAGCAAAGATCAACAAGAAATCTATATTAGTCATGGCAGCACCAGTGCGTCGGGCGTCTCGGTTATTGATGCCAATGATGTAAAAGCAATGCCAAAACGTTTTATTGAACGCGAAGCAGGGCTTGAATACGACATCAAAAAATTGGGTGATTGGTATTATATTGTTACCAATTTAAATGCAGTTAACTTCCAACTGATGAAAGTTCACCGCGATAAAGCGCATGATAAAGCAAATTGGCAAACGCTTATTGCTGGTCGTGATGATGTGAAACTTGAAGGTATTGAGTTATTCAATAATCATTTGGTTTACGAAGAGCGTGAAAAGGGTCAAACCCGTATCACTATTCGCGACCTTCGTAGCCAACAAGAGCAAGTAGTTGCTTTTAATGACCCAACTTACATGGTTTTTAGCTATGGTAATAGTGAGTTAGATAACCCTAACTTACGTGTTTACTATTCAAGCATGACGACCCCAGGTAGCAGCTACGATATCAACCTTGAAAATGGTGAAAAAACGCTACTTAAGCAGCGCAAAGTGTTAGGTGACTTTAACCCAGACAACTATGCCTCTGAGCGTGTTTACGTAACGACCCGAGATAGTGTTGATGTACCCGTTAGCCTTGTTTATCGTAAAGACAAGTTCAAAAAAGATGGCTCTAATCCACTTATGCAATATGGCTATGGCTCGTACGGTGCAACCATGGATCCGAGCTTTTCAAGCTCGCGCTTAAGCCTTCTTGATCGCGGTTTTGTATTTGCAATTGCGCATATCCGTGGCTCGCAAATGTTAGGCCGTCCTTGGTATGAAGATGGTAAGTTGCTGCATAAACAAAACACCTTTAATGACTTTGTTGATGTGACTAAGTCTTTAGCTGCTCAAAAATATGGTGATAAAGATAATATTTTTGCCATGGGTGGCAGTGCTGGTGGCTTGCTAATGGGGGCTGTTGTCAATCAAGCACCTGAGCTTTATAAAGGCGTTATTGCAGCAGTGCCTTTTGTCGATGTAGTGACGACCATGCTTGATGCCAGCTTACCATTAACAACGAATGAGTATGACGAGTGGGGTAATCCGAACGATAAAGTCTATTACGATTATATGTTGTCATATTCACCATACGACCAAGTTAAAAAGCAGGCATATCCAAACATGTTAGTCACTACCGGATTGCATGATTCACAGGTGCAATATTTTGAACCGGCAAAGTGGGTGGCTAAGCTACGTGAATATAAAACTGATGATAACCTATTACTGTTCAAAACCGACATGGAAGCAGGGCATGGTGGTGCTTCTGGGCGCTTTAAAAGCTTGCAAGACACCGCGTTATATTATGCCTTTATGTTAGATTTAGCGGGTATAGAAAAATAATCACCCATCAGGCATCCGTGATTAAGCGGATGCCTGCATGGTTAAATTAAAGCGAAATTCACTGCCTTTTCCAACAGTACTTTGTACTTCGATTTTACTATTCATTAGCATAAGTAGTTGTTTACATATAGCTAACCCTAATCCGGTAGAGCCACGTTTTATACTATTGCGAGCCTGATAATGTGGTTCAAAAATCGCAGTGAGCTCGTCGGCATGAATGCCAACACCAGTGTCTGATACCGCTACAAATAGTTCGTTAGCTTGCTCAGAAACGCTAACTGAAATCACTCCGCCATCTGGGGTATGGCGAATAGCATTTTCGATTAAGTTCGTTAGCACTCGTTCTAACTTGGCAATGTCAGCAGTTACTGTGAAATCGCATATCTCAGGGATAACCTTAAGTTTAATGCCTGCAGAGCGAGCGGTTAATTCCAGTTTTGCCACACAGTCATAAATTAACTCGCCCAAATTAAATGTTTCGGCATTTATTTTTACTTGCCCGCACTCTAAGTTAGCTAATTCAAATATTTGCTCAATGAGTTGTTTTAACTGTTGGCAATTATCCATCGCTAAATTTAGATAATGTTGCTGCTCTTGCTCACTTAAATGGCTGTTAGGCTTATTAATTACTTCGATAAAACCATGTAATGACGACAGCGGTGTTCTTAAGTCATGAGAGAGGTGGGTTAGTAATTCGCGACGCTGCTTATCTGCATGCTGTAGGGATTGAAATTGCTCATCGATGCGCGACAACATTGCATGTACGCCTTTGCTTAAATTACCAATTTCATTGTTACCCGTGTAACTTGGTCTGAGCGACATCTTTGTTAGGCTGTAATTGGCCGCTTCAATCTGGCAAATTTCTTTGTTGAGTTGTTTTAGCGGTAATGTGAAGAACCTAAATAATATTAGCATGGCTATAAAAAGCGCGAGCATAGCTGTTATAAACCAAGCCGCACCTAGCCACAGTGCATCATTTTCTTTGATATTGTTTAAGGTTGTATCAAATGCTTGACCACCAATAATAACGTATAAATAGCCTTGCAGTTGTTGTTGATTAAACACCGGGGCAGCAGAGAAAATCTTTTTTGCGTCATGGCTACGTGGATCGTCACCATAAATAGGTGTGGCAGTGGGGTCGTTAATGAGCTTTTTAATGGGAGCAAGGTTGATCTGTTTTTTAATAACTTGGCCCGGTTTTGCAGAGTATGTAAGTAATTCTCCGCGTGGGTCTACAAAATAAAATTCAAAGTTGGGGCCTAATATCATCAGGGTATGAAATAAATTCTCTAAGGCTTCATAATCATACACACCTTGTTTTATTAAAGGATTGTCATGAACGAGATGCTCAGCCAGCTGTAAGTGTAAGTTTTGCTGTGCATGGTGCTGCGAAGTTTGCTCAAGATGCTTGCTCCAACTAAATACTAGGGCACATAGTAGGCTAAAAATAAGTACAAGCGACCATGCGAGCTTTTGATAGAGTGTCATTGTTTTCATTAGTGTGTGCTCAGTTGCGATGGGTTTAGTTTGTAGCCAACCCCCCATACCGTTTCAATAAAGTTGCTAGCGTGATACCGCTCAAACTTACTACGCAGACGATTTATATGTGAATTGACTGTATGTTCATAGCCACAGTGTTGATACCCCCAAACGTGATCAAGTAATTGCTGGCGACTAAATACATGATTTGGGTGTTTAGCAAAATACACCAGCAAATCAAATTCGGTGGCAGTAAGATTGATTGCTTGATTAGCTAAAAAAGCCTGATGACTTGAAAACTCGATATGTAGATCCCCAAGTTGAATGGATTCGGCATTATGCGCTTGTTCATTAGTTGATTGTGCGATGAGCAATTGTGCTCTATGGCGCAGTTGTGTTTTGATCCTTGCCTGTAACTCTCTCGCAAAGAAAGGTTTGCAAATATAATCATCTGCACCCATCTCTAAACCAATTACCCGATCCATGTCGCTACTTAGTGCAGTCAATAAGATGACAGCTGTTTGCGGATAGTGCTCTTTAATTTTTCGACATAAGCTAAGGCCATCCATTTGCGGTAGATTGATATCTAGCAACACCAACCCATAACTTTGATTAGCCAGCTTTTTTATCGCTGCCTCAGCACTTGCTGTTTCGTCAATGTGCAGGTTTAAGCTAGTCAACTGGGTGGTGATGAGTTGGCGAATGGTTTTATCGTCTTCAACTATGAGTAATTTTTCAGGGCGCATCGTTTAATCCAAGTAGCTAAGGCACATCCTTATGACCTTAGCGTAAGGAGTGCGATTGTTATTGCGTCCGCGTTATGACTATTCGAGCAACGGGGTTATCAAACTTGTATTGGCTTGTAAGCACTGAGCTTGCTAAACCATCATCTTGAGTTACAACTCCCGGGTGCATTGCTACCCGATTAATGTCGTCTCGCATTTCGTTAAAACCTTCACCTGAATCAGCCGGACCAGGAATAGTGCCAGCAGCTTCAGAGTTGGCTTCAGTGCCAGCATCATAGGAAAAACTAGTACGAGACAGTGACTCATTAACCGCTAACGAAGACACGTCTATAGCATTAAGACCGGTAAACGCATCATTTGTATTCACTAACATAGTTGCAACACTGATTTTTAATGAATCAAGCTCCCCGGTTGTTAGTACCATAGTAACCTGTTGACCCGGTGGTAGTGGGCTTTCTGCAGAAGCGGATTGCAAAGTGTATTCACTGGCTAAAAGCTCGCTGTTGTCGCCGCCTTCGGCCATTAATTCAATAGCACTAGAAGCTGGTTCGCCAATTTGCCATAGCATGCCATCGGTATGGGCAATCACAGCAACAGGTGAGAAAGGTTGAGCGGCAGTGAGATTAGTCACTTGCACGGTAAATTGATGGCTTTCTGCCATTTCTCCCATTTGGTTAGTCATCTCATCCACACTGTCTGTCATATCAACAGTCTTTTTATCAGAGCCACCGCAAGCTGTGAGGCTTCCTGCGAGTGCAATGATGAGTAAGCTTTTTGAAAAGCGCATAATAACCTCCTATTTCACTGTGATAGTTAACATAGCAACAGGGTTAAGCCATCTGTGAACGGTATTATTAAGGTCACTCATTCCACCTTCAGGATCATCGTCACCTAAGTTCCCTGGGTGAATATGAACCATCATATTGCTTTCGCTACTAGTTACACCGCTTGCATTCATACCGGCATTACCGCCCGGCGCAGCCGGAATACCTGGCATTCCCATAGCACCAGAGCCATCGACAACTCGTTCGTCATTTGCTTCGGTGCCTGCATCATAAGCGTTTAAATACAGGGTGTAAGTCCCTGCTTCTGATGGGATCATCCAACTGTCTAAACCAACAAAGCCATCATTGGTAGGCAGTAACATAGCTGTTAACGACAAGTAGTTGTTACCTTCACTGGTGGTAAGCGAAGCCATTGTAGAGCTGGTTGGCGCTAATAAGCCTTCGGCTGGATTGGCAACCATATCGTTATTTGCTGCAGCTGCTTCATTCATTAATGGCTCTATGTTACCGCCTTCAGCCATCGCTTGAAGAGCCATTGAAGCAGGTGTAGCTACGTTAAACATCTGGCTATCGTTAGTGTGAGCAGTAATTAAGATAGGAGTAAAGTGTAAGCCTTGCGTAAGGTTAGTTAGTTTTATATCAAGCTCAGCTGCTTGGCTTGTAAGGCTAGTGACTGCACATGCAGCAAACAAAGTTAAAGGTAAAGCTTTCATGATCGATTCCTGTTTTTGATGATTCAAAATCAGTATCGAACAGCAATATCCAAAAACTTTCACAAAGTTATCACATTTTTATCACAACCAAAAAAATCTTCTCAAAAGCCTTTTGTTTGTCTTTTGTGCACGTTTTTGTTTTAAATCTAAGCAAATTATCTATGGTAAAGTAGCCTAAAGGTTTATAGTAGAAACATAAACAGACCATAACAAGGAATTTAAAATGGATGATAATCAAAAAGTTGAAATAATTGTAGCCGATAAAGAGCAGCGTAATTGGGCGATGTTTTGTCATTTAAGTGCATTAGCGGGATTACTTTTCCCATTTGGCTCGGTTATTGGTCCGCTTATTATTTGGCTGGTGAAAAAGGAAGAAATGCCGCTTGTTGCTGAGCATGGCCGCAAGTCATTGAACTTTCAACTCACCATGATGATTGCTTACATTGTTAGCTTCTTACTGGTGTTTGTTGTTGTTGGTGTCATTTTATTACCAATCGTTGCACTGTTTTCTTTGATTATGGTTATTGTCTCGGCAATTAAAGCCAGTGATGGAAAAGAAGTTAATTACCCATTGACGATTGAATTTATAAAATAAACTGATTGCCATATAATGAGAGCTCAGCCCTTTGCTGAGCTTATTTTGTGGTATTTATGGCCTATTTCTCCTTATTCCTCAGCGCGTTTATTTCCGCAACCTTATTACCGAGCTCCTCTGAGTTAGTTATGACCGCCATGATTGCCAGTGGTGATTATCTACTTTGGTTGTTATGGCTAAGTGCAACCGTGGGTAATGTGCTTGGGAGTTGTGTGAATTATTGGCTGGGCACGCAAGTCATGCGATTTAAAGACCGTAAATGGTTTCCCGTTTCACAAAACTCGATAGACAAAGCCGAACAGCAATTTAATAAATACGGTATTTACAGTTTGCTATTTGCTTGGCTGCCTATTGTCGGCGACCCTTTAACGGTTGTTGGCGGAATTTTTAGGGTTAAGTTTTCAATCTTTTTGTTACTCGTGACCCTAGGCAAAGGCGCACGTTATTTAGCTGTGCTTGCCTTTGCGGTAGGACTAGAAAAGTTATTTTAACTTTTTTGCCAATCAAGAGTCAGTGATACTGAATCAGCAAAGCGCAGCGCATGAGGTTTATCGACACGCACTTTGGCATAGTGAACACTTTGATGCTGGTGGCAAATCGCTAAAATTTCAGCAACCAATTTTTCTAACAGTAAAAAGTGGCCTTCTTCGACAAGGCTGATCACTTCTTTAGTAATAGTCTTGTAGTTTAGCGCTTTATCGACTGCGTCAGTCTCACAAGCTTGATCAGCAGGGTAGTGAATTTCTAAATTAATCACTACATCTTGCTTTTTCTCGCGTTCCTCAGGGTTAAAACCAATGAAGGTTCGTAGCCTGAGGTTAGTGACATTAATAATTGCGTTAGCCATCATTACCCTCTAACTAGTTGTAAGAACTCGTTACGGGTTTTTGGATCTGCTCTGAAGTTGCCTAGCATGACCGATGTACGCATGCTTGAGTTTTGTTTTTCAACGCCGCGCATCATCATACACATATGTTTTGCTTCAACAATTACACCCACGCCTTTTGCTCCGGTTACTTCTTCAACCGCTTTAGCGATTTGATGGGTTAATTGCTCTTGAATTTGAAAACGGCGCGCGTACATATCAACAATACGCGCAAATTTAGATAAACCAAGAACTTTGCCATTTGGGATATAGGCAATATGACAGCGACCAACGAATGGCAGCAAATGATGCTCACACATAGAGTAAAGTTCAATATCTTGAACCAGCACCATGTCATCGGCGTCTGATGTAAATACCGCATTGTTAGTGATCTCGTCTAACGTTTGGCGATAACCTTTAGTCAGATACTCCATTGCTTTAGCGGCGCGCTTAGGCGTGTCGAGTAACCCTTCTCGTTGTGGATCTTCACCCACGGCGCTAATAATTTCGTGGTAACTCTTTTTTAAATCATCGTGCATAGGATTCTCAGTAATTCGTTATTTTAAATGTCTGCCACCATCGACAGGCATCGAACGCCCGGTAATGTAATGGCTGTGTAGTAATAGCTCTACGCTGTGAATAATTTCAGCGCAACCAGGCTCAATGCCCATCAGTGATTTTTGTAATGTTTTTGCTTTGTATTCGTCGCTATCATCTTCGTTGAAAATGATTAATGACGGCGCAATTGCATTGACCTTGATTGCAGGGGCAAACTTAGCCGCGAATGATTTTGTTAAGTTATCAAGTGCAGCTTTGCTTGCAGCATAAGCAAGGTGTTTTGGACTACCTTTTTCAACGACATAATCGGTGAGATGAATAATATCGGCAGGGTGTCCTGTATTTTCGTAATGGTGTAGCAGTAAATCGCTCACTGCTAAATTTATTAGGTAGGGCGCTTTTGCATGAATTCGCATCATATTATCGAAAAGCGCTGCATAATCATGGTTACTTGCTTCGCAGTCCCAACTAGAAGCGTTATGAATTATGGCTTGAAGTTGATTGGTATGCGATTTTAATTGTTCTATGAAGTTGGCTATCGCTTCATCACTATTAAAGTCAGCATGAATACATGTAGCCCCCTGTCCAGCTAGTACATCAATGGCTTGATGACGCGTACGGTAGGTAACAATGATTTCTTGCCCTTGCGCTAAAAAGTGCTCGGCCAAAGCGAGTCCAATTCGTTGGCCTGCGCCAGTAATTAATATGGGCGATGACATAAACTAATATAAAACCTTAGATTTTTAATGTAATGAGTAATGTGTTTAACACTATCAACTATAAACCAAATTACAGAACTATTTCATCTTTACTGCAATGATGTTGCTAAACTTTCTACGCAAATGAAGATAACCCAGATCATTTTTAGTAATGGAGTAATTGTAGTTAGCGTGGTTTTGATAAGAAAAGCATGTCTTAAGCAAACCCAAAAAATCATTACCTAGCAGCTTTCAATGCTGGGCTAAAAGAGGTTTTAGGTATCAGGGAAGAGTTAGCTGTAGGCAATTAAACAGTGTTAATTGCCTACAGCTAGAAAATAGTGCAGCAAATAATATTGTTGCTTACAGCGCGTCGTAAACGGTTGGAATAGCTTGACGTTTATGTTGAGTGCGAAGATAAATCGCAGTTAGCTTCTCTTCAACTTCTGCTGAGACTTCTTTGCCTTCTAAGAAATCGTCAATTTGATCATAAGTTAGGCCGAGCGCTTCTTCATCGGTTAAGCCTGGGCGGTCACATTCTAAATCAGCGGTAGGAGCTTTATGCACTAGCACTGCTGGTGCGCCTAAATGCTCTGCTAGAGCACGAACTTGGCGCTTAGATAAACCAAATAGAGGAGCAAGATCACATGCACCATCACCAAATTTTGTGTAAAAGCCGGTAATATTTTCAGCGCTATGGTCGGTGCCAACAACTAATCCTTGGCAGAAGCCTGCAATTTCATATTGTGCGACCATGCGCTGGCGTGCTTTAACATTACCCTTAATGAAATCTATTTTAGCTTGTTCAGGAAGCTCAGCACTTGCACCGACTACCGCGGCCATAGCTTGTTCATGCATACCATCTACAGCTGCTTTGATATTAACCGTCATGCGCTTTGATGGCTTGATAAAGTCAACCGCAAGTTGTGCTTCGTCTTCATCTGCTTGTACACCGTAAGGTAAACGTACAGCAATGAACTGATAATCGTTGGTGTTATGTTCTTGGTTTAATTCATCTACAGCTAATTGACATAAACGACCACAGGTTGATGAATCAACACCGCCACTGATCCCTAATACAAGCGAGCGTGAGTGCGCAGCAATGAGACGGCTTTTTAGAAAGTTGACGCGACGAGTGATTTCCGCTTTTACATCAATAGTGGGTTGGACTTTCATTTCTGCCAGAATGTCGGCACGCATGGTAGAGCTCCTTTTTTACTTTTGGTTGTCAGCGTGGAAGCCCCAAGACGAATGGGGTAACTACATTATGTTACGGGTCAGGTTATTATTAAAGACCTAAATGCGCTTTTATTTCGTTAATTTGTTGCTTAAGTTCGTCTATTTCAGCTCTTAATTGTTGAACTTCGCTACTGTTAATTGCTTCAGGCTCACTCAGCATCTCTTCGATACTATCTGGATCAACGAATAAGTGCATATAACGACTTTCTCGTTTTCCTGGCTCACGGGCTAAGCGAGTGACATATTCTTTCTCGATTAATGCAGCTAAAGCTGCTTCCACTTCATTAACATTACTAAACTCAGCAAGGCGGTTACTTCGGGTTCTAAGCTCGCCGGGGGTTTGTGGTCCGCGTAATAGTAGCAAACAGATAATAGCACGCTGTTGTTCGGTAAATTGCAAGCTGCCAAACTCGGTATTGCAAAAGCGGTGCGCGTACTTATTAACCCGCCCAGAAAGGCCTTCATCTAAGGTTACTAATCGCTGCGCAATGAGTTCATCAAGGGTATCTTGTACTTGTGATTCAGATAACGACAGTACTGGATCTCGATTAGATTTTTGGTTGCAAGCGTTGGTAAGTGAATTTAAAGATAATGGATAATGTTCAGGTGTTGTACTTTGTTTTTCGAGCAAACAGCCAATGACGCGTTGTTGATTTATTGATAATTGCATTGTTTTACTCTCTATTCTTCAGTGCTTAACCACACGGTTAGTTTTTTACTGAGCGTATCAAACTTCAAAGGTTTGGTAACATAATCATTCATGCCCGCATTTAAACAGCGTTCTTTGTCACCTTGCATTGCATTAGCGGTGAGCGCAATGATAGTTACATCTTGATGTGCCTTACCAGCTTCACCTGCACGAATTGCCCGAGTTGCTTGGTAGCCATCCATTTCTGGCATTTGGCAATCCATAAGCACGAGTTGGTAAGGCATTTGCTCGCGACGAGATAGCTTAGCAATTGCTTCAAGGCCATTTTCAGCTATGTCGAAGCTGATACCTACCTGCTTTAAAAGCGATCCAGCAACAATTTGATTAACCTTATTATCTTCAACTAGCAGCACTTGTGAAGCAGAATTTTCATCTTGGGTGGCAACTTTTGTAATCAGTGTGTCGTTGTTTACTTGTTGTTGCTCAATGTATTTTTCGTTAGCAAGTGAGTTAAATAAATCTGACTGGGTCAAAGGTTTAAAAATGATACTCTCAGCTTTTAAGGCCTGTTTGCTTTGCACTTCGGTCAAACTCATTGGTGCCATTAAAATACGTTTACACTGTTCGGCATTAAAGTGTTTAACAAAAACTTGTTGTTGCTCTTTAGTTGCGTTGGTATAAAACAAGAAATCAACGAAAATCGCGTCACATTCGACATGTTCCGCCATAGCCGCGCGACCCAATAAACGTGTCATATCGGTAAATACTTCAACGCTGGCACCCCATAGTTGCAGCTGCTTTTTCGCTATATTGCTACTTAACTTACAATTATCTGCAATAAATATATGTTTTTTATCAATAATATGGCTGGGTTCTAGGGCTTTCTTTTTATGATCTATTTTTACTTTTACAGAGAAATTAAAAGTACTGCCTTCTCCATATGAGCTGACTACACTCACATCGCCCTTCATTAGGTTACATAGTTGCTTAACAATCGCTAAGCCAAGCCCTGTACCGCCATATTGGCGAGTTGTTGAGGTATCTGCTTGGGTAAATGAGTCAAATAATGTAGCTTGCTTTTCAGGCTTAATACCGACTCCGGTATCAATGATGGAACAGTTTAAAAAGTGCTCGTCATCTAATTTCTCAAGCTTAGCAATAATAATTATTTTGCCATTTTTAGTGAATTTAACCGCATTACTAACGAGGTTGTTGATAATTTGTCTGATCCTGTTTGGATCACTGACAATAAATTCGTGATAAATATCAGTCGTATCAAGGATAAGTTTGGTGTTGTTTTGTTCGGCTTTAATTGCAAATGATTCGATGGTGTTGCCGAACAGTTTTGAAATATTAAAGCTAACATTTTCGATATCTAGTTTACCGGCTTCAATTTTTGAGAAATCTAATATGTCGTTAATGATATGCAATAGCGACTCGGCTGAAGATTGTGCTAGCTCTAGATGATGACTCTGTTGGCTATCTAATTTAGATTGCTTAATGATATTGAGCATGCCAATCACCCCATTCATTGGAGTGCGTATTTCATGGCTCATACTTGCTAAGAACTCACTTTTTGCTTTTACTGCTTGTTCAGCTGCTTCTTTAGCTTGCACTAGTTGCTGCTCGGTTTCTATACGGCGTTGGCTGGCGTGTAAACTACCAATTAGCGCTGCAACAGCAATTAAAAAACTTTCTTCGTTTTTGCTCCATTGCCTGCGAGATTTGCATTTTTCTGCGCACACAACCCCCATGGTTTTACTACCGGTGGGAATGATCACCGTGAGCATTGAGCATATTTTAAATCGTTCAAAATAAGTTGTTCGTAATTCTTTTAAAAACGGATGGTGCGGGGCATCACTAGCATTTACAACGGCATTGTTATTAATGGCGTCAAAGTAATCAGGGTAATCAATTTGTTTTAGTGTGGTTGCTTCTCGTATTTGTGGTGTATTCTCGTCATGAACAGCAAAGGTATCGAGAGACTCTCTGTCGTCACTAAATAACCAAATGCTGGCACGGTCAACGTCAAAAGCATGACAAATCGCTTGTACAATGACATGCTTTGATAAATTTAAATTACCCGTTAGTACAGCATCATTAACTGTGAGCGACGCTAAAATCTCGTTGTGTAAAGCTACTTTCCTATTTTCAATTTCAACTCGTTTACGGGCATCAATATTTTGCAGTGAGCCGAATACTTTTATGCAGCGGCCATTACGATGTTCGGTTTCGGCGTGAACTAACACCCATATTTCATCCCCATCAGCTGTGACGACTTGTACCTGAGTTTCAAAGCTTTCGCCGTTTTTTATAGCGCGCTCATTCAATTGACGGATTTTATCGCGGCTTTCACCGGCTTTAAAATAACTATAATTTTGAGGCCACTCGGGCTGCTTGCTCAGCGGGAATTTAAAAATTTGTTTAGTCATATCAGACCAATACACAGATTTTGTTTCTAGGTTGAACGACCATGCCCCTACTTTGGCAAGACTACTCATAGTCTCTAGCATTCGCTCACTCTTATATTGCCGCTCAAGCATTTTCAGAAAAAACCATGAGCAACCTGCAAATAAAATACAAAATAAAATAATGGCTAATCGTAGTGGCCAAATGGCAGAAGCAGGGGGGTGCCAACCCGCTTTGGGTGATGCGTACATTTGCCACTCACCACCCGGGAAGTGAATTATAAAATCGAGAGGATCATTTTTTAAAATTGCACTTTTTCCGAAAAAGAAATCTCCTTGTGAGCCCAGACCATTTCGCCCTTGCAGGGCAACATCATAATTTTCGCTGAGCGAAACTAAACCAGAATTTACATATATTTTATTGATATCAAGTACCACAGATAATAATCCCCAAAACTGTTGTTCTGGAGGGATAAATACAGGCATACGTGCGATGAGTGCCTGTCCACCTTGTACTAGTTCTAATGGGCCAGCCATAACAATCTGGTTTTCATCTCGTGCTCTGAGCGCATCTGCGCGTTGTGCTGCATTTTCTAAAAAATTAAGCCCAATTGATTTTTCGTTACCTTCAAGGGGGTAGGTCATTCGAATAACCATATTGGGAGCCGCACCAATATTTCTTAGTTCAGATGAGGTTTCAAATAGTGGAGAGGCTATTTGGCTGTAACGAGCTTGATCTAAATTTGGCTCCGCCGTTATAGCTACGGCGAGACCGCGAACAAGTTGAATATTTGAGACGAGGATCGCTTCTAATTCAGCCCGATAAGCACTTACTTTTGCTAGCTCTTGCGCACGGAAAGCATCTTTTTCACGGTGATAATTTATCCGATCAATCACGATACCTATAACGATAACAAGCACGAGAGATAGCCAAAAAGCTAACTTTAATTTATGTAATTTCTTATTATCAGTGTCGATCGTTAATGGCATTAGAAGCATTGATTTTTTTACTATTTAATTACTATAGACAATTTACCTTGTAATTAACAATGGGGACTTTGATATGTAAGTTATTTGTCTGTGGGTCGTTTTCTCAGTTCAGTGATCATTATTTTGTATGAATACACTATTTTTTCACAAAACTTAGGTTAATATAGTGTTACTTTAGCTAAGGGAAGCAAGCATGTTTAAGATAATCAAATGGTTACTAGTCGCTTCACTCATCATCGCACTATTGGCAACAGGCCTCATCTATGGGGTGTTGAATCTAAGTTTGCCAGCACTTGATGGTCGAGGACAAAGTAATGCAATTACTCACTCAGTGAAGATTGAGCGTGATGCTTTGGGGCAAGCTGTTATTAGCGCTCAAAATCGCTTAGATGCTGCTTATGCGCTTGGTTTTGCGCATGGCCAAGACCGATTTTTTCAAATGGATTTATTGCGCCGTAATGCGGCGGGTGAATTAAGTGAGCTGTTTGGTAAAGCTGCGTTAGAGCTTGATAAAAAAATGCGTTTTCATCAATTACGTCAGCGTAGCCAGTTTTTAGTTGAGCAACTACCTGCTGCAGATAAGACGCTACTTAAAGCCTATGCTAATGGCGTGAACGAAGGTTATGCGCAATTGGGTTTTGATAGCTTTGAATACATATTAACAGGCTCGAGTGCTCAACCTTGGCAAAGCGAAGACAGTTTGTTGGTTATTTTTAGTATGTACTTAGACTTACAAACAGCAACATTTGAACGAGATAAAACGCTGATAGAAATTGAGCAGCTTTACGGTAAAGACATGGTTGACTTTATTACCCAGCCAAGCCCTTATCAGGCTGCACTTGATAATAGTCAGTTACCTGCATACGGTGCAGGGATCCCTGCTTTAAACAAGTCATCATGGGTAATCAACGATATTCTCGACCGAAAAGAATTAGGGAGTAATAATTGGGCCGTTACAGGGCAGTTAACTAAAACGGGCGCTGCAATGTTATCTGATGATATGCACCTTTCTTTTGCGGTGCCAATCATTTGGTATCGCGCTCAACTCAATTATCCTGTTGATGGTCAGATGCAGCAAATTACCGGTGTATCATTGCCGGGAGCACCGGCAATTGTGGTTGGTACAAATAATAAAATCGCGTGGGGTTTTACCAATGGTTATTTAGATACCGCCGATTGGGTAGCACTTGAGAGTAAAGAGAAAACGTGGCAAATAGATGAACCCATTTTACTTAATGATGGCAAGGTTGAAAATTATGCTTTGACAATGAGTGAGTATGGTCCCGTTAAAGAAATTAATGGCAAACCCTATGCTTTAAGTTGGGTTGCTCACCATGATTATGCCGTTGATATGGACTTATTAAAGCTTGAAAGTGCAAAAACGGTTGATGATGCGCTAGCTATTGCTGCAGACGTTGGTATTCCGGTACAAAACTTAATGGTGGTCGATGATAAAGGCAATGCTGCATGGAAAAATATGGGAGCAGTGCCTGCACGTAAAGTGCCTCATCAACTGGCTGTGTCTGAACAAGCTTACTCTGCAGCTTGGCATGAGAATGAAACGGATCGTCCCTTTGTAAAAAATCCTGAGAGCGGTCGTTTATGGACTGGTAATTCTCGGGTTGTTTCGGCTAAAGATGATGAGCGATTTGGTAATGGTGCATACGCGATGGGGGCAAGATCAGCACAAATTCGCGATCGTTTATTTGAAAAGCAGCAATTTACCGAGCAAGATTTTTATTCATTACAGCATGATAACGAGGCGCGCTTTTTAGCACCATGGCATCAATTACTGGTTAAACAGCTTAGCACTGCAGGCGATAAATATGCGCTGTATTTAAAAGAGCTAAAAAACTGGCAGGCGTGTGCTTGTAGCGACTCAATTGGTTACACCTTAGTAAAACGTTACCGCAGTGAAGTGATTAATAGCTTATTTAGCCCATTAGAAAATAAGCTAAAAGAGCTCGACAGTAGTTTAAAGCCAGTTAAGCGAGATTTAGAGCCTGCCGTTTGGCAGCTTATCGAAGCGCAGCCTCAAACATGGTTAAACCCTGATTATGCAAACTGGCAACAGCAAATGGTAGGAGCCTTTGACCGCGTAATTACTAAACTTACAGAGCAGTACGGTAATAATCTACACAGTTGGCAATGGGGTAAGGTCAACGAATTAGTCATTGAGCACCCGTTTGCCAAGCAAATACCGGCACTTAAAAGCTTATTAAATATGCCTACAGCTCCTGGCTTTGGCGATACCTTCATGCCAGCAGTCCAAGGTCGTAGCTTTGGCGCTTCACAGCGTTTTATAGTACAACCAGGCCATTTAGATAAAGCGATTATGGCGATACCTGGGGGTCAATCAGGGCATCCGTTGTCGGAGTTTTATCGAGCTGGATTTGACGACTATGTGAGTAACGGTTTAACTCCTCTATTACCACAAGAGATTATTCATAGTATTCGTATTGATGCGGTTAACTAACCGCATCAATATCATCGAAAGTAGGGTTGGAACCTTTCGCGACAGTGGTTTGATTTCGACCCAAGTGTTTACTTTGATACAAGGCCGTATCAGCATGTTGTAGCATTTTTTCTATCGGTGCAAGAGGCTGCCACTCGATTAAACCAAAGCTCATAGTGATTGTTAAATCAGGGAAATCGGGATGGGCATCAAGCTCGGCTATCTGTTGACGAAGCGCTTCTATTTTAGCAAAAGCTTGCTGCTCATTAGTATTTGTAAGTATCAATAAAAACTCTTCACCTCCCCAACGAACAGCAATATCATCCTCACTGATAAAGTCACTAATTAGTTTTGATACATTTATTAAGATGGTGTCACCTTTATCATGACCAAAGGTATCATTAATACTTTTGAACCTGTCAATGTCAGCCATAACCATACATAGATTGGCATCTTGCTCGATGCTCTTTTTATGTGCCATTGAGATGAGCTTTTTCGCAAACCGTCGGTTGTATAATTTTGTTAATGGATCTCGAGCGGCCATCTCGGTGAGCTCAACGCGTTGTGAAAGCGTAATTTCACGAATAAGCCCCATCCCATACACCATAGGTAATCCGGCAATGATGATGTTTATCACATTGATATATGGAAGGAGTTCAGGATAAGCGAAACCATAGGTTACGTCTGAGAAAAATAAATACAACGAAGCAAAGGTAGCAATCATTAACAAGCTGTATGTTGCAGCCCATTTAAAAGTAAGCTGGTAATCAATCATCAAAATACACGACACAGTCCATAAATAGAACTGAAACCCAGCACCTAAGCCAAGAGTTGCGCAGACAATAACTGCATGAATAAGCACTTCGAGGCAAAACACCCTCAAAGCAAGAGAGGTTAAGCCTTGCTTTATAAGGAAAATACCACTGCCCCAAGCAAATACACTTAAAATGTTAACTATAGCGAGCATGTTCGCGCCAATGTGCGCGAAAGCGGGGATTAGTAAAGCATGTACAGCTAATGCGAAATAGGCAATTTTAGTAATAATAAGAAACTTTACATGCTCTATTTCTTCTAATCCAGACTGTTTGGTTTGTCTTAGTAAATGTTTTATCAAACCAACCTCATACACACTTACAGGGAGAAATTAAAGTATAGATGATTATTTGAACAATGCGGCAGTGTTGTCAGGTGCTTTTAGTAACAGCACAATAAAATTTTTGTATAATGCTAATTAAAGCCTTGTTCACCTGCAGTTTGCTAAGTTTAAGGCTTGGCAGAGCTCATAATTGATGCCACTCTAAATAAAACCAATCTAGAAACATGAGAATATCTTGTTTTATTGATTATCCTCTCGTGCCTAAAAGGAGTAAGTATGCCGGCGGAAAAAACGCATTTAGCGATCTGTAATTTAACTAAAGAGCAGTATCCACAAATCAAAACTCTCATGGATCAAGCGTATCCGGGGCTCGGTGGTGCTTGGCCAAGTCACACTATTTTTAGGTTAATAGACCAGTTTCCGGAAGGGCAAATAGGCATTGTTGATGACGGTGTTTTGGTCGGAATTGCGCTTAGCGTACAGGTTGATTACGGACGCTTTTCTAACCCACATACTTATGAAGACATTGTTGATGGTCACGACCGTGTATTTAGTGACCCTGAAGGTGATGCTTTATATGGTTTAGATGTGGTCATTTCATCGACTCACCGAGGTATGCGACTTGGTCGTCGTTTATACGATGCGCGAAAAGAGTTGTGCCGCCAGTATAACTTACGGGCCATTTTAGCAGGTGGGCGAATTCCGCGTTATTACAATCATAGTGCAGAGATGACTCCGATGGAGTACATCGAAAAAGTTGACCACAAAGAGCTGTACGATCCGATTTTAAGCTTTCAGCTATCTAATGATTTCCAAGTAAAACGTCTACTTAAAAAGTATCTTCCTGAAGATCAGGAATCTGTTGGTTATGCCACTTTACTAGAGTGGAATAACATTATGTTTGAGCCGACTGATACGGTACTTGAGTCGACCAAATCAATTGTGCGCGTCGGTGCTGTACAGTGGCAAATGCGCTGTGTTGAGTCTGTTGAAGAGCTGCTTAAGCAAGTGGAATATTTTGTTGATACGGTATCAGATTATAAGAGTGACTTTATTCTGTTTCCGGAGTTTTTCAATGCCCCGTTAATGGGACTCACTGAGCAAAGCAATCAAACCGAAGCAATTCGCTATCTGGCCGAATACACAGAAACATTCCGTGATGCTATGTCGCGTATGGCGGTTGAATACAATGCCAATATTATCACCGGTTCTATGCCGCTTGCTGAAGACGACAAGATTTATAATGTCAGCTATTTGTGCCACCGCAGCGGTAAAATTGATGAGCAGCGCAAAATTCATATTACGCCCCATGAGCAAAATGACTGGGTGATCCAAGGCGGTGACAAAATTGCCGTATTTGAAACGGATGCGGGTCGTGTCGGTATTCAAATTTGTTACGATGTTGAGTTCCCTGAGCTGTCACGTATTCTCGCTAAACAAGGGCTGGATATTTTATTTGTACCATTTTGGACAGATACCAAAAACAGTTACTTACGTGTTCGTCATTGTGCCCAAGCACGCGCAATCGAAAATGAATGTTATGTTGTGATTGCAGGCTCTGTTGGTAACTTACCTGAAGTAGAGAGTTTAGACGTACAATACTCGCAATCGGCAGTGCTTACGCCATCAGATTTCTCATTCCCGCATGATGCGACCTTGAATGAAGCAACACCGAATACTGAAATGTTGTTATTCAGTGATTTAGATATGGATAAACTGAAAATCCTTCACAGTGAAGGTACGGTAAGAAACTTAAAGGACCGCCGTGAAGATCTGTATGACGTGATCTTGAAAAAGCGAGAGCAATAATGGCGTGGCTGTATTTAATTGTCGCAGGACTGTTAGAGATTGGTTGGCCAGTCGGCCTTAAAATGTCTCAACAGCCAGATAGTCGCTGGTTAGGTATTGCAATAGCTGTCGCCTTTATGGTCGCCAGTGGGGTTATGTTGTGGTTAGCGCAAAAGGATATTCCGATGGGGACATCCTATGCGGTATGGACAGGCATAGGAGCCGCAGGCACCTTCTTGGTTGGTATTTTATTTTATGGTGATGCTGCCACATTTGGCCGCATTGCCGGAGTACTTTTGATAATTAGTGGTGTAATAACCCTAAAGATTAGTCATTAAAAAAGCGGCATAGCCGCTTTTTTAATGACTAGGAATAAGCCTAATTGGGTAGCATTACCAGAATCGCTGCCAATGCAATTAACACAAGCCCCGCCGTGTCTTGGCGTTTTAACGGCTGTTTTAGCCAAAGAATCGATACCATAATGGTAAAAAATACTTCAATTTGCCCCAGTGTTTTTACATAAGCAACATGCTGCAAGCTCATGGCGCTAAACCAACCGATGGAACCTAAACAGCTACACACACTAACAGCGGTCGTGGTGCCTTTGTGATGCCACATTTTGTTAAATGTATCGCGCTCTTTGAGGGCAATATAAACGCACAGCATCAACGTTTGTAAGCTGATAATCAGTACCAATACCCAAGCCGCCGAGTGTGGGAAAGTCAGCCCTGAATTTAAGCTTGCTTCGCGGATCCACGACGATGAAAGAGCAAATGAAGTACCGCAAGCAAGCCCAAGAAGTGCAGTGCCTAAATTAAAGTGTTTAACATTCGCGATGCCACTTAATAGCAATACCGCAATTGCACCAATAAATACCCCAATCCAGCCTAGTAATGATAGTGCGGAGCCAAAAAACATAACACCTAAAATAGCAGCCATCAGCGCTTCACTTTTGGCAAGCCCAGCACCGACTGCAAAGTTATTCATTTTAAATAGTTTTACCATCAAGCCTGTGGCAACGATTTGGACGATACTGGCGCCAACAATGTAGCCAATAAAAGCCAGATTAAAGTCAGGAAGTGCAGCGTCTTGGTATTGATAAAGTGCAAATAAATAAAGGGCAGCAATCGGGCTGGCAACAATAAAGCGGGCAAGCGTCACCCCTGCAACACTCACTGTTGCACTGAGTTTACTTTGCAGAGCATTGCGCCATGACTGCATAAACGCTGCAAAAATAGTTAAGAAAATCCAAGTCATATTGAAAATATATTAATGGGGGGAGGCAATTAGAGTATCAAAACCAAAGTATTAGGGCATTAGCTTATCGACCAACTTGAGAAAAACTCAGCTGTGACAATATGTCGCAGGGCTTTTAAGTAATCATTAGGCTATAGTGACAATGATGCTATTGCTAGCCGTTGCTTTTAGAAGTAGCGGCTTTTTTTTGTTTGCTGTAGGGTAAGCTATTACAGTTAAAAATAAGGAAATATCATGACAACACTGATTATCTGCGCACTCATCGCAGTACTCATACCTTATTTAGCTAAAGCCCCCGTGGCTTTTGCACAAAATAAGCTAGCAGGCTACGACAATAAGCACCCTCGCGAACAACAAGCAAAACTAACCGGCTTTGGTGCTCGTGCATTAGCAGCACATCAAAATAGCTTTGAATCGCTGATTATTTTTGCAGTAGCGCTGGCGGTGGTAATCGGTAGTAATAATATCTATCAGGTGACTGAAACCCTTGCGATTGTGCATGTTATTGCTCGCGTTCTGTACTGTATTTTCTACTACATAAACCAAGATATATTGCGATCATTAGTCTGGTTTATTGGTTATGTTTGCGCTGTGGCGATGATCGCTCTTTGCCTCTAGTTACAAAGCAATGAGTTAAAAACCACAAAGCAAGCGGCTTAAATAAGGCGCTTGCTTTAGGGTCTTAAGTTGCTACAGCTTATTTAGAACTGACTTTAACTTTCTCAATTAAATCCTTAGCTTGATAGTTTTCGTCTAAGGCAAAATCGAGTTGCACTAGGGCGTTTTTAAAGCCAGATTCAGATGGCGCATATTGCCATTGTTTTAATGCTCTTTTCGCTTCTCGATTGAAAACATCTTCAGGCTCTGCACTTACCACACTAATATTGCTGGTGGCGCCGCTTGGTAAAATATCGTATTTCAAAACGACTGAACCGCTAATGCCTTGCTCCGCAGCTTGAATTGGGTATATCGGTTCTACGCGCATAACCGCTTGATAGTCTTTTGTCTTTTCAACTGACATTGGCTGTTTTGCAATGGCAAAGCTGCTAAGCATGCCCGCTGTAAAAATAACTAATGCTGTTTTTGCGATAAATGAGCTGTTGTCGATCTGCTTTATTTGATTTAGACGTTGTAACATGGTGTTTTTATCTCCGTATTGTGAATAAGCCATTAAGCCTGTTCTGCTAAAGCTTGCACAGTGCACTAATGCCTTACTGTATAAAATTCGTTGCTCTGTCGATTTATTTTTGAGTACCTGCTCATCACATGAAAGCTCTTGAATACGGCGCAGGCTTGCATAGCCAAGCCAAGCGATTGGGTTAAACCACTGCAAAATAGTGGCACTCAAAGCAATGGCATTAATCAGATTGTCTTTACGTTTAATGTGCACAGATTCATGCTCTAAAATAAGCGCTAAAGCATGGTTATCGTAGTGGCTTTGGTAGTTTGTAGGCAGCACTAGCTTGGTATTTATAACGCCTACAACCATAGGTGAGCTCACCTGTTTGCTTTGGTATAAGCGCATACTTTGGCTGTTGTGATGAACAACCGTAATTGGCTCTAGTTGCAGTTTCGCTAAAAAACGATAATGAAAGTACACGGCAGTGATCAGCATAGTAGCCGTAATAAAGCCATAAATAGCGAACCACGTTAGCGTAAATTGCGGCATTATTGCTGTGTTTGGCGTAATGGTCAGCTTACTGATAAAGTCGTTTTGTATCGGCTTTAAGTGATTTGGCAGGTTCGCTAACAGTAAGCTAATAGGTAGTAATGCCCACAGCGTATAAACCAAGCGCGCTGATAACTGGCTCAATAATTTTCGCTCTAGCAGCAATAAAAACAAAATTGCAGATGAGATCAAAAGCTGTTGTTCTAACAGCCAATTAAAAAATGCATCTAACATAACAAAGCCTTACTTTTGCTGTTTTTCCCAATCATCAATGACCTTTTTTAGCTCATCAATATCATGTTGTGAGAGTTGCTCTGATTTAGCAAAACCGCTCACCAATGGCGCAATACGGCCATTAAAAAAGCGTTCAATAAAACTTTGGCTTTCTTTTAATGTGTATTCTTCACGGGCAATACAAGGGGTGTAGTTATATTGGCGACCTTGTTTCTCGAAGCTTAGTGCGCCTTTTTTAACTAAACGGCTTAGTAGCGTTTTAATTGTTTTTTCGTGCCATTCTTTATCGTCACTTAAACGTGCAATTACTTCACTAGCCGTGGCTGGGTAGCCAAGCCATACCGCATCTAATACTTCGAATTCAGCTTTAGAAAGTTCAATCATTTTTATGCCTACAGATGTAATCTTTAATTAAAGATTACACGTGTAATCAATTAATGCAAACTTTTTTGTTAGAGAATGTCACTTTTTTTGATACTGACTATCTGTCCTTCGGGCAAATTTAACGTGGTTAGTGATAGCTGTGCGATATCTGTGCGGAAAAGGTCGATGACTTTATAGCCACAAAAACGTGCCATTTTACGTATTTGCCGGTTTAAACCTTGTTTTAATACGATGCAAAACTGCGTTTCGTTGACTTGGGTTACTTCACAAGGGAGGGTTATTTGTTTATCTACTGGCACACCGTTTGCCATTTTTTGACAAAAATAACTATCGAGAGGTTTATCTACGGTGACTAAATAGCGTTTGGGTTGATGGTAATCAGGGTGGATCAGTTGATTACAAAATTCACCGTCATTGGTCAAAATTAACAACCCACGAGAGTCCTTGTCGAGCCGGCCAATTGGATAAACCCGAGTGGTTTTAGGCAGGCTATGGATAAGGCTTGCTGGGTCTGCAGCATTTAATTTGCAATCTATACCAACAGGCTTGTGATACGCAAAGTAGGTGAGTGGTGCTTTAGTTGAAATTTTTTCGCCAAGCACAATTACATCATCTTGTTCATCAACATGATCTATATGATTTGCAGCACGACCATTTACTGTTACCTCACCTTGGTCAATCAAGCGCGATGCTTGCTTTCGTGAGCAGACACCTGCATGGGCAATAAATTTGGCGAGTCGCACTTTTTCAGTCATGGATGCTTTTTGTACAATTAATTTGATCACAGTATACCAAAATCACGTATAAATAGTTCCACCACCAAAGAGGAACGCACATGCCTATCAAGTTATCAGAGCTTGCAGATCATCAGCCACTGCAAAAAGTTATCCTTCATTCGTTGGAAATGGCGCTGTATCAAGTGTCTGTGGTAATTAATAACGTTGAGTATTATGTTACTGATGAGAAAGGTGAATTTATACGAGATCTCAGTCCGTTGCATATTCAAAAGCGCCTAGATCATTTAAGTTACGGTGATATGGTTTTACGCCACACCAGTGCTTATGACGAAATGTGCGGTCAGCCAGAAAAATTGGCCAGCAATATGCTCGAAGTACCCTATGGTAAGAACCACTTATACTGATTAACGAGATAAGCGTATACTGAGTCATAACATTTTATAGGTATGCTATGTATCAATTAAAAAGTGATGACTCAGCTGACTTAAATAACCAGCTAAGAGAACATGTTGTTGCCTACAATGCGGCACATTTTAATGCTGAACGTATCCCCGTTGGTTTCAAGTTTGTTAATAAGCATAACACCGTTGTGGCGGGTATTCATGGCCAAGTATTTGGTAACTGGCTGCTAATTAGTTGGCTTTGGTGTGATGATAAAACGCGTGGTAAAGGGCTTGCAACCCGCTTACTAACGGAATTAGAGAGCAAAGCTAAAGCGCTTGGCGCAAACACTGCACAACTCGATACACTCGATTTCCAAGCCAAACCCTTTTACGAAAAAAACGGCTACCAAGTTAAATATGAAATGAGTAATTACCCACTCGATGGTTGCCGTTATTTTATGGAAAAATCTTTGTTTACTTAGCTTTCAGTACTTCTTGCTCGGTAAAAGTAACTCCTAAAAAAGGAGTTGCTTCAGGAGCAAGCATAAAGGTGCGAATGTTCATGTGGTCTTGCCCTTCAGGATTCTTCAGCACATCATCACGATAAAACGCGCCAAAACAATCTAGGGTATTTTGTTTGCTTAGTTGGTTAAGTTTTGCAAAGGCGAAAATTTTACATGAGCCATTATTTTCATTTGCTGCACTTATCAATCCATGATTGTTAAAGCCACTAGGAGTGAAATGGTAGTTACTCTCTATCACAGCCATTGTATCCTTAAACTCTAACTGCTGTGGCGTGTTAGCTAATTTCGATAAGAAATCGTTAAGTGTCATTACCTGTCCTTAATAGTTATCTTTTATCAACTCTAACTCATTCACTTGTTGATTGATATTAAACTTAAAATTCTCTAAGAAGTTCATACCTAGCAAACCATAACTGCCATGACTTTTAAGTACTAGAACATCGAAGTTATAGAGCCGCTGTTGACCGATTTGAAAAGAGTGTACTTGATAATGCTGCGCTTCAACGAGTCCATTTGCGGTATTTACTTGCATAGTACCAAGATAATGGGCGGGTTCTTTTAGTTGTTCTAGCAGTGATTGCGTTAATACCGTAAAGCTTGCGCCAGTGTCTATCATTAGCTTAGCGTCGGTATCGTCATTGATTATGCTATTAACTAAATAATGTGAGCCATGTGGGATGAGAGGCACAACCTCAACCCCTGCTAATGCTTGCTGTATCAAACGATATAATTCGTCAGCTTCTTGCTTATGCTCATGGTTTTCAGGAAGTTGCTCAAGCGCAATTTGGCTTGCGACTAAGTCACCTAGGTGAAAATAAGCCTGCGCTTGAACTAATAAATAAAAGGTGTTTTGCGGCATATAATCTAGCCATTGTTGGCTGTGATTGAGAAGTTCTTGCCAGTTTTGTTCTTCAATCAATGACTCTGCTTTTAACTTTGTTAGCTCCGAAATTCTCTTCGCGAATCGCGCTTGCTTACTTTTTCCAAGCTGATTATGTAAAGCCATTAAACTAATAATTCCCTGTTGAACATGGCCCTGATTGATCATTCGTTTTGCATCGAGTTCTAACATTGATACATCATAAGGGTGACTATTCAAAAAGGCAGTTAAAAATTGCTCGCTAAGTTCGTCATCATGGTGGGATAGCCAAGACTCAAGTTGCTGTTGCCAAGCACGCTTTAATTGCAGTGCAAAGCTTGGGTTATTTTCTAAAAGTTGCGTGTACTCAAGAACTGCTTCATCAAATAGATTATTGCGAAATAAGGCGACTGCATGTTGAAACTTCTCTGGCAACCTCGTTACTTTACTGGGCTTTATAACAGTGTTTTTTTCAGTTAGCTTCTCAGCTGATCGTTTATAATTATCATATTGCCATAGGAAATAGCCATTAAGGCTAAGAGAGCACACGAGTAGTAACTTTAGTAGATAATTCACTTGTGCCTTCGCCTTACTTAACTAATTAATTTTCCATACGAGAAGTCTAGGCACATTTAAATTTAACACTGCCATGTATCTTCCATACTTTATTAAGCATAAAACAAATTACAAAAATTGGTTACTTTTTAACTAAATGATTCAATAAAAAGATATCGTTAATTTCGATGTCAGCTAATCCCTTGTATTTGTAATTTGCTGCCTGATTATTCAACCAAACACTTTGACAGCCAGCGTTATTTGCACCTTGAACATCTGTGTCGAGACTATCGCCAATATGCAAAATCTCTTTGTGAGCTACATTTAGCTTTTCTGCTGCAATGTCGAATAAGCCGGGATGGGGCTTCGCTTTACCATGAGGGCCTGCCTGTAAGACAAGTTCGAATACCCCTTTGAGGTTAAACTTGTCGACTTCGACATTGCCATTGGTTATTGCTATTAAGCGAAATTGTTTGCTGAGAGCTTTTAATAGCTCTAACACTTCTTTTGATACAGTAATTTGGCTGCGGGCATCTGCAAATGCTTGATAGGCGTTGTTAGCATGTTGTTGTGCTAAATCATTTTTAAACCCCAGATCGTGCATGGCATAGAGTAGTGCCGCACGTCGCCAGCGAGTCACATCGTCAATGAGGCTTGGATCTAGCGCTAAGGCTTTGTCACGACAATAAAGCCAATACTGCGTGTCATTAGTTGGCCATTCTGGCAGCTTTGCTAAATAATCAGCTTGCGCTTGTAAAGCTGATTTTATAATCGGATGGTTGTTATAAAGTGTGTCATCTAAATCAAAACTTAAAACATTAACAGGTGATAAAGCACGGTTAAAACGGATCATAATTACTAAGTATTACTCTGGAGTTGAGCGCTTTTTAGCGCGTGGATGAGTGTTATCATAAACTTTGGCTAGATGCTGAAAATCAAGGTGTGTATACACTTGTGTTGCCGATAAACTGCTGTGCCCTAATAGTTCCTGAACGGCACGTAGATCACCAGACGATTCTAAAATATGCGAAGCAAATGAGTGGCGAAGTTTATGTGGATGAACTTGCGAGCTGATCCCTTGTTTTATTCCCCACTCTTGCATACGGAGGCGAACTTGACGAACTGAAATGCGTTTTTTTTGGCTGCTTAAAAAAATAGCCGTTTCATCTGGGTGTGCAAATTGTGGACGAATTTTTAACCAAGATTTTAAAGCGTTTAATGCTTTGCTACCTACAGGCAATAAACGCTCTTTATTGCCTTTACCACGCACTAAAATTTCACCTTCAGTGGTGTTTATATCTTGTATGTTAGCGCCAACTAACTCGCTAATCCTTAACCCTGATGAATACATCAATTCCATCATGGCTTTGTCACGTATTGTTAGTGGTTCTTCACCTTCTAGTTCTAATAGCTTTGCCATTTGATCAACGTCTAAATTTTTAGGCAATGGCTTGGAAAACTTTGGCCCTTTTATAGCCTCAGCTGGGTTATGGTAGTGAACGTGATTTTCAATCTTTTTAGTTTTAAGAAACTTGTAGAGGCTACGAATGCAACTAAGCTTTAAGCTAATTGTGCGGCCACTCAGTTGTTTGCCTCGTAGTTGCATACTGTAACGGCGAATATGCTCACCTTGAACAGCAAACCAGTTTTCACAGAGTTTACTAAAGTATAATGCTGCAAAGCCTAATTGACTTGTGTATTGGTTGACTGTGTGTGCTGAGTATTGCTTTTCGTAGCGTAAATAATCTGCAAAAAGTTGGATAGGTGTGCGCCAAGCATCACTTAATTCATCAATATTTGGCGTCGTCACATCGCTCATGCAAGTTCCAATAACCGCAGTTGCAATGAGCGAACAAACTCAAGTACGAAAAAGCTATCTTTAGCGGGCTCAAAGTGGTTTACATCATGACTACCAAACGCCAATATGGCGACAGGATGTGCGGTGTTTCCGATCAGGTAAAGGGCAGTTGACTGTATTGAACCAGAAAATAGTAAATCGCATTCTTGTTGGTTGATACGACCTAAATAAATGCCATCGTTTTGTAGTCGATGAGTTATTAAATCATCAAACTTCTTTTCATATTTCACTAAGTGACATTCATTAATTAGTGGGTTGGTACATATAATGTTACGCAGATTGATGGCGAGCGTTTTAAAGTCGTAATTAGTCCATAGTTGGCGATGACATTCGCTGAACAGGCGGTAGATTAATTCGTTTTCTTTTGCTTGCTCAAGAAGTTGATCAATCTTATTTTTCAAAAATGTATTATGTTCACGGAGCTGGCGCTGTTGAATATGAACCAGTGAGGTTGCTCCAGCAGCTTGTTGATGCAGTTCAATGTCAGCGAGTAACTCTGGCTGTTTAATGAAAAAATCAGGGTTTTCAGTTAGGTATTGTGCAATTTGTTGTTCTGTTAGTTTGCTCATAATGCCACTTGTCCATCAAAAACATGTTCAGCAGGGCCAGTCATTCTTACTGGATGTCCTTCACCTTGCCAGCGAACTTGCAAGCTTCCACCGGGTAAATCTACTTGCACTGTGTTGGCAAGCTTATTTTGTACTTGACCAATAACGACAGCTGCACAGGCACCTGTTCCACATGCTAAGGTTTCGCTTACACCTCGCTCCCAGACTCTAAGTTTAATATGATCTTGAGAAATTACCTGCATAAAACCAACATTGGCTCGTTGTGGAAAACGCTCGTGATTTTCAAGCAGTGGCCCTAAAGTGTTCACTTCGGCGGTATGAATATCATCGACTTCTAACACGCAATGTGGATTACCCATAGAAACTGCACCACTGAAAACCGTGTGCTCTTCTGTGCGGATGATATAGGTCAACTCACGTTTACTGGCTTTTAATGGTATTTTGTTTGGTTCAAAGTTTGGGTGGCCCATGTTGACTGTAACTTGGCCATCTTTTTCAATGTATAAAGTCAAGTTACCTGATTTAGTTGAAACCGAAATTTTATGCTTGTTAGTGAGACCTTTCATGCGCACAAAACGGGCAAAACAACGAGCGCCGTTGCCACATTGTTCTACTTCGTTACCGTCAGCATTGAAAATTCGGTAATGAAAATCTAAATCGGGAGAATAAGGGGCTTCAACCATGAGTAGTTGGTCAAAGCCTATGCCGAAATGGCGATCTGCCAGTTTCTTTATTTGGTCACGAGATAAGAAAACATTTTGAGTGATGTTATCAATAACGACAAAGTCATTACCTAGGCCGTGCATTTTTGAGAAATTAACTAACATAACGCTCTAATTCAGGATTGCTCTGAGCTAATCATGCCACAGAGCTGCCCGGTTATAAAAACGTTTATGGTAAAATTTTCTCGCCTTGCCATAGGCTTTCTAAGGTTTCACGTTGACGAATTAAATGACTTTGTTGGCCATCCACCATAATTTCCGCAACACGAGGGCGCGAGTTATAGTTTGAGCTCATGGTAAAACCATATGCGCCTGCACTGCGCTGTGCCAGTAAGTCGCCTGCTTGAAGTGCTAGTTGACGATCTTTACCTAAGAAGTCTCCGGTTTCACAAACTGGGCCTACAATGTCGTAGTTGTGAGTTGGCGTATCATCTTCACGAGGTTCAACCGGCACAATATTTTGCCAAGCCTGATAAAGAGATGGGCGAAGCATATCGTTCATACCCGCATCAACAATAGCAAAATACTTGCCTTGGTTTTGCTTAATAAACTCAACTTTGGTGACTAATATGCCGGCGTTGGCAGCAATTGCACGGCCAGGCTCAAAAATTAGTTCCAAGTCTTGATAATCAGCTAAGCGTGCGGTGATTTTGTCTACATATTCACTTGGGTGAGGTGGCGTTTCGCCGTTATAAGGCACACCCAATCCGCCACCAATATCAAGGTGTGAAAGTGTTATGCCAACGGCTTTTAATTCTTCGATAAGAGTTAGTACTTTTTCAAGTGCAGCTAAAAAAGGTTTAATTTCTGTTAGCTGTGAACCAATGTGGCAATCGACACCGGTAATTTTTAAACCCGGTAATGATGCCGCATGTTGGTAAACTGTCACTGCAGTTTGAATATCAATACCAAATTTATTCTCTTTTAAACCTGTTGAGATATAAGGATGCGTTTTAGCATCAATATCAGGGTTTACACGAATCGAAATAGGTGCCACAAGGTTTAGTGACGTCGCCACCTCAGAAATACGCTCTAGTTCTGCGACAGATTCAACGTTAAAACACTTGATCCCCAATTTAAGTGCATACGTTATTTCATCAGCGGTTTTTGCAACGCCAGAAAATACCACTTTACTGGCATCTCCACCTGCTTCGATAACGCGTGCAAGCTCACCTTTCGACACGATGTCAAAGCCAGAGCCAAGACGGGCTAAAATATTGAGCACGGCAATATTTGAGTTGGCTTTTACAGCATAACACACCAAGCTTTTATGTGACTTTGCTGCATCAGCAAAGGCACGGTAATGGCGCTCAAATGTTTTACGCGAATAGATATAACACGGTGTACCGTATTGTTCTGCCAGCTCTTTGACAGCGATGTCTTCAGCGAACAGCTGATTATTATTGTAGTTAAAAAAGTCCATCTATTGGTCCTGTTTTTGCTCTGGTTGTTCGGATGGATCAGCCTGTGGCTGAGATTCTTTAGGCTGTGCAGTATCATCTGGTAGATAAAGAGCACCACTTTGTCCACATCCTGCTAGGGTTAGAAGTAGGGCGCTAAGTGGTAAGATTGTTTTTAATTTTTGGCTATGAGTCTCTTTCATTAGATTAATACGATTGCTGGCTTTATAATCGCAGAGTAACAGAATATTTAAAAAATGCAGCTATTCGCGGATGAATTTATTCCTGTTACACTTGTTGTACACAATCTGCCCCCAGATCTAGGCTTAAAGCCAGTTAAAGGACATTAAAATGACTGATCATGAATACCACACACTAGCCGATGCATTAATGCTAACTATTGAAGAGCAAATCGATGAATGTGATGCCGACTTAGATTATGAATCAGCGTCAGGTATTTTAGAAATCATCTTCCCAGATCGCAGTAAAATAGTGATCAACAAGCAAGCACCACTTCATCAAGTGTGGGTTGCGACGAAATTTAATGGTCACCATTTTGAACTACGCGATGATAAGTGGATTGATAACCGCTCGGGTGCTGAGTTTTGGCAATTTATGTGTGATGCAGCAACACGTCAAGCGGGCCAACCTATTGAGTGGCGCTCAGAGCTATGAGTTTAGAGTTTGTCGAATACCCAGCACAGAGTGACCACAAAGCAACTGTTATTTGGTTACATGGGTTAGGTGATTCTGGTGATGGTTTTGCGCCAGTTGCACCACAGCTAGCACTTCCAGCTGAGCTTGGGGTGCGTTTCGTATTTCCGCATGCACCTGTGCAACTGGTCACCATTAATGGTGGTATGGCAATGCGCTCTTGGTACGATATTAAATCGATGGATTTAGATAAACGTGCTGATGAACAAGGTGTGCGTGACTCGGCTGCAAAAGTGGCTGAGCTTATTGACCAAGAAATTGCAAAAGGGATTGCTGCAAACAAAATTATTCTTGCAGGTTTTTCGCAAGGAGGGGTGGTATCGCTACACTTAGCGCCGCGACTCGATTATAAATTAGCGGGTGTAATGGCACTATCAACTTACATGTGTGTACCAGCTAAATTAGCCGATGAAACCAAGCAACAAGGGTTAAATATATTTATGGCGCATGGTCGATTTGACGATGTGGTACCGCATAGCGCTGGCAGGCAAGCATTTACTGTACTTAGCGCTAATAACATGGAAGTAAGCTGGCAAGACTACCCGATGGCGCATCAAGTTTGTGGTGAAGAACTTATGGCTATCCGTGAGTGGTTAATTGCTCGCCTGAGTTAATTTTTGGTTGTGAAGGGGCCAAACATGACAAAAAAAATTGTAATAACAGCTAACATGAATGCTGAAAAATCAGAAAGCCGCCTAGAAACGGTCACTTATCAGTGGCACTGGCGACGCATATTTATGGTTAGCAGTGTGATTTTTGTCGCACTGGCAGCTGTTATCTATAGTTTTGTTGGTGCTGTTAATGCCGAACAGGCTGAAACCGATGAGCAAAGAGCTGAAGCAACGGGTACTGTTATGCAACAACCTACAGCAGCTGACACTGTATCGCCAAGCGAACTTGAGCCTGCTTCACCTCAACCGCAAGAACCTGCTATTCAAGTCGTCGAGCAAAAGCAGGATGTAGAAGCGCCTTCTGATGAGCAGCCATTAACCTCTGACTTAGAAACAGAAACGACAGCGCAAGCAGAGGCTATTGATGAAGCTTCGCCGGTACTTGAAGAAGAAAACCGCGACGAACCTATCGTCATCGCTAAAAATTCTGATGTTCAACAGCAATTTTCTCAGTCTGCTCATATTGCTAGCTTAGCGATTGGCGCTAAAATAGATACAGATAAAGTTAGTAGAGCGGTATTAACAACCGATGTTGTTGATCGAGAACCAGTCAACGTTCTAAAAAACGATGTAAAATTATCGGAAATAACGCAAAGCTTAAGCTTTTTTAGTGAGCTTAAAAATATGCAGGGACAAACTGTTCGTCATCAATGGTATTACCAAGGCACTCAGCTTGCATCTATTGAATTAGCAATAACTAGCCCGCGTTTTCGAACCTACTCAACCAAAAACATCATGCCAGAGCAACTCGGCGAATGGCGGGTAGAAGTGGTGGACGCGCAAGGTACTTTACTTGCGCAAAAAGAATTTAGACTTTTAGCTGATTAATTTCGGCCAGATAAACAATTGGAATTTTCATGACTCAGACAACAAAACGCGTTCGTATCGCTACACGTAAAAGTGCGCTTGCTCTATGGCAGGCCGAATTTGTAAAAGCACAGCTAGAGCACTTTCATGACGATGTGACGGTTGAACTTGTTCCTATGTCGACGCAAGGGGATATTATCTTAGATACACCGCTGGCTAAAATTGGTGGTAAAGGCTTATTTGTAAAAGAATTAGAACAAGCCATGCTAGATGGTCGAGCAGATATTGCTGTGCACTCGATGAAAGATGTGCCGGTTGAGTTTCCTGAAGGCTTAGCGCTTCATACTATCTGTGAGCGTGAAGACCCTCGTGATGCATTCGTATCAAATAACTACAAAAGCTTAGACGAGTTACCGCAAGGTGCTATTGTTGGTACATCGAGCTTACGTCGCCAATGTCAAATTCGCGAAGCGCGTCCTGATTTAGATATTCGTGATTTACGCGGTAACGTTAACACTCGTTTAGCTAAGCTTGATGATGGTCAATATGATGCAATTATTCTTGCTGCTGCAGGTTTAATTCGTTTAGAAATGCCAGAGCGTATTACGGCATTCATTGAACCTGAGGTTTCATTACCTGCCAATGGTCAAGGTGCTGTCGGCATTGAGTGTCGTGTAGATGATGAAGTAACAAAAGCGCTGCTAGCACCACTTGAGCATACAGAAACACGTATTCGTGTTAATGCCGAGCGTGCCATGAACCGCCGTTTAGAAGGCGGCTGCCAAGTACCTATTGGTGCTTTTGCGTTGGTTGATGGTGAACAAGTGCATTTACGTGGTTTAGTTGGCGCAATTGATGGAAGTCAAATGCTACGTGATGAAGTTTCTGGCCCTGTTAGTGACGCTGAGCAGCTAGGTATTACACTTGCTGAAAAGCTACTTGCGCAAGGTGCAGATAAAATTTTAGCAGAAGTATATAGAGACGCTTAACATGCATATATTGATAACTCGTCCAGAAGGGAAAGGCACTGAACTTGCGCTTGCGCTTCAGCAGGCGGGTTATCGAGCAACCCAGTGTCCAGTGCTTACCCTTGATTATCTTACCCCAAGTAGTAGTGAGCTCTCACCACTTGAGAATGCTGATAAGATCATTTTTATCTCGCAGGATGCTGTTCATGCATTGTTAAAGCTCACACCCACAATTAATAAAGCAGCACAACTTTATGCCGTTGGACAGCAAACGGCAGATGCAGTGTATGAAGCCTTTGGGCGTCGAGCTGCAGTGCCGAAAAACTATGACTCAGAGGGCTTGCTCGAGTTAAAAACTCTACAAGATGTAGAGTTGGATAATATTGTTTTGGTTAAAGGTGAAGGTGGGCGCACAACGATAGCGAAAACCTTAAAACAACGTGGGGCACTTTTAAATCAGCTCGTGGTATACAAACGAACTGCAATCGAGAGTGAACCAGGTAAGTGGATGGACCACTGGCAAACAATTGATGTAGAAGGTATAGTCATTACCAGTAATGCAGCTGTTGACGCCATTTTTAATGGTCTCAATGAATCGCAGTTAGCATGGTTAAAAGCGCGACAATTTTATGTTGCCAGCGAACGTATCGCTGATTATTTAAAACAACAAAATGTAGCAAGAACGCAGATACACATTGCTGCAGGGGCAAGCGATAGTGCTATGTTCGCCTGTATTGATAAGCAAGGTAGCAAAATGAGTGAAGCAGATTTAAAACAAACCACAAAGCCAGCCAGCGCTGAGCCTGCCAAAAAAGCACCTGCAGCTAAACCAGCAGCAGTTCAGCACAAAAGAGGGATAAGTAAAACAGGGAGCTTGGCTTTACTCATTTCACTCCTTGTTGCCTCGGCTGTGGGATATGAGTTTTATCATAAACTTAATGGCGATCAACAATCTACTCTTGCTATTAATGAGCTGACAACAGAAAACCAACGTTTACAGCAACAGCTTGATGCGGTGAAAAGTGCCCAGCAAACATTGCAGCAATCGCTATTTAATACTGAACAAAAAGTTACTGATGCGCTGAATGAAAGTGCTGAACAAACGCAGCAGCAGCTGCAAGCGGCTTTAAAGCGTGCCGAGCAGCAAACTTTTACACTTAATCCGCAAGAAGTCACAAGCTTGCAGCGTATGGCTGAGTTTAAACTCTGGGCTGAGCACGACTACCAAGGTGCTGCTGCTGTATTATCTCGTTTAGATAGCTTGCTTGCTGAGCATCCTGGAACAGGGGCTATTCGCCAAGCAATTCATCAAGATTTGCAAACATTAAATGCCATTGAGCCAGTTGCTGTAGAAGCCATTTATTTAAAGCTGCACGGTATCAATCAGCAAGTGACTGAGTTGGCATTTAATGCTATTTCTCTACCTGAAGAAGTAAAACAAGAAGATCCAAATCAGCTTAGTGAAAACGTCAGTGAGTGGCGTCAAAACCTTGCAAAATCTTGGCAGCAATTTAAAGACTTCTTTGTCACAGTTCGTACCCGTGAAGACATGGTTGTTGCGCCATTTTTAAGTGAACAAGAGCGCCATTTAGTAAAACAACGCCTAAGTTTATATATCGCACAAGCGCAAGACGCCGTATTAACAAAACAAAGCAGTGTGTACTTTAGTGCAGTTGATGCAGCGCATGACTTAGTGAAAGATTACTTTAAACAAGATGATGCAGTCACTAAAGCGGTATTAACTAGCTTAACTTCACTTTCAAAAGAGCAACTCGATTTCAGCCCTAAAGTGTCACTGCAAAGTACTGAGCAGGTGAAGGAGTGGGCACAATGATCCGCTTCTTATTGATAATCATCGCTATTGCAGCTTGCTTAGGAATAGCCCCTTTTTTTATTGATCAAAAAGGCTATGTGCTTATTGCTTTTAACAATACCACGGTTGAGGGCACTATTTGGGGCGTCACTGCGTTAGTTTTGTTGGCTTTTGCTGCGATATTCTTGTTTTATAAATTGGTGCGTTATTTGTGGTCTTTGTATAGCCATACGCGACATCGTTTTTTTGCTCGAAGTGAAGAACGCAAACATGCTGCGATTGAACAAGGTATATGGAGTTTAATCAATAACGATTACACTGAGCTTGAGTTAGCACTTGAAAATAATAGTGTGGCAGAGCAATGGAATGATGTGCGTTATGCTTTACTTGCCAAAGCAGCATTGGCAAATAACAACCGTGAACAAGCAATTAGTTACCTTGATAAAATCAGTCAAGACAAGCAGCTAAAAGTAGCTAACTTATGGGTTGCAAGTGGTGAGACGAGTACTATTTTTGCTGACCTTAAAGCCTTGGCAGAGCGTAAAAAAGCCTCTAGCTTAGAACTTAAAATGTATGCTCACGTCCTGATGCAAGAGAAAAAGTGGTCGGCGCTTAATGAATTTATGCCTCGCTTATTACGTAGAAAAGCACTTTCAGATAACGAATGGCGTCAGCTATTTGACCATTATTTTTCTGCGCAACCTAGCAGTGAGCTAACAACACGTTATGAGCAATTAGCCAAGAACTTAAAGCCGTTAGCTGAAGTGAGCTATTTTTCAGCTATGGCGCGCGTGGGTGATCTTAATAAAATTGAGCTAAGCTTAATCAAAATGCTAAAAAAACCACTTCAGCATAAAGATTTAGCACGTATTTTACGAGCTAGTACGGCGGGTGATGCACTCAAACTGCAAACAAGCTTGCAAGATATATTAAAAAAAGACACCGAAAATACAGACCTGCTTTTAGCCTTAGCGTGTTTAGCAAATGCTCATGGCCAGTACGACTTAGCTGCACGAGTATTTGATAAAGCGCTTAATGCAGATAATCGCGACGAGTATTTGCAGCAAGCAGTGCTAAGCTATAGTAAAAGTGCTCAACCAGATAAGGCCCTGGTACTGTATCAGTAATTTTGGCTTAGCCTGCACAGGAGCGATGGCTTGAAAAACTTATTTGCGCTGACACTAAGTATCGCTTTCGCTTATTTTCTAACAGGGTATTTAAGTAATTCTCTTTTGGCTATCGACGGCTATGCTGTTGCAGCATGGCCCCCTTCTGGTATAGCTCTGGCCAGTATCTTACTTAGTCGAAACCGTGCCTTGCCGGGGGTGTTGTTGGGGGCTTTCTTAGTCAACCTTATCCATCTCGATAAAGTTACTGATATTTTACATTGGCAAGTTATGTTACAAGCCATTGGGGTAACAGCAGCATCTACTTTCCAAGCCTGGTTGGCTTATTACATTATTATTCATGTTGTAAAACGTCCTCTTGAACTATCTTCGCTAAAACAAAGTGTGCAAGGGTTAATCATTGGCGGCCCACTTTGCAGTCTTATCGCAGCATCGACAGGTACTGCGCTGTTGGTCATCAATAATGTGATTCCTAGCTACGCGGCACTTAATAATTTTATTGCTTGGTGGATTGGTGACAGTATCGGAGTACTCATTTTTACTCCGTTAGTTTTAGCGGCATTCAGTTATAATCATGCACGGCAGCGACTACAAATTATTGTTCCTTCACTATTAATTTATATGATTATTTGTGTCAGCTTTTATGGCGCAGCAAGTGTTAAAAAGGAGAAAGATTTACAGCGCAAAGAAGCAAAAGTAAGTGCAATAAAAACCAATCTTGAACACAAAATTGATGAAATTAAGTCTCATCTGTCGTTATTGGCAACCTTTTTTGCAAGTAGTGACATGGTTGATTTTGAAGAGTTTAAGCGCTTTACCTCAAGACAGCTGCAATACAGTAAAGAGATAATAGCGTTTGAGTGGGCACCAAAAGTGATTAATTCACAATTGGATAATTACCAAAATTTGCTGCGCGAAGAGCTTGGGCCTAATTACTATATCAAAGAGAAAAATTCCGCGGGACAATGGCAAGCGGTAAGTCAGCGTGCTATTTATTTTCCGGTGCAATATATCCACCCATTGCAAGGCAACGAGGCCGCACAAGGTTTTGATTTAGCCTCCCATGAACTGCGCAGGCTGGCACTGACAGACGCTCGTTTAATAAAAAATGTCACAGTGAGTGAGCCTATTACCTTGATGCAAGGTGATGGTAACGATAAAGGAGTCTTGTTCTTTAACCCTGTTTATTCAGACATAAATCATCAAGTCGGGTTTAGAGGTTATGTTGTTGCTGTGGTTAATTTAGAGTTGCTGGCGCAAACACTAAACTTTAATCAGAACACAGAGATTGATGCCAGCTTCTATGACGTTACCGACGGCAGTAACCCTGTCGAAATTTATAACCCTCAACGTGTTGGAACAACGGCCATTGCGAGCTTTAATTTTATTATTGGTGAGCGTGTCTGGCAGGTGAAATTATGGGAGTCAGTCGCGCAATCGTCTTGGTTGCCTTATTGGCTTGCACAAATAGTCGGTATGCTGTTTGTTTGGTTATTGATCACCTTTTTGATTTCAGTAACCGGTACTAATATTCAAATTCGTCAGCAAGTAGCAAAACAAACCCAAAGCCTTCGTGAAGAAAAACAAAAAGCGGATAAAGCCAGTCAAATAAAAAGTGAATTTTTGGCGAATATGAGCCATGAAATACGCACTCCTATTAATGGTATTAAGGGGTTGCACTACTTGGCTATGCAAGAGCAAGATTGGCCGCAAGCACGTAGTTATATTGATCAAGCCGATGGTGCATTGAATGTACTATTAAGAGTTATTAATGATGTTTTAGATTTTTCTAAAATAGAAGCTGGGCGCTTGGAAATGCATCAAGAGCCAATCGATGTTAATGCGCTTGTTAGTGAAGTCTGTAACTTGCTGCAATTTGAATTGAACACTCGCTCTTTAGAGTTTGACGTTGATTACGACAGCTCTTCGCAGTTAGAGATTTACACCGATCCTATTCGGTTAAAACAAGTGCTGTTAAATTTATTAAATAATGCTGTTAAATTCACACCACAGGGGCATATCACTCTACGTATTTGGCAACAGCGTGAGTTTACTTACTTTAGTGTTATTGATACCGGTATTGGTATTAGCAAAGAAGCGCAACAGCGATTATTTCAGCCATTCTCGCAAGCAGATAGTTCAACCTCACGCCGTTTTGGTGGCACAGGTTTAGGGTTAAGTATTTGCCAAAAATTGGTTTCGATGATGGGTGGCAGTATCAGTTTGCAAAGCGTTGAAGGGCAAGGTTCAACGTTTACTATTTCAATCCCTTTTGAGTCACCTTTATCAGAGGTTATCCAAAGTGATGATGAAGTTGTTGATATTGATGTCAGCTCATTATCATTCGCAGATTACGCAATACTTTTAGTTGAAGATAACCCGCTAAATCAGCATGTCGCTAGCTCTATTTTAAAAACCAAAGGCTGTCAGCCTGATATAGCAAAAGATGGCCACGAAGCTATTAAGATGATTAGTGAAAAAAGCTACGACCTTGTACTAATGGATATTCAAATGCCTAACATGGATGGCCTGCAAGCGACAAAGGTTATTCGCAATGAGCTGCTGATCTCCGAGTTACCGATTATTGGCTTATCGGCAAATGCCCATGATGATGACCTTAAGAAAGGCCTCGCCAGTGGCATGAATGGTTATCTAACTAAGCCAATTGACGCTGATAAATTGTTTAAAACATTGTGGCAGCATCTGCACGGCAAAAGTGCTTTATAAAGCAGACAATTGACCTCTTAAAAGTAAATATATTCATCTACACTTGAATTATCGTTGTGGGTACGTATGATCCGCGAAAATTTTCTGAACTGAGTACTAATTATGATCAACAAGACACTTCCTTTGCTTGATATTCATCGTCATCTTGACGGTAATGTTCGCCCACAAACGATCTTAGAACTTGGTCGTCAGTTTAATCTTGAATTACCAGCAGATACAGTAGAGGCGCTGATCCCTCATGTTCAGGTTATTGACCCTGAACCAAATCTTGTCGCCTTTTTACAGAAATTAGATTGGGGTGTAAAAGTACTCGGTGATTACGATGCCTGTCGTCGTATTGCCATCGAGAACGTTGAAGATGCTATTGCACAAAGCCTAGATTACGTAGAGCTTCGTTTTAGTCCATATTATATGGCGCAAAGCCAAGGACTGCACCCGCAAGGTGTCGTAGAAGCGGTGGTTGATGGTGTTAGGAGTGCGTGTCAAAACGCACCAATTAAAGCCAACTTAATCGGTATTATGTCGCGTACTTATGGCACTAAAATTTGTCAGCAAGAGCTTGATGCGTTACTTGCTTTTAAAAATGATTTAGTTGCTGTTGATTTAGCTGGTGATGAAATTGGTTTCCCGGGTGAATTATTTGTTGATCACTTTAAGCAAGTTCACGATGCATACTTAGCTGCTACTATTCACGCTGGTGAAGCGCGTGGTAGCGAAAGTATCTGGCAAGCAATTAACGAGCTTGGTGCAACGCGTATTGGCCATGGTGTAAAAGCGATTGAAGATGCAGCGCTTATGGATCACTTACGTGATAAACGCATTGGTATTGAGTCTTGCTTAACCAGTAACATTCAAACTAGCACTGTTGCTGAGCTTGCAAAACACCCGTTAAAAACCTTCTTAGACCATGGTATTTTGGCATCAATTAATACTGATGATCCGGCAGTTGAAGGTATTGAAATTGCGTATGAGTATCAAGTAGCCGCGCCTGCAGCTGGTTTAAGCCAAGCCGATATGGAAAAAGCGCAAGCTAATGCGCTTGAAATTGCTTATTTAAGCGAGGCAGATAAAGCGGCTTTAAAACAGTTAGCTGCTAATCGTTAAGCAGCTAACTTACACTTGGTGCTCTTGGCATGAGACATAGTTTTCATACAATGCCTTGAGCACATCTCCTCGGCTGATCATACCAACAACCTTACCACCCTCGATTACCGGGTAATTCTTTGGCTTACCTGTTTTCATGGCATCTGCCAGCTCAATGATATTTTGATCGCTACTTACGGTAACAACATCGGTGCGCATAAGTTGTTTTACCTTTACCACACCATCGCAGAAATAACTGTTTTGCATCAGCGGTTGCAAAAGCTCTTGTTCAGATATAAAGCCAACTAGGCTTTTGTTGTCATCGAACACAGGTGCGCCCAGTAATTTAAACTTTTGCAGCTCGCTAATAGCGGTGGTCATTTCAGTTTCAGGCGTAATGTGTGGCAACTTACGTTGCATAAAGTCTTGTACTTTTGTATTTAGCATTTGGGTCTCTCCCCATCGTTATTCTAATCAGAGTATGGTCAAGGAAATGCTGTTTGTGAAATTGTTTAGATGGATTAGGGCGATAGGTAAAACAAATAAAAAAGGCATCCAATTGGATGCCTTAAAAATAATCTGTATCACTTAGCTATTTAATGAATGCAAATGCATCGGCATACATGTTTTCGCGGATTGCGCCATGATTTATGAAATCATCGCGAACAACGCCAATCATGTCGAAGCGACCTGCCATGTAAATATCGTATGGTTCTAGCGACACGATATCTGCCATAACGGCTTTGTGAACGTAACCAGTTTTGCCTGTCCAGCTTTGCGACGCATTTTCAACTACAGGAATGTATTGGAAATGAGGGTTACTGTTTGCCCATGCTTGCATTTCGTCATGCGCATATAGCGCAGCTTGCTCACGTACACCCCAGTAGAATAATACCGGGCGCTCACAGCCTATTTCTGCAAGGTGATCAGCCATTGATTTGGCATAAGAAAAACCGGTGCCGCCAGCAAGTAGAATAATAGGGCGCTCACCCTCTACACGAAGTTGCGATATGCCTAGACCCACTTCAACATTAACTTGTTGTTGCTGAGCATGTGCTTGACGCAAATGATCAAGCGCTTGCATCGCGTATGAATCAGCACCTGAGGCACCAATGTGTAGTTCAATTTGCTCAGTTTGCGACGGGCGGCTTGCAATAGAAAAGGCACGCTTATCTTTTTCGCCTAATACAAGTTGCATATATTGGCCTGCCTCGAATGACACAGGTTGCTGTGGTTTCAAAATGACCTTATGTACGTGGTCTGTAAGCGGGCTGATCGCAACAACGTCAGCGAGTAATGTTTGCATAGTTTACCTTTATAAGCACAGAAGCAAATTCGGTTATGAATCGCACTCATAACCGTTAAATTTTGAGCAGTTTAACATAGACACAGCTTAGAGAATATCTAAGCTGTCCCATAATTCATCAACTCGTTCTTTGATTTTTGGATCCATGACAATGGGCTCACCCCATTCACGATCTGTTTCACCAGGCCATTTATTGGTTGCATCCATGCCCATTTTTGAGCCAAGACCAGAAACTGGCGATGCAAAGTCTAAATAATCAATCGGTGTGTTTTCGATTAACGTTGTATCGCGCGCAGGATCCATACGCGTAGTGATTGCCCAAATTACGTCGTTCCAGTCGCGTGCGTTTACATCGTCATCGCAAACAATCACGAACTTGGTATACATAAATTGACGTAAGAAAGACCATACCCCCATCATCACACGCTTGGCATGACCCGGATATTGTTTTTTCATCGTGACCACCGCCATTCGGTATGAACACCCTTCAGGTGGTAGATAAAAATCTACAATTTCAGGAAATTGTTTTTGTAGAATTGGCACGAACACTTCGTTTAAGGCAACCCCGAGTACCGCCGGCTCATCTGGTGGACGGCCTGTGTAGGTACTGTGATAAATCGGGTTTTCACGATGCGTGATGTGAGTCACCGTCATGACCGGAAACTCGTCTACTTCATTGTAGTAACCTGTGTGATCGCCATATGGGCCTTCAGGGGCTGTTTCACCCGGCATAATATGGCCTTCAAGTACGAACTCAGCGGTAGCAGGCACTTGTAGGTCATTTGAAATCGACTTAACAACTTCTGTTTTACTACCGCGTAGTAAGCCCGCAAACGCGTATTCGCTTAGGGTGTCAGGTACTGGCGTTACAGCGCCTAGGATTGTTGCAGGGTCTGCCCCTAATGCGACCGATACAGGATAGGGTTCGCCTGGGTGCTCTTTACACCATTCACGAAAATCTAATGCGCCACCACGGTGCGATAACCAACGCATAATAATTTTGTTTTTACCCAGTAGCTGCTGACGGTAAATACCTAAGTTTTGGCGTTTTTTATAAGGTCCTCTAGTAACCGTTAAGCCCCATGTTATCAAAGGTGCTGCATCACCTGGCCAGCAATGTTGGATAGGCAACTTGGTTAAGTCGACATCATCACCTTCAAGTATGACTTGCTGACATGGTGCTTTTTTTACTTCTTTAGCGGGCATATTCAACACTTGTTTGAATACCGGGATTTGGCCTAGTGCCTCTTTAATGCCTTTAGGTGGCTCAGGCTCTTTTAAAAAGGCTAATAGCTTACCGACTTCGCGCAGCTCACTGACATCATCTTGACCCATTCCCATTGCCACTCGCTTTGGCGTACCGAATAGGTTAGCAAGTACAGGAATAGAGTGACCCTTAGGATTTTCGAATAGCAGAGCAGGGCCTTCTGCACGCAATGTACGGTCAGCAATTTCGGTCATTTCAAGGTAGGGATCGATTTCTTGTTTGATCCGTTTAAGTTCACCTTTTTGTTCTAGTAGCTCGATAAATTCGCGAAGATCTTTGTATTTCATTCTGGTCGCTTAAACGCTAAATAAATTGTCGCTATTATACTCAAAACCATTAATTAAGCGAATTTAGCCGCGACAGTTTGGTTAGCTTTGCTTTAGCTGACAATGATATTTTTTTCCTTTCAAAATAAGCATGGCTTCGTCGCCTTTAGACCAAAACAACACATGATCATCGCTGTACTTTATGCCTGAACCACTGACTTCTCGATATAAAGTGTAAGTATTATCGACGAATGAAAGCGTTGCTTCGTCTTCATTATTATCAACAATACTCGCAGTTAAGCCATTATCACATAGATAGTTGTTTGCCGTGGCTTGCTCAGCACACGCGCACAAAGTGACTAAAGCGAGCCCTGAGAGAAGTTGTTTGTTCATAGAAACACCCCTGTTTTTGAATGAACTCTAAGCCTAACAAAGAAAAATTAACCGTTGGTGAAAATGGCTGGATAAGTTATGTTGACAGTGTACTTAATGGGCAAGGAACCACCATGGCAGGCACTAATTTATTAACCTTACTTGATGATATTACAACTCTTTTAGACGATATTGCGACGATGAGTAAAGTCGCAACAAAAAAAACAGCAGGGGTGTTAGGTGATGATCTAGCTCTTAATGCCCAGCAAGTGACAGGGGTAACTGCTGATAGAGAATTACCAGTGGTTTGGGCGGTAGCAAAAGGCTCATTCATTAATAAGGCCATATTAGTGCCAGCAGCTTTGTTGATTAGTGTTTGGTTGCCCTGGCTTATTACTCCTTTATTAATGATTGGTGGACTGTTTTTGTGTTTCGAAGGAGCTGAGAAAATTATCGAAAAACTGTTTGGTCACGATAGTCACGAAGGTGAGCAACTGGTTGAGCAGCAAGACTTGCAAGAATACGAAAAGCAAAAAGTTAAAGGCGCTATCCGTACTGATTTTATCCTCTCTGCAGAAATTATCGTTATAACATTAGGCACGGTTGCTGGTGCAACGCTGGTAAATCAAGCTTTAGTGCTCAGTGTAATTGCAATTATTATGACCATTGGCGTGTATGGGTTGGTTGCAGGCATTGTCAAACTTGATGATGCTGGTTTGTATTTACTGCAAAAAGCGCAGCAAAGTGGCGGTAAATTTAAAGAGCTAGTGGGTAAGTTTTTACTTGCTGCGGCACCTAAGTTAATGCGCTTTTTAGCCTTTGCAGGAACGGTTGCTATGTTCTTAGTTGGCGGTGGCATATTGGTACATGGTATCCCTCTTTTACATCACGCCCAGCAGGGTAGTACTGAGTTTGTAACGGGTTTACTTGGTAAAACGGGTGAGCTGGTTTCGCCGGTTATTTTTGATGGTTTGTTGGGAGTTGTTGCAGGTGCTTTAGTGGTAATTATAGTTGAGCTTTGGCATAAGCTTCGTAATTAACAGCGTTATTCTATTGATTTTGTTAATTTATTGTAGCTGGTTTGAGTGTGTTGCTGTATGATTTATAGCCCGAGATAAAGTATATACGGTCACAAAAGGAGTTTGATATGTCTCGATACCTCTTTCGAGTGTTAAGCTTGGTTTTACTAACCTTAACATTCATCTGTAACGCTAAATCACCTCAACTTTCAATAGATAATTTTAGTAAGCGTGATGAATTCAGTCGTGTAACCATCTCGCCAGATGGAAACTATATTGCTGCAATTAAAAAGCATGAAGGCAAAAATTCACTCATTCTTGTTGATACAACCAAGTTTGCTGTAACCCATGCCGTTGCTTTTCCGGGTAATGCTCAAGTGGGTGATTACCATTGGGTTAACAATGAACGCGTCATACTTGAAAAAGAGTATTTAAAAGGGTGGCAAGACACTCCTATTTATTATGGTGAGTTATTTGCTGTGAACGTTGATGGAAGCAGAAGCCAATATGTTATCGGTTATCACGGTGAGCAACAAACAGGATCTCGATTAAAAAAGCAAACGCCAGTACAAGGCACATCATACCTTTTAGATCCATTACTTCATGACGACAAAAAAGTTCTCGTTGTAACTTATCCTTGGACGGCAAGTAATGAGCCAACGACCGTTGTTTATGAAGTAGATGTTTATCGCGGCCTTCGTACCTTAATTACTCGTTCACCTGCACCAATGGGGCGTTTTTTAACGGATCATGACGGTAACGTTCGTATAGCAGTATCAAGCGATGATTACCTAAATGCTACTATTCATGTTAGAGAACCAGAAGGTGGGTTTTGGAAAGAGCTTGATCTAAAAGATATTAATTATACTGATATTACTTTAAAGGCATTTAATAAATCAGGTGAGTCAGTATATGCCACCGCATCAAAAGGTGGTGAAGCAGAAAGTCTGATTAAAATTAACCTAGAAACAAGAGAAGTTACGAAAATCTTCCAGGATAAGCATGTTTCACCATCACATATTTGGGTTGATGAAATCTCTAAAGAGTTGTTCGCTATTGAAATTGAAGCGGACTACCCAAGTTATGCGTTTGTTGATAGTAATTCGGCTAAATCACAGCGGCTTAAAGATTTGTTAGGCGCATTGCCTGGTAGTCAAGTACAGCTAGTTAGTAGTACGAAAGATGATACAAAAAATATCATTTTCGCTTCGAGCGATATAAATCCCGGACAATATTATTTGTATGATGCAAATACAAATAAGCTACGCGTGCTATTCTCTGCCCGTAGTTGGATCAATCAAGATGATATGGCACAAACCACACCGCTGCGCTTTAAAAGCCGCGATGGTTTAACAATTCTTGCTTATTTAACTGTGCCAAATGGCAAAGCTGAGAAAAACTTACCTTTAGTTGTTATGCCACATGGTGGTCCAATAGCACGAGATCATTGGGGTTACGATCCAGAAGCACAAATGTTAGCGAACAAAGGAATGGCGGTACTTAAAGTTAACTTTCGGGGTTCTGAAGGCTTTGGTATGAATTTCCAAGAAGCTGGTTATCGCCAGTGGGGAAAAAACGTTCAGCACGATATTATTGATGGTGTAAAACTGTTAATCGCTGATGGCACTGTTGATAAAAATAATATCTGTATCATGGGATCAAGCTTTGGTGCTTATTCGGCATTGCAAAGCGCAATTATAGAGCCAGATATGTTCAAATGTGCAATTGGTCTGATGGGTATTTACGACTTACCGCTAATGTATGAAGAAGGTGACACGCAAGCACGTAGCTATGGAGTTAATTTCTTAAAAACAGTGATTGGTACTGATGAGGCTGAGTTAAAAGCATATTCGCCAGTATACAACATCGATAAGCTTAAAGCCCCGGTTCTTATTGTGCATGGTGGTGAAGATGAGCGTGCGCCAATAGAGCAAGCTGAATCACTAGAAGCTGCCCTAAAGAAAGCTAAACATCCGTATGAAATCACTATTCTTGATGATGAAGGTCATGGCTTTTATAAAGAAGAGCACCGTACTCTTTACTATAAAAAGGTATTGGCGTTCTTAAATGATCATTTAAAACTTTAAATAAAAAATGCCGGCGAGAAACCTCGCCGGCAAGGATTTAGCACGGGAACGTAAGCGTGCTAGTGTGCAAGGTCTTCCTTCAAGTTATACAAACTCAAAAGACGATTCGTTCACTAAGTAATACAGCCCAGTTGCAATTTAAAACAGAGTAGGGAGAGTGACTCTGCTTTTGCTAACACGCATTTATAAAACCAACAAAATAATATAAATACTGCGCCATATAAAAATGTTATAACATAACAAAACCAAAGTAAATAGCGAGAGTCATATTATTCGCTTGGTTTCTTCTCAGTGATGTTTATGGTAATTGATTATTGAGTGTCCAGTTTACTACAATCGTAACTCAAGCATAGCTCTGCGAGTTCAATCTTCGCTTTCGGATTCCCTTGTAAGGTGGCTTTGTTAAGCCAGTAAGCTGCTTTTTCGTTATTGATTTCTGTACCTTGGCCATCTCGATACATCTGACCCAAGTTTAATTGACCCCATGAATAACCTCCTTTGGCAGAGAGTGTAAAGCTTTCTAGTGCTTCCTTAAACTGGCCATCTTTAAAATAGGTGATGCCTTGTTGGTTATGTTTATCAAGCTTAACGCCTGCATACAAAGGCTTAGGTTTCGGGGGGTGCATAACAAAACCACCATACAAGCTATATAGCTCTGGTCGCATTATTTTGTATATGCTGTTGTCTTCATAAAACTGCTTTACTTGCTGTTTAGTAAAGGTCATGGTTTTACTAGAAAAGTAATCATCTTGCACTAGCATGCTGGTACGCATCGCAATCTCGATGTCTTTATTGTACTTGTAAGTGTAGTTAGCAACTCGAAAAGTCATGCTCTTGTCATCAAATTCAACGAGTTGGGCTACTTTCAGATTATTTATACGTTTTGGTTCACCAGTAAATTTGTCGGAATAAACAAAATAGGTGTCGAATTTTTTTGGTTCATTCAGGTAGCGAATTTCATTATCAGCTTGCTCATGTATCCCAAGTATTGCTTTCGTTAAAATATAAACTATTAATACCAAGCCAATAAAATATTTTATGAAAGAAGCCAGCTCTAGGGGTGGAAGAGAATACCAAGATACAGCTGATGTGTAGCCACAAGCATCGCATTGGTGCTGATAATTAATTGATAATGGAATAATTGGCAAAATACTAAAGCGCAGTACTTTACTGTGATTACTCAGTGAGAAGTGCTCGCTATGACAATGAGGACACGTTTTTTGCTTTTTGTAAAAAACATCAGCAGCGGCGGTGTTAAATAAAAGCATAGTTTCTTCCTGAAGGTTGCTTTCAATAAATTAGAACAAACACGCTGAGTTAGGAAGCCGCAAACTGTAACTAAATATGAATTAAGTGTGTAGATAGCTCTTTTCGTTTAGAGAAACAATGCATTCTCTGCTATGATCCACTGCATCTTCGAGGATGTCCCTCAATTATCAAGTTTGGAATATTACTGTGACTGCTACTGCTTTTTCATCTTTGGCTTTGCCGAAAGAGTTAACCGATAATTTATCGACTTTAGGTTATGCGCAAATGACACCGGTACAAGCGCAAAGTTTACCAGTGATCTTGCAAGGCAAAGATATCATTGCTCAAGCAAAAACAGGGTCGGGTAAAACGGCCGCGTTTAGCTTAGGTGTGTTGGCTAAGTTAAATGTGAAACGTTTTCGCATTCAATCACTTATTTTATGTCCAACCCGCGAACTGGCAGAGCAAGTTGCAGAAGAAGTTCGTAAGCTTGCTCGCGGCATTCATAATATTAAAGTTTTAACTTTATGCGGTGGTGTATCTATTGGTCCACAGATTGGTTCACTAGAGCATGGCGCTCATATTATTGTTGGCACACCAGGTCGTGTTGATGATCATATTCGTAAGGGCACATTGCGTTTAGATGACGTTGAAACATTGGTATTAGATGAAGCTGACCAAATGCTTGATATGGGCTTTCAAGATACCCTTGATGCCATTGTTGAATGTATTCCAAATCAACGCCAAACCTTGTTGTTTAGTGCGACTTATCCAAAATCAATTGCAGCGATTGCTGAGCGAGTTTTAAGCAATCCTGAAATGATTAAGGTTGAAGAAGAGCAAACAAAAAGCACGATCACACAATACTTTTACAAGCTTGATAATAACAAGCAGCGCTTTAATACGCTGAAGCTGTTGCTTTTGAAGTTTCAGCCAGAAAGCTGTGTGGTTTTTTGTAATACTAAGGTTGAAACACAGCAAATTTGTGATGACCTATACGCTGAAGGCTTTAGTGCCGTTGCTTTACACGGTGATTTAGATCAACGCGAACGTGAACGTACTTTAATTCGTTTTGCTAATAAAAGCGCGTGTATCTTGGTGGCGACGGATGTTGCTGCACGAGGCTTAGATATTAACGACATGGATATGGTTGTAAATTATCACTTAGCACATGATCCACAAACTCATGTTCACCGCGTTGGTCGAACAGGTCGAGCAGGTAAAAAAGGCATTGCATGTTCTATTTATGGTGAGGCTGAGCAATTTAAAGTGGCACAAATCGGTGATCATTACGAACGCGACTTCAACCCTGAGCCACTACCTCCTTTTAGCTTACTTGAAAAGCCGGCCTACAAGCCTACGATGGCGACCATCATGATCGATGCAGGTAAGAAGCAAAAAATTCGTGCTGGCGATATTTTAGGTGCTTTAACGGGTAAAGAAGGTATTGCAGGTCATCAGGTGGGTAAAATTAATGTACTTGATAACGTTGCTTTTATCGCTGTAGAGCGAACAGCAGCCAAACCAGCACTGCGCAAATTGACCGAAGGAAATATCAAAAAACGTAAGATTCGTGCGCGTCGTTTAAGTCGATAAGTTTAAAGTTTACGAGCAGCTAGCTTTTAGCTGCTCATACTCACGTTGTATTTTTTTAAACTGAATCGCACAACCTTGACGGTCTGGGTGATGTTTTAAAGCCAGTTGTCGCCAGCGCTTTTGTAATTCTTTTAGTGAAAAGTTAGCAGGCAACTGCCATGCTTTTTGTATTTGCAAAAGCTGCTCTTTTGTAAGATTTGCAGTAGTAGTATGCCTGTTGAATGTAGCAAATCGCTGCCAAAACTCATTTAATAGCGCATCAATTTCATCACTTGTTGTGTCGTAGTTTTGCCAATCTAAATAATACTCCCGCAAAGGATCAGTATTTTCTAGCACCTTTTCACACTTGTTATTTATCAATTCAATATGTAAGGCCGCTATGTGCAATTGTTGCTCAGGGCTAACCTGTATTTGGAGTTGATATAAGGCATTCATAACTAAGAAGTTACGTTTAAAAAGATCTTTTTGTGGGTCCTTATCTAAAACACTAAGATGTCCTGCATCATTAAGTGCACTCGCAAGCGTATGGACTTTCCAGATAGGCTGTTTCAGAATGAGGTAAAAAATCTCATCTATCAGTGGGTTAAGCATTGTTAGCAGGCCAATCTTTATGTAATCTAAAACTATATACGCTATCACAGCTGCCTTACTGAAACTATGTTTATATTTTCATCAAGGAAGGCATTTAGCCGAGCTACGATTTAGTTTTTTCCTCGGTCTATGTTGATATTTAGGGATATAAACATATGCGCACATTATTGAGTCTCAGGTTAATACATTCGGCATTAGTATGCTGTAGTGTGCTGATGACTACGTTTAGTTATGCTTCAGATTCATTACTAGAGCAATTTAATCAGTCACAAAAATTAGATGAAAAGCAGCAATTAGCGACACAATTACTTGCAGATACCACTATTAGCGCTGATGAAAAGCTGGCTATACAATTGCAGTTAGCAGATACGGCTCTAGAAAATAAAGAATTTGCCGCAGCATTTAAACACTATCAACTAGCTGAGAAGTCGACCTCTTTTGAATCTCAACCAGACAGTTATTTTCGCGCAATCAAAATGCAAGGCGTTAGCTATTATTATCAAGGTCTTATCCAACAAGCTGTCGAATCCTATACACGTGCTTTACGCGTTGCCGAAAAAATGGATGCGCCTATTTCAGAGGCTAACTTACTGAGTAATATAGGTCTCGCTTATTTTGATATGTGGGATATGAGCAAAGCACTTGATTATTACACGCGCGCTAAATCTATCTACGAAAAATATGGTAGCGCGCAAGATAAAGCTGATATTTTGCATAACATAGCGGGTCTTTATATTCGCTTATCGAGTTACGATATTGCTTTAGATATGTATAGAGAAACGCTAAAGATATTCGAGAAATTAGGTGATGAAGAAGGTGTTGCTCAGTCATATGGTAATATGGGCGTTGCTTACTCTGAGCTTGGACAATATCAATTATCATTACATTATTATCAGCGTGCATTACGTTATTATCAAAAAACACATGATGCCTATTACTTATCCTCGCGTCACGTCAATATTGCGAACGTTTACTTACGAACAGGTGATTTAGAACTGGCTCTAAGCCATGCTGATAAGGCCATCGAGTTTGCAGAACAAATAAATAACAAAACGTTAGAGCTCGCGGGATTATTATCAAGAGCTAAAATTGAGCTCTTACAAGGTAAGCTAACACAAGCGGAAGTAACACTGACCACCTCAATTGAGATGGCCAAAAAATATAAAGATGATCTGAGAGTGCAGGATGGCATTGGAATGCATGCATTGATCAAAGCAGGCCAAGGAGATTTCACCACTGCGGTAGCTCATTTTGATCAATTCGTTCGAACCTTAAAGGCCGCAAACAATGAGCGACTTCTAAGATCCCTAGGTGAGCTTCACAGTCGAATTAATGCCAGTCAGTTGACTCAGGAAATTATTGATTTAAAACAAAAACAGCGAGTGCAAGAGCTTGAAATGTCAAAGCAAAGACAACTTGCCATCATGCTGTTTATTTTATTTATTATGCTGGTCGTGACGGGCATCACCATTTATCGACGTATGATCGAAAAAGGAGCGAAAGAGCAACTTTCATTGATGGTTGCAAAGCGCACCAATGAGCTTGAAGAAACCGCAGAAAAGCTGCGCAGTGCAAATGAAATTAAAAGTCAATTTTTAGCTAATATTAGCCATGAGATCCGCACACCATTAACGGCTATTTTGGGACAAACAGATACCCTAATGAATGGTTTTTATAAACCAGAGCAACTCAATGATGAACTTGCTGTTATTCATAAACAAAGTGAACACTTAAAAGACCTCATAAATGATGTGCTTGATATTAGTAAAATTGAGGCTAATAAACTTGAGTTGAGTTTAAAAGAAGGTGATTTAGTTTGCTTATTAAATGATGTTCATTCAATGCTAAGTGGTCAAGCAAAAGCGAAAGGGCTGAAATTTGCATTTCATAACCAATTAGGTGAACAGTTTATTACTCGGTTAGACTTTACGCGGGTAAAACAAATTTTGATCAACTTATGTGCGAATGCCATTAAATTTACTCATCAAGGTGAAGTCGAGCTGCAGGTCACACAGACGCAACAAGGTATTTGCTTTCAGGTAAGTGATACGGGGATTGGCATGGATGCTAGTCAGCTGAAACTTATTTTTGAGTGCTTCAGTCAAGGAGACAATAGCATTAGTCGACGATTTGGTGGTACGGGGCTAGGCCTTAGCTTATCACAACAACTCGCAATCATGATGGGCGGCTATATTAGTGTCGAGAGCGAAATCAATAAAGGTAGCGTGTTTGCATTCTATTTGCCATGTAAAGAACATGAACCCAGTCAAACTGATGCCAATAGCAAATACGGAAATGACTTACCGCAATCGCTAAAAGGATTATCTGGAAAGGTATTGATTGCAGAAGATCATGCCGATAACCGTCGTTTAATTCGCCGTTATTTAGAGTCAATGGGGTTAGATGTAATTGCTGTTGATAACGGTGCAAAAGCGGTTGAGCAATGTTTAATAGAGTTTCCAGATGTAGTGCTTCTTGATATTCAGATGCCAGTTTTAGACGGGTTAAGTGCCCTTAAGTTATTGAAAGAGTCTGGCTTTACCCAACCAATTTACGCCTTAACTGCTAATGCGATAAGCCATGAAATAGAAGCGTACTTGCAGGCCGGTTTTACAGGGTATCTTGCTAAACCTATCGACAAAAATGTCTTTTTTACGCAGCTTGCCAAGCATTGTAAAAATACCGCAGAAAGCACAAAAGCAAGTCACGATATTAGTGATTTAGTAACTAGCTTTATTCAAAGTTTTAACCAAGAAGCGTCGTTTATTCAATTGCATTTGGCTGAATATGATTTATTTAATCTTCAGCAAGATGCACATCGTATTGGCGGAGCAGCTAAAATGTTTGCCATGGAGCATATCGCGAAAAGTGCCTTTGCCTTAGAGTCAGCTTTAAAAAATAACCAACTCTCAGATTTAACAAATTTAGTTGATCGTTTACTTGAGCAACTCAACAGTGCATTAGCTGATCAGAATAGCTCTACATCACCATCTTGAGCTTGTTCTGAATCATTATTTTGCGTTGTTTCATAACGAGAGCGATCGATACGTTGTTCACTACTTGTTTCTGGGTGTGTGATCTTAAACATTGAAAGTTTATCATCAATAACATGCGCTAGACGCACTAAATCTTTGCTTGAGACAGCTTGTATTTGTGAACTTGATAATGCGTCAGAATTTAGCTCAACCATAGCATCAATACTCATTTGTGCTTCATCTGACATTTGGCTTTGTAAGGCAACCTGTTCATGCACGCTCTCAGAAAACGCGTTAATTGCTAACATAGCCTGTTCTATTTTATTCGTTTCTTTGGTTGATGCTTCTGATAGTTCAACAGTACGCTGTGTTTCTTTTAATGCTGTTTGCATCAATTGGTTGGCTTTTTCTGTACTGTGTTGAATTTTCGCAACCATCTCACGAACTTCTTGGGTTGATTTACTGGTGCGTGCTGCTAAGTTTCGTACTTCATCAGCCACAACTGCAAACCCTCTCCCTTGCTCACCAGCACGTGCAGCCTCAATTGCTGCATTGAGAGCTAGCAGATTTGTTTGTTCAGCTATACTGTTAATCACATCAATTACAGAGCCAATTGCATCACTATCTTGTTTAAGTAAAATAATTTGTTCGCTAGTTTGGTTGATATTGTCGGCCAATTTCATAAGGCTAGCTTGGCTTTTGTCGGCATCAAGTCGAGTTTGTTGCACAGACTTTGTTGCATCAGAGACCGAGTGAAATATTTCTTCAAGGCTACGGTCAAGTTCTTTCGATACTTCAATCGTTCGCTTTATTGTCTCTGCTAAATCAACACCATGCGCATCTTGAATTGTTGCTTTTTGGGTCATTGATGCATAGGTGTCACGTAACGCATCAGCCATAGGTAATAAGCGGGCAGATGACGCATATATCTCTCCTAACATATGCTCAACCATAGTTAAACTCGCGTTTAATATGTGGCAGGCTTCAGGTAATTTATTGTCGTTTTCATCAAAACGAAAAGTAAAGTCGATACCCTGATCAGAAGTGATATTAGAAACAAAATAACTTAAGTGATCTTGTTGCTGCGCGTCTTTTAAATAAATAAAGGTAATTAAAATAAGCCAAGGAACAATGACCGTTAAGCCGATTACTGCCATCGCGACAATTGATAGTTCAAAAATAATAAAACTAGCAATACTACTTAGTAAGCTGATGACAAAGAGAGCGACTGCTACTTTAATGCGGGTCATTGAAAAATCCTTACCTTTTAATCCTATAACTTATAGAACAAAACCCAACTAAATACCAACTATATTACGGAGTTATTTATAGTTTAATAGCGCTTCAACCGTACTTTTAAGTAAAAAAAATGCCTGTATAAAACAGGCATTTTTTTTGATTTTGAAAGCTGCTTATTGACGCTTCATAGAATCGAAGAATTCATCATTGGTTTTGCTCATAGAAAGCTTATCAATTAAGAACTCCATTGCGTCAATTTCTGACATCTCATGAACAATCTTACGTAAGATCCACATTTTCTGTAGTTCATCTGGCTTAGTCAGTAACTCTTCGCGACGGGTACCTGAACGGTTAAAGTCGATCGCAGGGAATACACGCTTTTCAGCAATCTTACGATTTAAGTGTAGTTCCATGTTACCTGTGCCTTTGAACTCTTCGTAGATTACTTCATCCATTTTAGAGCCTGTATCAATAAGCGCTGTTGCGATAATCGTTAAGCTACCGCCTTCTTCTACATTACGTGCTGCACCGAAGAAACGCTTTGGTTTGTGTAATGCGTTAGCATCCACACCACCTGTTAATACCTTGCCAGATGAAGGAATAACCGTATTGTATGCACGAGCAAGTCGCGTAATTGAGTCTAATAAGATAACCACATCTTTTTTGTGCTCAACAAGGCGCTTCGCTTTTTCAATTACCATTTCGGCTACTTGAACGTGACGGCTTGCTGGTTCATCAAATGTTGAAGCAATAACTTCACCCTTAACAAGACGCTGCATCTCAGTTACTTCTTCAGGACGTTCGTCAATTAGAAGCACCATTAGCTCACAGTCTGGTTGGTTGTAGCTGATTGACTGCGCAATATTTTGCAGTAGCATCGTTTTACCCGCTTTAGGCGGTGCAACGATTAGGGCGCGCTGGCCTTTACCAATAGGTGATGCTAAATCAAGTACACGAGCAGTGATATCTTCTGTACTACCATTACCACGTTCCATACGTAAACGTTCGTTTGCGTGGAGTGGGGTAAGGTTTTCAAAAAGGATTTTAGTGCGAGAGTTTTCAGGTTTGTCGAAGTTTACTTCGTTGACTTTAAGTAGTGCGAAGTAACGTTCACCATCTTTTGGTGGACGGATAAGGCCTGAAATTGAGTCACCAGTACGCATGCTGAATCGACGTATTTGACTCGGAGATACATAAATATCATCAGGTCCGGCTAAATATGAGGCTTCAGATGATCTCAAGAAACCAAAGCCATCTTGTAAGATTTCTAATACACCGCCGCCATAAATATTTTCACCGCTTTTAGCGTGTGCTTTCAAAATGGCGAAAATAATGTCTTGTTTTCTTAAACGGGCTACGTTTTCGAGCCCCATGGACTCAGCTAAGTTTACAAGCTCTTTTATAGACTTGTCTTTTAATTCGCGTAAATGCATATTGGTGGGTTCTTTATTACAATTATCATACTCAAAATCATAGTTTGATACATGAGTGAGGTTTGTTGGTATAACTAAGGATTAGTTGGCTTTATAAACTAGCAGGTCACTAGCAAGGCGTCCAGTCTTTAAACAAAATAAAGCTAAAAAAAGGGCAAAAAGCCCTTTTTTTACATTTTTAGTTAGATGTTGTTCTCTAAAAACTCAACTAATTGAGTTTTTGAAAGTGCACCTACTTTAGTTGCTGCAACCTGACCATCTTTGAAAAGAAGAAGTGTTGGGATTCCACGAATACCAAATTTAGGTGGTGTGCCCGCATTTTGGTCAATGTTTAATTTACCGATAGTTACACGTCCATCAAACTCGCCAGCTACTTCGTCAAGAATAGGGGCGATCATTTTACAAGGTCCGCACCATTCAGCCCAAAAATCAACAAGTACAGGTTTGTCTGATTGTAGTACGTCAGCTTCAAAGCTATCGTCAGTTAATTGAATAATTTTCTCGCTCATTGCGATCTCCGATAAGTTAGGCGAAATATTTAATGCGTATTTAAACACTCTTGTTTCTTATTGCAAGTTTAAACGTTATGCTTAAACGCTATGACTAAGACACATTTGACCGATAAAAAGTTTTCAGACTTTGCTATCGCACCGGAAGTGGTTGCCGGTTTAACCGAAAATGGGTTTGAATATTGCACACCCATTCAAGCTAAATGCCTACCTTTTATTTGTGAAGGCCGTGATATTGCGGGCCAAGCACAAACAGGTACAGGCAAGACGTTGGCGTTTTTAACAGCCACGTGCCATCGGTTATTACAATCTAGCAAAGCACCTAGTAAACATCCAAGAGCCCTGATCATGGCCCCAACTCGGGAGCTGGCGATTCAGATACACAAAGATGCAAAAATTTTAGCGCCACACTGTAATCTTAACTTAGGTTTAGTATATGGTGGCGAAGATTACGAAAAACAACGTGCACAACTAGAAAAAGGCGTTGATATTTTAATTGGAACGACTGGACGCCTTATCGATTTGTATAAACAGGGTTGTTACACCCTAAATGAAATTGAAGTTGTGGTGCTTGATGAAGCAGATCGTATGTTCGATTTAGGCTTTATTAAAGATATTCGCTACATGTTTAGACGTATGCCTGAAACTTCAGAGCGTTTAAACCTATTATTCTCTGCAACCTTATCTTATCGTGTGCAGGAATTAGCGTTTGAACACATGACTAACCCAGAGCATGTGCAAATTGAACCTGACGTTAAAACAGGTAAGCGTATTCAAGAAGAGCTATTTCATCCATCGCAAGACGATAAAATTAAGTTACTGTTAACTTTAATTGAAGAAGAATGGCCTGAGAAAGCAATTGTGTTTGCAAATACGAAACACAGTTGTGAAAATGTTTACGCATGGATGAAAGCGGATGGTCATCGAGTTGGATTATTAACCGGTGATGTAAACCAGAAAAAGCGTCAATCAATTTTGGCTCAATTTACCAAAGGCGATTTGGACTTCTTAGTGGCAACAGACGTTGCAGCTCGTGGTTTACATATCCCAGAAGTAAGTCATGTATTTAATTTTGATTTGCCAGATGATTGTGAAGACTATGTACACCGCATTGGTCGTACCGGACGTGCTGGTGCTTCAGGACACGCTATTAGCTTTGCCTGTGAACAGTATGCCTATAATCTCCACGAAATTGAGCAATATATAGAACACAGCATTCCATTATCACATTATGATAAAAGTGCATTGCTTGATGATTTAACTAAGCCTACTATTCAGAAAAAGCGGAACTATTCTACAGGCCCACGTAATCGTAATAACAACGGACGTCGACCAAATAATAGTTACCAGAAATCACGGTCGTGATAAACGACCGTCATTGAAGACTTAGTAGTAACTAGAGGTTTTTGAACGGTGGGGCAATTTCAACCGCAAAAAAATGTGTATGCAGTAATCGATTTAGGATCGAACAGCTTTCATATGCTGATTGCCAAATCAATTGCTGGCGGTCTACAAACGATCGGTCGAGTCAAACGTAAAGTAAGGCTTGCAGCAGGGCTTGATGAAAACAACGTCCTAAGCTCAGAAGCCATGCAGCGAGGTTGGGAATGCCTAGCCTTGTTCGCAGAACGTTTACAAGACATACCAAAGAAAAACATTACCATTGTTGCAACAGCAACTTTGCGTCTTGCTACCAATGCCGATGTGTTTAAGCAAAAGGCTGAACAAATCCTTGGTCATAAAATCAATGTCATCAGTGGTGAGCTAGAAGCCAAAACGATTTACAAAGGCGTGGCGCACACATCAGCTTGTAGTGGAAAGCAACTTGTTATCGATATTGGTGGAGCGAGTACAGAGGTCGTTATAGGTAAAGGTTTTGACGCACTGCACTATAAAAGCCTACATATGGGCTGTGTCACCTTTTTAGAGCGCTATTTCAAAGATCAAAAACTGAGTAACGAAAATTTTGCAGCCGCGATTCAAGCTGCCAGAGATGTGATTGCTGAAATTGTTGATGAATATAAAGCGGCAGGCTGGCAAATAGCGAGTGGAGCATCTGGTACAGTGCAAGCAATTCAAGAGATCATGGTTGCGCAAAACCAAGATGAACTCTTAACGCTTGATAAATTGTATGCCATCAAAGAGCAATCAGTGCAATTTGAAACAATTGCAGATCTTGAGCTTCCAGGTTTAAGTGAAGAACGCCGCCTTGTGTTTGTATCTGGACTTGCAATTTTAATTGCCTTATTCGAATCATTAGCTATAAAGCAGATGGGCCTTGCTCGCGGCGCATTGCGTGAAGGTGTGCTTTACAGCATGGTACCAGAGCTACATAACCACGATATTCGTAAGCGTACGGTTGATGGATTAATGGCTCGTTATCATGTCGATGTAAATCAAGCCTGCCGAGTTGCACAACTTACTGAGCAATTAGCAAAGAGTGTAAAGGGGCAGTGGCAGTCAATTGATAACAACGCAATTGCGTTATTAAAAACGGTAGCGAAGTTACACGAGATAGGTTTATTAATAGAGTATAAACTTTATCATAAGCACACAGCCTACATTATAGAAAACACCGATATGCCAGGTTTTTCACAATCTGAGCATAAGCTGATCACTGCTGTAGCGAATGCGCATCGTGCAGATCTGGTAAAAAACAGCTTTGCATACCTAGGATGTCATGAACAATTAGCTGAATGTTTGACAAGAATTGTTCGGATCGCAGTGATCT